>JASBTC010000470.1 GCA_030148625.1 Sphingobium sp. | reverse complement strand
AAGCTGTTCGCGCAGGAAGTGCCCGAAATCTACGACGGCATCATCGAGATCAAGGCCGCCGCGCGCGATCCGGGCAGCCGCGCCAAGATCGGCGTGATCAGCCATGATTCGAGCATCGATCCGGTCGGTGCGTGCGTCGGCATGAAGGGCAGCCGCGTCCAGGCGGTCGTCCAGGAAATGCAGGGCGAAAAGATCGACATCATTCCCTGGTCGGAAGACATCGCGACCTTCGTCGTGAACGCGCTTCAGCCCGCCAGCGTCAGCCGCGTCGTCCTCGACGAAGAGGAAGACCGGATCGAGGTGGTCGTGCCTGACGATCAGCTGAGCCTCGCCATCGGCCGCCGCGGCCAGAATGTCCGCCTCGCCAGCCAGCTGACGGCCAAGGCGATCGACATCATGACCGAGGCCGATGCGAGCGAGAAGCGCCAGCGCGAATTCATCGAACGGTCCGAGATGTTCCAGAACGAGCTCGACGTCGACGAGACGCTGGCGCAGCTGCTGGTCGCCGAAGGCTTCGGCGCGCTCGAGGAAGTCGCCTATGTCGAGGCTGAAGAGCTTTCGATGATCGAGGGTTTCGACGAGGAACTGGCCTCCGAACTGCAGAATCGCGCGCAGGAAGCGCTCGATCGCCGCGAGGAAGCCAATCGCGAACTGCGCCGTTCGCTGGGCGTCGAGGATGCCGTGGCCGGCATGCCCTATCTGACCGAAGCGATGCTGGTCACGCTGGGCAAGGCCGGGATCAAGACGCTCGACGATCTCGCCGATCTCGCCACCGACGAGCTGATCCAGAAGAAGCGCAGCGATCCGCGTCGTCGCAACGACGCCAATCGCCCCGAGGACAAGGGCGGCGTGCTCGCCGAATACGGCCTCAGCGAAGAACAGGGCAACGAGATCATCATGGCCGCACGCGCCCACTGGTTCGAGGATGAAGGGGAGGACGCGGTTGCGGATACCTCCCAATGAGACGCTAAGGCGTAATCGAGCGACATCGGTGCGTTCCGGCGCCTCCTGCGACAGGGGGCGCCCGTGAACGACCGCAAGTGCATCCTGTCGGGCGAGAGCGAATCGCGCGAGGGGCTGATCCGGCTCGCGCTCGGACCGGACGACATTGTCGCGCCCGATGTCCGTGCCCGCGCGCCGGGTCGCGGCGCATGGATCGGCGTGGATCGCGCCGCGCTCGACGCGGCCAATGCCAAGGGCAAGCTCAAGGGTGCGCTGGCACGGGCCTTCAAATCGGGCGCGGTCTCCGCGCCCGCCGATCTCGGCGCTCGCATCGCCGAGGCGCTGGAACGTGACGCGCTCAACCGGCTCGGCCTCGAATCGCGCTCCGGCGCGGTGCTGATCGGATCGGAGAAGATCCAGGATGCCGCCCGAAAGGGCCAGGTCCGCCTGCTGCTCCATGCCGCCGACGCAAGTGCCGACGGCACCCGCAAGCTCGACCAGGCATGGCGCGTCGGCAGCGATGCGGAAGGAAGCGACCTCAGGGGCATGACTTTGCCTGTCGGTCGGACTATATTGTCATTGGCGCTGGGCCGCGAGAACGCTGTCCATGTCGCGGTGACAGATCGGGCAGCGGCCGAGCGTGTGAAGAGCGCCATCGACCGTTGGCGGGATTTTATCGGAAGTGGGCCTAGTGCGGAGCCTTGCGCAAATGCGGCGCAGGGTTCATGCGCCACGGGCGCATGACGGGCGGACAAGAGAACGAAGGGTTTGAGATCAGTCGATGAGTGATACGGACAACGACAAGCCGAAACTGGGCATGCGCGCACCGCTGGGGCTGAAGCGCACGGTTGAGACCGGCAAGGTGAAGCAGAGCTTCAGCCATGGCCGCTCGAACACCGTGGTCGTGGAGGTCAAGCGCCGCCGCATCCTGGGCAAGCCCGGCGAGGCCGAAGCCGCACCCGTCGAGCAGGCCGAACCCGTCGCGTCGACGCCGGTGCCGGCGGCGCCCGTCGCCAGCCCACCGCCGCCGCCGCCTCCGGCGCCGCGTCCACAGGACAGCCTGTTGTCGCGCCAGGAGATGCAGGCCAAGCTGCTTCGCGAGGCCGAAGAGGCGCGCATGAACGCGCTCGAGGAAGCGCGCCGTCGCGAGGAACAGCAGAAGCTGGCCGCGATCGAGGAAGAAAAGCGTCGCATCGAGCAGAATCGGAAGGCCGAGGAAGAGGCCGCCAATCCGCCGCCCGCGCCCGAACCGGCACCTGCCCCGGCGCCCGCAGTTGCGGCGGCCGCTGCAACTGCGCCTGTGGCGGCGACGGCACCGGCAGCGGCGACAGCCGCTCCGGAGGCAGCAGCTGCGACTGCAACCGCACCCGCCGAAACCCCGCGCCAGGAGGACAACCGTCCCGCGCCGCGCAAGTTCACCCCGGTGCCCAGCCCCAAGCGGCCCGAACCGCCGGCACGTCCCGCGCGTCCGCGCGGTGGCGACGACCGTCGTCAATCGGGCAAGCTGACCGTCACCAAGGCGCTCGACGACAGCGAAGGCGCCCGCGCCCGCAGCCTCGCGGCGCTCAAGCGCGCTCGCGAGAAGGAACGCCGCGCGCATTACGCCGGCAGCGGCCAGCCGCAGATCAAGCAGGTCCGCGACGTCGTCGTGCCCGAAGGCATCACCGTCCAGGAACTGGCCAATCGTATGGCCGAGAAGGGCGCCGACCTGGTGAAGGCGCTATTCAAGATGGGCGTGCCGGTCACCGTCACCCAGACGATCGACCAGGACACCGCCGAACTGCTCGTCACCGAGTTCGGCCACAACATCAAGCGCGTGTCCGATTCGGATATCGAGATCGACAGCGCGGCCGATGTGGACGCCATGGAAACGCTTCTGCCACGTCCGCCGGTGGTCACGATCATGGGCCATGTCGATCACGGCAAGACCTCGCTGCTCGATGCGCTGCGCGGCACCGATGTCGTCGCGGGCGAGGCCGGTGGCATCACCCAGCATATCGGCGCCTATCAGGTTCAGGTGAAATCGGGCGACAAGATCACCTTCCTCGACACGCCGGGCCACGAGGCCTTTACCGACATGCGCGCACGCGGCGCGCATGTGACCGATATCGTCGTGCTCGTCGTCGCGGCCGATGACGGGCTGATGCCGCAGACGATCGAGGCGATCAACCACACCAAGGCGGCCGGCGTGCCGATGATCGTGGCGATCAACAAGATCGACAAGGAAGGCGCCAATCCGCAGCGCGTGCGCGAGCGTCTGCTCGAGCATGAGATCGTGGTCGAGGACATGGGCGGCGAAGTCCAGGATGTCGAAGTCTCGGCGCTGAAGAAGCTCAATCTGGATGCGCTGATCGACAAGATCCTGATCCAGGCCGAATTGCTCGAGCTCAAGGCCAATCCCGATCGCGCCGCCGAAGGCACGGTGATCGAGGCCAAGCTCGACAAGGGTCGCGGCCCCGTCGCCACCGTCCTGGTCGGACGCGGCACGCTGCGCGTCGGCGACGTGTTCGTCGTCGGCCAGCAGAGCGGCAAGGTCCGCGCGATGGTCAATGACAAGGGTCAGCAGATCAAGGAAGCCGGCCCGTCAATGCCCGTCGAAGTGCTCGGCCTCTCGGGCACGCCCGGCGCAGGCGATCCGCTTTCGGTGGTCGAGAACGAAGCGCGCGCGCGCGAAGTTGCCGCCTATCGCGAGCAGCTTGCCACGCAGAAGCGCACCGCGACCGCCCCGGCGTCGCTCGACACGATGTTCTCGTCGCTCCAGGCCAACAAGGCGCTGGAATATGCGGTGGTCGTGAAGGCGGACGTGCAGGGTTCGACCGAAGCGATCGTTGCGGCACTCCACAAGATCTCGACCGACGAGATCAAGGTGCGCGTGCTCCATTCGGGCGTGGGCGCCATCACCGAGTCCGACGTGACCCTGGCCAAGGCCTCGAACGCGCCGATCATCGGCTTCAACGTCCGACCCAATGCCAAGGCTCGCGAGATCGGCGCACGCGACAAGGTCCGCTTCAAATATTTCGACGTGATCTACCACCTCACCGACGACATTCGTTCGGAAATGGCGGGCGAGCTCGGACCGGAAGCGATCGAGACGGTGGTCGGCCGCGCCGAGATCCGCGACGTCTTCTCCGCGGGCAAGCACGGCAAGGCGGCAGGTCTGCTCGTCACCGAGGGCGTGATCCGCAAGGCGCTGAAGGCACGCATCACCCGCGAGGACGTCATCATCTACAATGGCGAAATCGCGTCGCTTCGTCGCTTCAAGGACGATGTGGCCGAAGTCCGCGCCGGACTGGAGTGCGGCGTCACCTTCACGCAGAATTTCACCGACATCCGGGCGGGCGACTATCTCGAAACCTTCGAGGTCGAGATGCGCGACCGGACGCTTTGACGCGAACGTGCAAGCATGGGCCGTCGCCCTGGATAACCCGGGCGACGGTCGATTGGTGATTTGAAGATGCGAAATGAAACGACCGAAACCCGCTCCGTCCGCGTCCTGCGCGTGGGCGAGCAGGTGCGCCATATCTTGAGCGAGATCCTGACGCGCGGCGAGGTGCATGACGATGTGCTGGCGAAGCTGCCGGTCTCCGTCACAGAAGTCCGCATGTCGCCCGACCTGCGCCACGCGACCGTCTTCGTGAAGCCGCTGCTCGGCCGCGACGAGGAAGCGGTGCTGAAGGCGCTCAGGACCAACACTGCCTATTTCCAGCGCGAGGTCGCCCGTCGCGTGAAGATGAAATATGCCGCGAAGCTCAAATTCCTTGCGGATGAGAGCTTCGACGAAGGCACACATATCGACAAGCTGCTGCGCGATCCCAAGGTGGCACGCGATCTCGAGGCCGGCGGCAGTTAAACGACGAATTCTGGTGGGGAATTGAACATGCGGTGCCTGATCTTCGCGCTTGCAACCCTGCTGTCGATCGCACCGGCAAATGCGAAGGATGAAATCCATCGCGCGGTGATCGCAGATCCCGTGGCCGATGCGACCGCGCCGGCAGGCATGTCCGCCTTCGTCATTCCGTCGGGCGACGGCGCGATGAATGCGGTGATGTATACGGCGTCGGGCCGGGCGCCTCACCCAACCCTGCTGCTGCTTCACGGGTTCCCGGGCAACGAGCAGAATCTCGACCTCGCCCAGGCCGCGCGCCGTGCCGGCTGGAACGTGCTGACGCTCCATTATCGCGGCTCCTGGGGCAGCCCGGGCCATTTCTCGTTCGGACGTTCGGCCGAGGACGCGCATGTCGCGCTCGCCTTTCTGCGTGCCCCCGAAACCGTCGCGAAATACCGGATCGATCCCAATTATATCGCGGTTGCCGGCCACAGCATGGGCGGCTTCATGGCTGCCGACGCGGCCGCCGACGATACGGGCGTCGCCGGATTGTTCCTGATCGATCCCTGGGACCTCGCCGAAACCGCCGCATCGCTCGGCACGCCGGAGGGTATCGCCGGGTGGAATCGGGGCGCCGCGGGCAACCTGCCGCCCCTTGCCGGCACCAGCGCCGATGCATTGGCCAGGGAGATGATGGAGAATCGCGAGCGGTTCGATCTCGGACAGCGCCTGATCGCCTATGGTGATCGTCCACTGACGATCGTCGGCGCCGAGCGCGGTGGTGCCGCCACGGCGCGCAAGGTCGGCGGCGATGCCCAGTCGGTCGCGCGCAGGACGCAGATCCAGGTCTGGCCGACCGATCACAGTTTTTCCGATCACCGCGTGGCGCTGGCCGACCTGCTGGTCCGCTGGCTCAACCAGATCGTACCGCCGATCAACTGACCCCATGGCCAAGCTCTATTTCTATTATGCGTCGATGAACGCGGGCAAATCGACGACCTTGCTGCAGGCGAGCTTCAACTATCGCGAGCGCGGCATGGAGACGATGCTGTTCACCGCCGCGCTCGACGATCGTTATGCCCAGGGCATGATCACCTCGCGGATCGGCCTGGAAGCGGAGGCCGATCTGTTCGATCGCACCACCGATCTCCGCAATGCGATCGAGGCCGAGCATGGCCGACGGCCGCTTTCGTGCGTGCTGGTCGACGAGGCGCAATTCCTGACGCGCGATCAGGTGTTCCAGCTTGCCGGCGTGTGCGACGAGATGGGCATTCCCGTGCTCGCCTATGGCCTGCGCACCGATTTCAAGGCCAATCTGTTCGAGGGTGCCGCGCACCTCCTCGCCATCGCCGACACGCTCGTCGAGCTGAAGGCGGTGTGCGAATGCGGTCGCAAGGCGACGATGAATCTGCGTGTCGACGCGTCCGGACGCGCGGTCCGCGAAGGCGAGCAGACCGAAATCGGCGGCAATGACCGCTATGTCGCGCTGTGCCGCCGCCATTTCATGGAGAAGACGCGATGACCGCCGATCCTGCCGCTCTGTCCGTCACCCTGACCGACGGCGACTTGGTGCTCGAGCCGCTGGCCGAGCGCCATCGCACAGCCCTGCGCGCGGCCTGCGCCGAGGATCTGGCGATCTGGCCGATCTACGGCCTGTCCTACGACCCCGATCATTTCGACGCGAATTTCGACATATTGGCGGCCGGTGGCGCGAAGCTGGGTTTCGCGATCATGCATCAGGGCGTGCTGGCGGGGATGAGCGCTTATCTGGCGATCGAGGGGCCGCGCGCGGTGGTCGAGATCGGCAACAGCTATATTGCGCCGGCATTCCGCGGCACCGGGCTCAACGACCGGTTCAAGCGGCTGATGATCGATCACGCCTTTGCCTGCGGTTTCCGCCGGGTCGAGTTCCGTGTCGATGTCCGCAACGGACGGTCGATGGCCGCCGTCGCGAAGATCGGCGGCGTCAAGGAAGGCGTGCTGCGCCAGGAACGCATCACCTGGACCGGCCATGTCCGCGATACGGCGCTGTTCTCGATCCTCGCCGATGAATGGCCTGCCAAAACCTGAAAGGTGCACTCAGCATTTGTTCAGCGTCGGCGCGCTATGACGCCGCCATGACAATGTTCAGACTCGCACTCGCCGCGCTTGCCGCAGCGTCGGTCGCGACCGGCGCGCAGGCTGCGCCCCAGAAACCCCGCGCAATCGGCGTGGAGGCGCAGATCCCCTTCGCCGATCATCGCGGCATCCGCGATTTCCAGGCCGATGGCGACGATGCCCTGTGGATCCAGGACCAGCGACGCAACTGGTATCACGCAACGCTGTTCGGCCCATGCTTCGGGCTGCCCTATGCGATCGGCATCGGCTTCGTGACCAAGGGCACCAGCACGCTCGACAGGTTCGGTCAGATCGTCGTCGAGGGCCGCACCTGCCAGATCCAGACCTTCGTCACCTCGAACCCGCCGCCGAAGAAAGCCGACCGCAAGAAGAGGAAGGAAAGCTGAGATGAAAGCCCTGCTCATCGCGCCGCTGTTGCTCGTCGCATTTCCAGCCCAGGCCGAAACCACACCGCCATCGATCGGCGAGGAAGCCTCGATCCCCTTCGCCAATCGCGACGGGATCCAGGACTACAAGGCCGATGCCGATCGCGGCCTTTATATCCGCAGCATCACCGGCGAATGGTATTATGCCCGCACCATGGGCAAATGCGCGCGACTGCAATCCGCCAATGCCGTCGGCTTCGTGACCGCGCCCGGCGGCAAGCTCGATCGGACCGGCGCGCTGATCGCCCAGGGCTGGCGCTGCCAGCTCGACAGCCTGACCCGCTCCGAGGCTCCACCCAAAAAGGCGAAGCGCAACAGCTGACTTTTCCCGCGCCTGCAGCTAGGCGCTGCGGATGCATGGCTGGATCATTCTCGACAAACCTCTCGGGCTGGGGTCGACGCAAGGCGTTTCGGCGGTCAAGCGCGCATTGCGCGAAGGCGGCTACCCCAAGCTGAAGGTCGGCCATGGCGGCACGCTCGACCCGCTCGCGACCGGTGTCCTGCCGGTGGCGCTGGGCGAAGCGACCAAGCTTGCCGGGCGGATGCTCGACGCATCCAAGATCTACGATTTCACGATCGGTTTCGGGGTGCAGACCGATACGCTCGATGGCGAAGGCAAGGCCATCGCCGAAAGCGAGGTCATGCCGACGCGCGCAACGGTTGAAGCGATATTGCCGGACTTCACCGGCCCGATCGAGCAGATGCCCCCCGCCTATTCGGCGCTCAAGGTCGACGGCAAGCGCGCTTATGATCTCGCCCGCGCCGGCGAGGATGTGGTGCTCGCCGCCCGGCACGTGACCATCCATGCATTGACGCTGGTCGGTAGCCAGCCGAGCGATGGACCGATCGCCGCCGTCACGCTGAGCGCCAGCGTCTCCAAAGGCACCTATATCCGCAGTCTGGCGCGCGACATCGCATTGGCGCTCGGCACCGTCGGCCATGTCACGATGCTGCGCCGCGTGAAAGCCGGCCCGTTCACGCTGGATCACGCGATTTCGCTGGACAATTTGGCCGAAGCCGCTAAGGCCCGCCGACTTGAAGACATAACCTTGCCGCTGACGGCGGGGCTGGACGACATCCCGGCTCTACCCGTCACCCCCGATCAGGCAAGGCTGCTCCGCCAGGGGCAGGTCTTGATCGGGATTGCCGCCCAACACGGCCTCCATCTCGCCACCGAAGCGGAAACGCCGGTCGCGCTGGTCGAGGTTTCCGGACATGAAGTCCGGGTGGTGCGCGGCTTCAACCTGTGAAGCGATGTCGAAGGAAGAAATGACATGACGATTACCGCAGAGCGCAAGGATGCGCTGATCAAGGAACATGGCCGCGTGTCGGGCGATACCGGCAGCCCCGAGGTCCAGGTCGCGATCCTCACCGAGCGCATCACCAACCTGACCGAGCACTTCAAGACGCACGCCAAGGACAATCACTCGCGTCGCGGCCTGCTGATGCTGGTCAACAAGCGCCGCAGCCTCCTCGACTATCTGAAGAAGAAGGATAGCGGACGCTACAGCGAGATCATCGCGAAGCTGGGTCTTCGCAAATAATCGGAACGGCCCCGGTAACGGGGCCGTTCGCATATCCGGCCTGGCGCAATTCGGCGCCCTGGCCTGACCGACGGGCAGACTGAAACGTCCCGTCACAAGCGCGCCAAATCCGGCGCGTACACACGATGCACCGGATCGCATCTGGCGGTCCGGACGTAAGGAAAATCAATGTTCAACATGAAAACAGTCGAAATCGAGTGGGGCGGACAAACCCTCAAGCTCGAAACGGGCCGCGTTGCCCGCCAGGCCAATGGCGCGGTGCTCGCGACCTTGGGTGAAACCGTTGTGCTCTGCGCCGTCACGGCCGCGCGCTCGGTGAAGGACGGACAGGACTTCTTCCCGCTCACCGTCCACTATCAGGAAAAATATTCGGCCGCGGGTCGTATCCCGGGCGGCTTCTTCAAGCGTGAGCGTGGCGCCACCGAGAAGGAAACCCTGGTTTCCCGCCTCATCGACCGCCCGATCCGCCCGCTGTTCCCCGAGGGTTTCTACAACGAAATCAACGTCATCTGCCAGGTTCTGAGCTATGACGGCGAGAATGAGCCCGACATCCTCGCGATGGTCGGCGCCTCCGCCGCGCTGACGCTGTCCGGCGTTCCCTTCATGGGCCCGATCGCGGCTGCCCGCGTCGGCTATGTCGATGGCGAGTACATCCTGAACCCGACCGACGATCAGGTCGCCGCCGGTTCCCTCGACCTCGTCGTCGCCGGTACGCACGATGCCGTGATGATGGTCGAATCCGAAGCCAAGGAGCTTTCGGAAGAAGAGATGCTCGGCGCCGTCATGTTCGCGCATCGCGGCATTCAGCCCGTCATCGCCGCGATCATCAAGCTGGCCGAACAGGCCGCCAAGGATCCCTGGCCGATGGCCGCCCAGGCCGATCTGTCCGCCGCCAAGGACAAGCTGAAGAAGCTGATCGGCAAGGACATCGCCGCCGCCTACAAGCTGACCGACAAGTCAGCCCGCTCCGATGCGCTCAATCTGGCCCGCGCCAAGGCGAAGGAGGCTTTCTCCGACGCAACGCCGCAGGATCAGATGGCCGCGCTGAAGCTGGTCAAGAAGCTGGAAGCCGAAATCGTCCGCACCGCCATCCTGAAGGACGGCAAGCGCATCGACGGCCGCACGACCACGCAGATCCGTCCGATCGAGGCCATTGTCGGCTTCCTGCCGCGCACGCACGGCTCGGCGCTGTTCACGCGCGGCGAGACCCAGTCGATCTGCACGACCACGCTCGGCACCAAGGACGCCGAGCAGATGATCGACGGCCTGACCGGCCTGCGCTACGAGAATTTCATGCTCCACTACAACTTCCCGCCCTATTCGGTCGGTGAAGTGGGCCGCTTCGGCGCGCCGGGCCGCCGCGAGGTCGGACACGGCAAGCTGGCATGGCGGGCGCTGCATCCGGTGCTGCCCACCAAGGACGAGTTCCCCTACACGATCCGCGTTCTCAGCGACATCACCGAGTCCAACGGCTCGTCCTCGATGGCGACGGTGTGCGGCGGTTCGCTGTCGATGATGGATGCCGGCGTGCCGCTGAAGCGCCCGGTTTCCGGTATCGCCATGGGCCTGATCCTCGAAGGCAAGAATTTCGCGGTGATCAGCGACATTCTGGGCGACGAGGATCACCTGGGTGACATGGACTTCAAGGTCGCCGGCACGTCCGAGGGCATCACGACGATGCAGATGGACATCAAGATCGCCGGCATCACCGAAGAGATCATGCGTCAGGCGCTGGCGCAGGCGAGTGAGGGCCGCGCCCACATTCTCGGCGAGATGGCCAAGGCGCTCGACCACACCCGCGAGGAACTGTCCGCGCACGCACCGCGCATCGAGACGCTGCAGATCGACAAGTCGAAGATCCGCGAAGTCATCGGCACCGGCGGCAAGGTGATCCGCGAGATCGTCGCCGAGACCGGCGCCAAGGTCGACATCGACGACGAGGGCCTGATCAAGATCAGCTCGTCCGACCTGTCGCAGATCGAAGCCGCCCGGAAATGGATCCTCGGCATCGTCGAAGAACCCGAAGTCGGCAAGGTCTATGCCGGCAAGGTCGTCAACCTCGTCGATTTCGGCGCGTTCGTGAACTTCATGGGCGGCAAGGACGGTCTCGTCCACGTCTCCGAAATCAAGAATGAGCGCGTCGAAAAGGTCGCCGACGTCCTGTCCGAAGGTCAGGAAGTAAAGGTCAAGGTCCTCGAGATCGATCAGCGCGGCAAGGTCCGCCTGTCGATGCGCGTCGTCGACCAGGAAACCGGCGAAGAGCTGGAGGACACCCGTCCGGCGCGCGAGCCGCGTGAAGGTGGCCGTGGTGGCGAGCGCGGCGATCGCGAAGGCGGTCGTGGCGGTGATCGTCGTCGCGAAGGTGGCCGTGGCGGCGACCGTGATCGCGGCCCGCGCCGCGAAGGCGGCGGTGGCGGCCGTGACCGTGGCCCGCGCCGCGACGGTGGCGGCGAAGGTCGTGGCGATCGTGGCCCGCGCCGCGAACGCAGCGAAGGTCCGGAAGATCAGGGCCATGTGCCCGACTTTCTGAAGGACTAATTCCTTTCGCCAGGGAAGAACGGAAAGGGGCCGCGAAAGCGGCCCCTTTTTTGTGCGCGTCGCGGTCGCGGCACCGATCGGTCCGCGCCAAGGCGAAAATGTGGATAGCGCGGCAAATTGGAAAGCACCGGGCGTGTTTCGTAACCAAATCCAGATTCTTGCAACCTGCGCTCCCTAAGCAATTGCATATCGCGGCCGGAGGGCTTAACCGGCACGGCATCGACCGTTTAGAGTCAAGACAGGGCTGATATGGCTGGCAACGAACCGAGTGCGCGTCCGCGCTCCCCGCATTTGCAGGTGTATAAATGGGGGCCGCATATGGCGGTCTCGATCCTCCATCGCGTAAGCGGCGACGGGCTGGCGATCGTCGGCGCGTCGATGTTTCTCTGGTGGCTCGGCGCGCTCGCCGCGGGTCCCGACGCCTATGCCGCATTCATCGCCTGCGTCTGGCACGATCCCGAAGCCGGTACGTTCCACCAGGTCACCAACATTCTCGGCAAAGTCGTGCTGATCGGCCTGACATGGGCCTTTTTCCAGCATCTCTTCTCGGGCCTTCGCCATTTCGTGCTCGACACCGGTGCGGGGTACGAACTCAAGACCAACAAGACCTGGGCGACGATCGTGATGGTCGGCGCGCTTTTCGCGACCATCGCGACCTGGCTCTATATCTTCAAGGAGGCGCTCAATGGGTAACGGAACGCGCCTTGGCCGGGTAAGGGGGCTCGGCTCTTCGCATCACGGGTCGCAGCACTGGTTGCAGCAACGGCTGACCGCGCTCGGCAATATCCTGCTCGTCGGGTTTCTCTTCGTTTCTTTCCTGCGCCTGCC
>JASBTC010000021.1 GCA_030148625.1 Sphingobium sp. | reverse complement strand
CGGCGCCCGACGATGCGATGGAATTATGGCTGCCGCCGCTGTTCCAGGAGGATTCGGCGAACGGACGTTTCATCCAGCGCAAGGGCGCCAGCCTGAAGCTGACCGCCATAGGCGTGGGCGATACCAACGCGCCCAGCCCCTATGGCGGTACGAACCGCGATGCGCGGGTCTTCGGCAGCTTCCATCTTGGCGCCGACACGACCCTGCGCGTCGACGATGGCCAGTCGATCTCGGTGGTCGCCGCCGATCGTATGCTGATCGAAGGCCGCATCGAAGCGCGCGGCGGATCGGTCGACTTGGCGGCCGGCCCGGCCGAGAACATGAATCGCTTCGAAACAAGCGCGGGCCCCATCCTCTACGATTCCACCCGCGCGATCTGGCTGGAAACGGGCAGCGTCATCGACGTATCGGGCCGGGCGATCTCGGCCGTCGATCGTCGCGGCCTGCGCTATGCCCAAGTGTCGGAAGGCGGCGACATTCATGTCGGCGGCCAGGTGCTGATGCCGCGCGGCCTGACCGTGCCGCGCGAGCTGACTTCGGCCTATGTGGTCGTGCGCCCCGGCGCGGTGCTCGATGCTTCGGGCGCCAGCGCCGAAGTCGATTATCTGGCGTCGAACCTGCCCGAACAGCGCAAGAGCCTGCTCGTCGCGACCGATGGCGGCCGTGTCGCTTTCGATTCGCAATATGGCGTCTTCCTCGATGGCGACATCCGCGCGCATGCGGGCGGCGCAGGCGCGCTGGGCGGGGAATTGTCGGTCTCGCTCACCACCCCCATCCTCTACGATTTCGGCGCCACTGGCACGCCCAGCCGCGCGGTGCCCGACTATATGCGCCGCCTGCGCAGCGTCATCATCGACCAGACCTATGACGCCGGCCTGCCGGGCGCATTGCGGTTCGGCGATTGCATCACCGGATGCTGGTCTCCGGGCCAGACCGTCGAGCAATCGACGGCCAGCAATGCGGGCAGGGCCGATCTCGTCGGCCAGGCGCGCGTCGGCGCCGATCGGGCCAAGGCCGGCGGTTTCGACAGCCTGACCCTGAAGAGCGACGATGTCGTCCTCTTCAACGGCGACGTCGCGCTCGATCTGGGGCGCAACCTGACGCTCAGCGGCACCATCGGCAATTTCGACACCGACGGCCATGTGAAGCTGAGCGCCGCCTATGTGAATTTCGCCGGCGGCGGAACCATGTGGGGCAACGACATCACCTATCAGAATTCGGGCGCGATCGCGCTGTTCCAGCGGCCGACGGTCGGCGAGGGCAGCATCACCATCACCGGCGGGCTGGTCGATATGGCGGGCATCCGGTTCGGCGTGAACGGATCGATCGGCCTCTCCGGCGGCAGGCAGCTCGAATATGAATATGCCGCGCCCAAGGACATCAACGTCATCAGCCGGAGCGATATCCGCCTGACCGGCGGCGAGATCCGCACGATGAGCAACATCGCCTTCACCGCGGCGCAGATCTATCCCGTGACCGGCGCGCAGGCGAGCATCCTGGCGGGCATTTACGGCTATCGCTTTCCCGGTGAGACCAGCGTCTACACGACCATGATGTCGGGGGGCACCGTCAGCTTCCATCGTCTGCCGGGCGACGTACCGGCGGCACCGCCGCTCTCGCTCTATGGCCGGCTGGTCGTCGGCGCGGACATCATCAACCAGGATGGCGTGTTGCGCGCGCCGCTCGGCCAGATCACGCTGGGCGTCGGCGGCAGCGGCTATTTTCCCGGCCCCGAAATGGCCGTGCCCGGCCGGAACTATTGGACGAATGAGGACAATCTCACCACCAGCGAAGTCAATCTGCTGCCCGGCAGCCTGACGTCGGTCAGCGCGAAGGGGCTTTTCATTCCCTATGGCGGCACGACCGATGGGCTGAGCTGGACCCGGAACGGTACCAAGGTGGAGACGACGGTCTCATCGCAGGGCGTGACGGTCGTCGGCTCGCTAAAGGCGGACAAGGGCGCGGTGCTCGACCTGTCGGGCGGCGGGACGCCGACCGGCGCCGGCTTCATCCCCGGCCGCGGCGGCTCGGTCGACATATTGCAGACCGCGCTCGCCAATGTGAATCCGGGCTATCAGGGTCTGAGCCATCCCGACAACACGGTCTATGCGATCGTGCCCGCCTATCGGGATTCGGCCGCGCCCGCGGCGATCGACGGTCACGATCAGCCCGATTTCGGCCGGCAGATCATCATCCCCGACGGCGTAGAGGGGCTGAAGCCCGGCACCTATATGCTGTTGCCCGCGGAATATGCGCTGCTGGACGGAGCCTATCGCGTCGAGATGGGCAAGGTGACGAAACCGGGCGCCGGCGCAGTCACGCGCCTGCCCGACGGCTCGATCGCGCTGGGCGTGCATACCAGCGTCGCGCATATGGACGCGCCTTCCGCCACGCCGGTCGATATCATCCTGACGCCGGCCAAGGTGGTGCGCACCCATTCGCAATATAACGAGACGAGCTTCGAGGATTTCCTGATCAAGCGGCCGGCCTCCTCGCTGTTCGGACAGCCGGTGCCGTTGCTGCCGCGCGACGGCAAGGAGTTCGTGCTGGCGCTTTCGACGCCGAAGGCGAATGCGACCCGGCCGGTTTTCTCGTTCGCCGGAACCGGGCTGTTCGCGCCGGCGGAGAACGGGCTGGGCGGTTCGCTGGCCGTGGTGCCGGGAAACTGGGGCAGCGGCAGCAGCTACACGCTGGAGATCCTGGCCGATGGCGCGAAGGGCACGCCGGGCAATGCCTGGCTGCGCGCGTCGGACCTGAATGCGGTGGGCGCCAGCATGATGGTGCTCGGCGGACGCGTCGGGCGCAGCATCGGCTTCGGCAGCCCGTCGATCAACATCACGGCGGGCGGCGGCGGACTGCTCAGCTATGGCAGTTTCGGCGAGATCGCGGTGCGTGATGGCGCCGTCCTATCGGCACCGCAGATTCTGCTGGTCTCGGACGGCAACACCGACATCCGGATCGAAGCGGGGGCCACGATCACCTCGCTCGGCAAGGGCAAGCCCGCCTTCGATTCGACGATGGGCTATGTCATCACCAACACCAACGCCAATGTGCTCGCGGTTTCCAACGGCCTGCTCGAACTGCCGGCCCCCCAGGTCACCGGCGCCACCGGCCTGATCGTCGTCGAGAACGGCGCCTCGCTCTATTCCGACGGCACCCTGGCCTTTGCCAGCGGCGGACCCGTCAGCCTTGGCGAAAAGGCGAATTACGGCGCGCGCTATCTGGGTTTCTCGACCGGCTATGTGAACATCGGCACGACGGACTCGCTGGAACAGGCGGCGGGGGCGGACATCCTGCCCGACGGTATCGTGCTCACCCAGGCCGTGCTCGATCGGCTGATGCTCGGCGACCCGGCGAAGCGCGCGCCGGCGCTCGAGCGGCTGATCCTCTCGGCCAGCCAGTCGATCAATTTTTATGGCAGTGTCGATCTCGACACGCGCAATCCCGCGACGGGCGCATCGTCGCTGCAACTCGTGCTCAACACCCCCGCGCTTTACGGTCACGGCGGCGATGGCGACAGCGCCACGATCAGCGCCAGGACCCTGGTGTGGAACGGGATGCTGGGCGCGCGCGGCGGCCAATGGGAGAAGGAACCGATCGCCGGCCTTCCCGGCGGGGTGATCGCCAATGGTCCGGGCACGGGCAAGGGCAGTCTCAACTTCGTCGCGGACCGCATCGTGCTCGGCTATCAGGACGGGCTGCTGGTGCCGGCCGAACTGGCGCTCGACCGGCTCGCGCTGGGTTTCTCGACGGTCAATCTCACCGCGTCCGAACGGATCGAGAGCAACCATCGCGCCAACATCTCGGTCTGGCAGTCGCAGGCCGAATATGGAAAGCCCGGCACGGGCGGCAACCTCAACCTGACGACGCCGCTGCTGACCGGCACGGCCGGATCGAACGTCACCTATGTCGCCGGCGGCGACATCCGCCTGACCGCGCCCGAGGGCTATGCCCGCCCGGCCAAGCGGGTCGATGCCGCGCTGGGCGCCGAAATCCATATGACGGGCGCGACGATCCTCGCCGATACCAATGTGGCGCTGTCCAGCGGCCGGCTCGTGCTGACCGCGATCGGCGACCTGACATTGGGCGACAAGGCGACGATCGACGTGGCCGGCAAGGCGACCGACTTTTTCGAGGAGACGCGCTACAGCTGGGGCGGCGATGTCGAGCTGGAAAGCCGGAACGGCAATATCCGCCTGAACGCCGGCGCCGGCATCGATCTGTCCGCCGACTATAATCATGCCGGCGTGCTCAAGGTGACCGCGCTGGGCGGTACGGTGGCGCTCGACGGCAAGATCGACGGCCATGTCCGCAATGGCGATCATAAGGTGGATCCCAGCCTGCGTGCGGGCAGCATCGATGTCCGCGCCGGCGTGCTCGCCGATTTCACCGGGCTCAACACCCGGCTGACCGAAGGCGGCGTCACCGAGCGGCGCAACTTCATCGTCAAGACCGGCGATCTGGTGATCGGCGACGAAGTGAAGGCCCGGCATGTCAGCATCGCGGCCGATGGCGGTGATCTGACCGTTCGCGGGCGTATCGATGCCAGCGGCGCGAAGCCCGGAAGCATTCGCCTGTCGGCGCGCGACGACCTGACGCTCGCGGCAACCGCCATACTCGATGCGCACGGCACAGCGCTGCAGGTCGACAGCTATGGCGCGCCGATCGAAGCGTCCAATCGCGCGACGGTGGAACTGACCTCGGCGAGCGGCATGCTCGCGCTGGAGGCCGGGGCCACGATCGATGTCAGCTCGCCCGACAAGGTCGATCGCGGCCGCATCGAGCTCAACGCCGCGCGCGTGGGCGCCAACGACGTCGCCATCCAGGCCGCCGGCACGCTCACCATCCGCGGCGCCCAGAGCCTCTCGGTCAATGCGTTCCGCACCTATCACCCGGCGAACGGCGTCATTAATCAGGCGCTGCTCGATGCCGTGCATCTGGACAGCGACGCCTTTATCGATGCCGCGCTCGGCAACGGCGCGCTCATCGGCCGGATGGCGGGGCTCAGCGCCTATCGCGATGCCTTCCATTTCCGGCCGGGCGTCGAACTGGCGAGCGCGCCGGGCGGCAGCCTGCGCGTCTCGGGGGACCTCAATCTTGCCGGCTATCGCTATGCCAGCCTCAATCCGAACACACCGCGCGCGGCCAATTACGCCGATCCGGCGGGCGGCGGCTATGGTTCCGGCGAGGCCGGCGTGCTGCTGATCCGCGCGGCCGACGATCTCGACATCCACGGTTCGATCACCGACGGTTTCGGCATGCCGGCGCGGACGCCGGACGATAATGGCTGGGTGCTCTATCCGGGCGGACAGGGCGTCACCACCGGCTGGCTGCAGGATTACAAGCTGCCGATGCCGGTGAAGCTGGCCGCCGGGGCGAAGCTGCCGGTGCATGCGACGCTCGGCTACGACATTCCGGTCGACGGTTTCGAAGTGCAGGGCAATTACCTGCTGGGCGCCGAAACGCGGCTGGCGCAAAGCTATGTGCTGGCGCAGGACTGGACGGCGACCGCCGATATCCGCCTGCCCGGCGGCGGGCTGATCGCGCGCGGCACGATCATGAAGACGGGCATGGAGCTTCCGGCGGACACGGTGCTCGGTGCGGGAACGGTGCTGCCGATGGCCGTCGAATTGCAGCCGATGACCTGGCCGAAGGGCGTGACGCTTCCGGCGACGCTCACCCTGTCGGCTTCGGCGCAATTGCAGGCCGGCGACATCATCCCGCGCGACAGCGTGATCGAGCTCGACGGCCTGTTCGGGCTGGTGCGCGAACCGACGGTGCTGACCTCGCCCTATGTTCTGCAGGGTGATCCGACGGCATCGGGCGTCACCACCTTTGCCGGCGGTGCCGCGTCGACGGTCATGCTCGATTTCGACGTCGTCGTCCGCGAAGGATCGCAGGTGCGTGGCGGCGTCGAGATTCCGTTCGGCTTCGCCAGCAGCGACTGGGACTATCTCTTTGCCACCGGTTGGACGGCCAAGGCACCGATCTGGGCGAGCCAGGCCGATTTCCTCGCCGGCGCGGCGCCGCTCTACGCGGCGGGCGACGTGGTGACGCAATATATCGAACCGCGTGCCTATTTCGGCGCGGGAACGATCCTGCCCAACGAGATCGGCATCGCGCCGACGCGTATTCCGGCCGGGTCGGCCTTCAGCGCGTTCCTCAACGACGTCTCGCTGAACGCCAACGTCACCCTGCCGCCGGGCACGACCATTCCGGCCGGCGTCAACATGCAGCCGGTGGGCGGCGTGAAGGAACCGACGCGCCCGACACAGGCGGACGGCACCCAGGGACGCATCTGGGCGGTGGCGCCGATGCTCAAAGCGGGATCGCAATCCTGGTCGATGCGCCTCGTCGCCGGCGCCGATATCGGGTCGTCCGACGGCCGGGCGCTGCGCGCCGCCAGTGAGCTGGCCGCGAACGGGCAAACGGGCAATCTCACCCTGTCCGACCGGCATTATCTGAACCCGCAGGCATCGGTCGCCGACGGCTTCAACGGCAACTGGCTGAACGGCATGAAGACCGTCCAGCAGTTCAGCGTCGTGCGCACCGGCCTCGGCTCGCTCGACCTGCTGGCCGGCGGATCCTACGAGCAAATGTCGCTGTTCGGCGTCTATACCGCAGGCACGCCGACGCCCGAACTCGGCGGCACCACACCCGACGGCTATAATGTCTACAACCAGCCGCGCGCGCCGTTGGCCGGTTCGGACGGGCTGGCCAATCCCTGGATCGGCGCCGGGTTCGACGGCTATGCC
>JASBTC010000469.1 GCA_030148625.1 Sphingobium sp. | reverse complement strand
CAATGCTCGGACCACATGACCGAGAAGATGCCCAGTTCGGTGAGGTTGGGCTCGCGGCCCATCGCGTGCAGGACGCGCTCATATTCCTCGGGGGACAGGCCGTGTTCGGCGACGATCTCGGGCGTGATCTGAGTCATGGCCGCGCGCATAGCGGGGCGCGCGGCGTTCGTCACCCCGGTCGCACATGCTTTGTCAGATTTGTGGCTGGTAGGGGGCGATCAGGCCCAGGCGTTCGAACAGGTCGATGATCGCGTCGAGTTCGCTCCGAGGATGCCAGGCGAATTGCGCATAGGTTTCCTCGCGGGAGAAAGCCGCCCGCGCGAGCATCCATTCGGCGGCATCTGCTACAAGCCCGAGGGATTGCGAATGCCCCGCGGCGTGCAGCGCGATTCCCCGCGCATCGCGCTCGATCCGCGCTTGCCGCCCGGTCCGCGCGAAGAAACGGAGAGTCGGCCTGTCCGGAAGCGACAGGGAATGTGCGGTCTGCGACAGCTTGCGCTGGCGAAGCGCGACCGCATCGGCCAGCACCGGGCTGGCCGCCATTTCGGCAAGGCGCTGGCCAAGCTCGGCAAGCCTTTCGCGCAACGGCACCCCGTTCCCGACCCGGGCGTCGGGAAGATAGGCGCGAAAGGCCGGATCCGTGAGCGCGGCTTCCTCGATCAGCTCGAGCAATATGCGGCCCGAATGCGGGGCGACCCCAAAGGTGACATGAAGCGATGACGTGTCGGTTGCGATCGCGTCATGGAAGAAGCCGCGCGGAATATAAAGGAGATCGCCGGGCCGGGTGGTGATGTCGAGCAGTACCGGGCCTTTGGATGCGTCGATCCAGGCCTGGGCATCGTCGCCTTGCGGCGCTTCGAGCGGCGATTCGGCGCGATTGGCGTAGATGCGCCAGCGCTTTTCGCCGGCGCACTGGAACGCGAACACCTCGTGCGTGTCATAATGGGATGCAAAGGCCTGAACGCCGTTGAAGGATGCGTAGACGTTCGCACCGCCCAGTCCCGCAAACCGGGTCGCGAGCGTGTCGGCAATGGCCCGAACCCGCGGCAGCACGTCATCGACATGGTTGACGACAAGCGATGCGCCCATGGCGAGCAGGTGCTCGATCCGCGCCGGATCACCCGCCGCCGGCTTGCCGATGGCATCCGCCATGTAGTGGGCGGGATCGACCGGGCGGCTGTTCAGGACGAGATTGAAACGCTCCGGCGTCCAGTGCGTGCGTTGCGCGATGAGGGCGTTGAGATCGTTCCAGCCCATCGGCGGGGCGTCCCTGCGCTCCGGCGACGCGGGAATGTGCACCGGCGCGCGATCCCAATAGCGATCGATGAAATCCTTCTCGACCAACGGCGCGATGATGACGGCAAAATCCACACCTCCCAATCTACCCGCCCGAGCCGCCTTGTCGAGACGGGAGAGCAAGCGCCAGTTCAGCCTGCTTGTGCGTTTAGGCGTGCATGACGGCGATCATGCTCTCGAGTCCGCACGAACGGGCGGGTGGTGCGGCGGCGGCGCTTGCGGTGACTTGTGCCTTGGGTGCCGTTCTCGCGCTCGGGCTGGCAGTGCGCGAGCGACCGGCGGGGGATGATGCCGGGGTCGCCCTGTTCGATATCCTGCCTGAGCCGAAACCCAAGGCGAAGGTGGAGCGGATGCCACGGCGCAATATGCGGCCTTCGGGTGAAGCCGCTCCGCCCAATCTTCGCTCCCGCGCGACGGAGGTAGCGGCGCCCAAGCCGATCGTTCCGATCGACGTGCAGCCGCTGGTTATCGCTGCGGAAAAGCCGGCCGACGCATTCGAAGCGACAAGCGGTGCGGCGGAAGTGGCCGGACCGGGAACCGGCGCGGGCGGGAAGGGGAACGGTTTTGGCGGAGGTGGGAGCGGTGATGGTGACGGCGCGGGCGATCCCGACGCAACGCCGCCACGACAGATCCGCGGAAGCATCCGCGACTCGGACTATCCCGAAGACCTGGCCGATGCGGGAATCGGGGGCAGGGTGACAGTATTGTTCCTGGTGCAGACCGATGGACGCGTGCCCGAATGCGATGTGGTCGGATCGAGCGGCATCCCGCGGCTGGACGCGTTGACCTGCCGGCTGATCCGCGAGCGGTTCCGGTTCCGGCCGTCACGCGATGGCAGGGGGCGTGCGGTGCCGGCATTGGTGCGCGAGAGCCACGAATGGGTGTTCGAACGACTGCCGCCGGAGCGGGACCACTAACTGGACATTAGGCTCTCGAGTGGTAACGCGATCATATGCACGGCGCGCGCGATCCACAAACGCATGTGATGCCGATCCAGGCAGCCTGGCAGTGCGACCTGCGCGACGATTCGCTGACCTGGAGCGACGGGGTCTACGACCTGTTCAGGCTGCCGCGAGGCAGCGCGCTGGAGCGCGAGGCGATTGTTGCCATGTACCTTCCCGAGTCGCAGGCGGAGCTGGCGCGGTTGCGTAGCGCAGCGATTGTGGCGTGCGGGAGCTTTACGTTCGAAGCGCAGATCCGGCGCGTGGATGGCCAAATCCGCTGGATGCGCATCACCGCCGACGTCGTGAGCGAGAATGGCGTCGCACGTTATCTCTACGGTACGAAGATCGACGTCACTGGCGAGATGACGGGCGAGCCGGGCTAGAGGATTTCGCGGATCGCTTCGGGTGGACGGCCGAGGCGGACGCCCTTTTCGGTCTCGACCAGCGGCCGTTCGATCAGGATCGGATCGGCAGCCATCGCATCGAGGATGGCGTCATCGCTTGCGCCCTTGAGTGCCTTGGCACTGTCCTCCGCCTTGCGCAGTCCGTCGCGGGGCAAGATTCCGGCCTTTGCATAGAGCCGTGCGAGCTCGTCGCGCGACGGCGGGGTCTTGAGATACTCGACCACCGTCACCTCGGCACCGGCATCGTTGAGCAGCGCGAGCGCCTCACGCGACTTGGAGCAGCGCGGATTGTGATAGATGGTCGCCTTCATTCCGAATCCCCGGCCCGAACAGGCCGCGTAGATAGGGGCGGAATCTCGCGGGTGCCAGCGGCGAAGGAGTGGCGATGACCGAGAAGCGCGTTTGTTTCGATTTCGAGGTGAGCTTCACCAATGGCGGCGGAGTGCAGGGGCAGGATTTCCGACTGGATATCGATGGCGACGAGATCGATGACGCCGAACTGGCCCGCTACGTGATCGCCGATCTGCGTCTGCTGATGGTTGGCAAGGTGCGCATCCTCAATAAGCGGATCATCGAAGAGCGGCACAAGCGCGGCGAAATGACGGAAGCGCCTGCGGCCGTTCCGGCTGAGCGGCTGATCGACCTCAGCCATGTGATCGAGGCGGGGATGATCACCTACAAGGGGCTGCCCGCGCCGCTGATCTGCGACCATCTGTCGCGTGAGGCTTCGCGTGGAATCTATGCCGAGGGGACCGAGTTTCAGATCGGCCGGATCGAGATGGTCGGGAACACCGGTACCTATCTCGATACGCCCTATCACCGCTATGCCGACGGGCACGATCTGGCGGATCTGCCGCTGGCGCGCGTGGCCGACTGTGAGGGTGTGTTGGTGCGGGTCGAGGGCGCTGTGGACCGGGCAATCGACTGGGCGGCCTTTGCGGCGACTGAGGTGCGCGGCAAGGCAGTGCTGGTCCACACCGGATGGGACCGGCACTGGCGCACCGACCAGTATTTCGAAGGGCATCCGCACCTGACCGAGGCGGCGGCAGTGTATCTGCGCGATCAGGGCGCGCGGCTGGTGGGGATCGATTCCCACAATATCGACGATACGTCCGGCAACACGCGGCCGGTGCACAGCGTGCTGCTGGGCGCGGGCATCCCGATCGTCGAGCATATGACGCGTCTGGGGGACTTGCCGGCGAGCGGGTTCCGCTTCTCCGCGGTGCCGCCCAAGGTGCGGCATATGGGGACGTTTCCGGTGCGGCCCTGGGCGATCCTGCCGGGCTAGCGCAGCGTGTCCCCGGGGACACGCTGCGGCCGGGTCAGCCCTTCTCTTCCTCGCGCGCGAGCCATTCCTCGAGCCACTTGATCGTATAATCGCCCTGCTGGAACTGCGGATTGTCGAGCAGTGCCTGATGCAGAGGAATGGTGGTCTTCATCCCGTCGCCCTCGATCACAAACTCCTCAAGCGCGCGGCGCAGGCGGCGGAGCGCGCCCTGACGCGTGGTGCCGTAGACGATCAGCTTGGCGATCATGCTGTCGTAATAGGGCGGCACCTTGTAGCCGGAGTAGAGGCCGCTATCGACGCGGACGTTCATGCCGCCCGGCGCGTGATACTGGCTCACCCGGCCCGGCGAAGGCGCGAAGGTGCGCGGATCCTCGGCATTGATGCGGCATTCGATGGCGTGCCCGCGGAACTGCACGTCTTCCTGACGCAGCGTCAGGCCATGGCCCTCGGCGACGCGGATCTGCTCGCGGACCAGGTCTAGGCCGGTGATCGCCTCGGTCACCGGATGCTCGACCTGAAGCCGGGTGTTCATCTCGATGAAATAGAACTCGCCATTTTCCCACAGGAACTCGATCGTGCCGGCACCGCGATAGCCCATATCGGCCATCGCTTTCGCACAAATCTCGCCGATGCGGTTGCGCTCCTCGGTCGAGAGGACAGGGGAAGGGGCTTCCTCGAGCACCTTCTGGTGGCGGCGCTGGAGTGAGCAGTCGCGCTCGCCCAGATGGATGGCGTTGCCATTGCCATCGCCGAACACTTGGATTTCGATGTGGCGCGGGTTGCCGAGATATTTTTCGAGATAGACGGTGGCGTCGCCGAACGCGGCCTTCGCCTCGCTGCCGGCCTGCTGCATCAGCGTCTCGAACTGATCGGGGTCGGTGCAGACCTTCATCCCGCGGCCGCCGCCGCCCGACGCCGCCTTGATGATCACCGGGTAGCCGATCTCGGCGGCGAGCTTCTTGGCCTCCTCGACGTCGCTGATCGCGCCGTCCGAACCGGGCACGAGCGGCAGGCCGAGTGCGCCCGCGGTGCGCTTGGCTTCGACCTTGTCGCCCATCACCCGGATGTGCTCAGGCTTCGGGCCGACGAAGATCAGGTTATGCAGTTCGACGAT
>JASBTC010000468.1 GCA_030148625.1 Sphingobium sp. | reverse complement strand
AAGGCGACGCCGTGCATCGTCATGGACGACAGCGGCAATGTCGCGGTGATCGAGGCGGTCGACGATCGCGCGGCGGAGGATCTGTGCCGGTCGATCACGGCGGCGATGGGCGCTTTGACCTTCGGCGCGCTCTATCCGATGTCGGGTGCGCAGGCCAAGGCGTTCGCGGTGCAGGGCACGCTGATGCAGACGCTGGAGATCGGCCGCGCGATCCGCACCGCGCGCGAGGGCGGCCGCGACATCTTCGCAGACCTGCTCGACGTGCTGGGCAGCCGCGACGGTCGCGCCGCGCGGATCCTGTTCGACGGCAAGATCGTCGACGTCGTCCACGACACGCGCGACGGCTGGCATTTCGGCCATGCCCGGATCGGCGGGATCGGAGATTCGACCGACGAATGCATCGTCGAATTCCAGAACGAATTCACCGTAGCGCGCGTGAACGGGAAAACCGCGACGATCGTGCCCGACCTGATCACCATGCTCGACCGCGAGACCGGCGAGCCGCTGACCGCCGAGATGCTCGCTTATGGCCAGCGCGTCAAAGTGCTCGGTTATGCCGCCGACGCGATGCTGCGCACCCCGCTGAGCCTGGAGGTGCTGGGGCCGCGCATGTTCGGGCTGGACGAGGATTTCCAGCCGATGGAGGAACTGGCGTAGAATTGAGCATCGGCCCCTTCGCGGCCAGATCCATTGCCGTCGCCAGGCCCGGCCGATTGACCCCGATCGGCCGATCCGCTTTGCTGGCGGCGAATGATGGAGGGGATTTATGCCGGCAAGGATGATGGGACTGCTCGCCTGCGCTCTGGCGGTTGCGAGCCCGGCGGAGGGGCAGGATGCGGGTGCGGCGGATCCGGCAACGGCACGCGCGATCGAGGCGGCCGCTTATGACTATGTCGACGGCCAGCTAGAGGGTGATGTCGAACGGGTCACCCATGCGCTCCATCCCGATCTCGCCAAACGGACCCCGCGACGTGAATCACCCTATGAGACGCTGCCGCTCGGCCGGATGACCTCCGACGAGTTGATCGGCCTGACGCGCGAAGGCGCGCTCAAGACGCCGAAGGGCCAGTGGCAACGGTCGGTGAGGATACTCGGCGTCGATCAGGACATCGCCACCGTCCGGGTGGAGACGCCCTGGTTCGTCGACCATCTGCAACTCGGGCAGTTCGGCGATCGCTGGGTGATCGTGAACGCGCTGTGGCGCAGGAAGCCGCGCCCCGCCGGACCCTAAACGCCTGGAAAACCGCCATTTGTGACGGTGATGTGACAATGTGGCTAAGGGCTCCTTCACCACTCGTGTCTATTGGCTCGGTGCATGAAGGTCGCGCTCCAGTCCGAATTGCCACGCTCCATCGGCCATGCCGTCGCCAGCCAGGACGACGCGGGCCTGGCCGCACAGCTCGCATCCGCGGATTTCGCGTATCAGCCGATCATCAACACCTCGTCGCTGCGCGTCCATGGTTTCGAAGCATTGGCGCGGCTGCCCGAAGGGACACCCGCCATTTGCGAGTTGCTCGACAGGGCGGCCGAGGACGGCAATCTGAGGGCGATGGACCTGGCGCTGCTGCGCAAGGCCATCACCAAGTTCGCCGGCTTCGAAGCGGCGGCATCGACCCGGCTGTTCTGCAACGTCGACAACCGAAGCTATGAAGGGTCACCGCCGACGATCGAGGGGATCAGGGACGTTTTCAGCAACTCCGGCCTCAGCGCCGGCAATCTGTGCCTCGAAATATCGGAGCGAGGCCCGGTACGATCGGCGGAAAACCTGCTGCACGCCGTCGAGCTTCTCAGCGGCATAGGCGTGCGCATCGCGCTCGACGATTTCGGCGTCGGCATGTCGGGCCTTCATATGCTGATGACCGTGGAGCCCGATTACGTCAAAGTCGATCGCAGCTTCATCAACCAGATCGCATCGAATCCCCGCAAGCAGGCGATCGTCGCGAAGCTGTGCGGCCTCGCCCACGCGCTTGGTTTCATGACCGTCGCCGAAGGGGTCGAGACCGAAGCCGATTTCCGCATGGCGCGCGACCTTGGCTGCGATCTGGCGCAGGGCTTCGGCATTGCGCACCCGACCACGAGGCTCGACGAACTGGCGATGTCGTACGGCGGCACGCTGCGCGGCGCCGGGCGCCCGAAGATGAATGCCCGCGTGGCAAAATTGCTGAACCCGATCACCCCTTTGGTCATCGACGCGCCGCTGATCGATGCCGCGAACGCCTTCAAGGCCGCGCCGGACCTGCGGATCATTCCGGTCACCGACCGGACCGGGCTCGTACTCGGGGCGCTCGCCGAAGAGGATATCCGCCGTTACCTGCTGAGCGATTTCGGCCCCGCGCTGCTCGCCAACAAGGGCGCCACGCCCCGGCTGGAAAAGCTGGTGCGGCGTTTTCCGATCGGCGACGCCACGGCCAGCGTCGAGGCGATCGTCAACAGCTATGTCGATGCGGAAAGCGCCTATGGCCTGATCCTGGCCGACGAAGGCTGTTATGCGGGCTATCTGAGCAACCATGCGGTCCTGCGCCTCGCCGCGGAAACGGCGGTCTCGACGGCGCGCGAGCAGAACCCGCTGACGCATCTTCCGGGCAATCGCAGCATTACGCTGCATATCGAAGAAATGCTGTCGCGGATGGGACCGCAGACTTTGGTCTTTTTCGACTTCAACAATTTCAAGGCGTTCAACGACTGCTATGGCTTCGCCGCCGGCGACCGCGCACTCACGATGTTCGCCGATCTGCTGCGCAAGGTGCAGGCGAAGACCGCCTTCGTCGGCCATATCGGCGGCGACGATTTCTTCGTCAGCCTGGCGCAGGAGGAAGCGGTCAGCGCAGAGATCATCCGCGGGCTCTGCGCCAAATTCGCAAGCGACGCGGAAAGCCTCTATTCCGCGGCAGACCGCGCCGCGGGCGGCATCGTGGCGGTCGATCGCTTCGGGCATGAACGCTTCTTCCCGCTGCTCCGCGTCTCCGCCAGCATGCTGCACCTACCCGCCGCCCGCGCGCATTTGACGCTGGAGATGGTCAACGACCGGCTCGCGGCCGGCAAGCAGATGGCCAAGGGGTCGGCCACCGGCATCGCCACGGTTCGGCTGCCGGAGAATGGCGCGGCCGCGCTGGTTGAACGGCTCAAGGGTTAGGCAGCACTACGCGCTTACACGATCATCGCAAGCGGACCGACCGCGACCGCTCGACTTGACCAAGTCGTCCATCACCACAGCGCCGAAGAACACATGAAAAGGTCGGCAGAGAATCACGATGGAACGGAGACGGAGCCCCGCATACTCACCCGCTAACGAACCACCCGCGCGTCGTCATAAGCGGCATCAAGCCGTTGCCCATGCGCGAAGGTGATCAGAAGCCGTTGCAGCGACGCCGGCTGCCTGGTCG
Organism: Sphingobium sp.; assembly: GCA_030148625.1. The sequence goes on along the minus strand of JASBTC010000468.1, from coordinate 8,100 downwards.
AAAGCCGTTCCTCGCCCTTGACCTCGAAGGCGTAGAGGCCGTGTTCCACCTGAGGGTAGACGACCACCGAAATCGGTCGCCCCTTTTTCTTCAGCGCGAGGAGGCGGCGGCGGGTTTCGAGATAGGGGGCGTCGATATCCTCGCCGCCCAGGATCCAGAGTTGCGGCGTTCGGAGTTTTCGCAGGACCGGCATCGGATCGTAATCAGGGATGATGCCGGCGAACAGGCGCGGCCCCTGTTCGCGCAACTGGGCCTCCGGCGTGGTGATCACCACGCCGGTCAGATTGCCGCGCACGAAGCGGAACCACGGTTCCTTGCGGTATCTGTCGAGCACGGCGCGTAGCGCGTCATAGCCGGACTGGAAGCGATTGCGGGCGATCGCCTGGGCGGCGGCGCCGATCTCCTGCGCCTTGGCGACCTCGGCGGCACCGAAGCCGTGCCGGGTCATGTCGAGCGCGAGCGCTTCGTCATCCTCCGCCATGGGCGATACCGCGAGACCATAGCCGACGATCACGAAATCGGCCGGGCCCTGCGTCGCGGCCAGCGGCGCCGTCCAGCCGCCCTGGCTGGTGCCGTAATAGCCGATGCGCCCTGCTCTTTTTCCGGCCATCGCCCTTGCGGTCCGGAGCGCCGCGGCCGCATCGGCGGCGAGCTGGTGGAGATCATGGGTGAAGGCGCCGGCGGAGCTGCCCGTGCCGCGCTTGTCATAAACGAAGACGCCGACGCCCTGTGCGGGAAGCAGGCGCTGGAGCGCATAATTGCGAAGGCCTGAACTGTCCTCGGATCCGTGGATCAGCACCACGATGGGAACAGCCCCCTGCCCCGCCGGCAGCACGAGCCGCCCGGCAAGCTGCGCATCGCCGCTGGCGAAGCTGGTTTCCGTCATATCGAACGGCAGGCGCCGACCCGCAACGCCGGCGAAACCGATCTCACCCCGGCCGCAGCCCGAGAGATTGACGGCGATGCCGTCGCGCCGCTCCGTCCAGCCCAGCGTGCTCGACCATGAGCCGGCCGGCGTGGAAGACAGCAGCCCCGTCGTGCCGTCCGGCCGGCGCCAGCGATATTTGCCGTCCTGCGCCGGCGCAATGTCGACGCCGGAGCCATCGGCCAGCCGGTAATAGGCTGGCGCGCATTCCGTCGTCCGGGCCGGGGCGGCAACGGAAGGCGCGAACATCAGCAATCCCAGGGACGCTATCGCTGATATTGGCCTGGCGCGGTGCATCATGCGACGGCTTATAGCGAGCCGGTGTCGTATAGTCCCGATACACGTCATCATTCCACCTCGGGACATGAGCGGGGGGATCGGCGACACCGCCCTCCCCTATTTCGCGCCCTTCAGATAGTCCGCCGGGATCGGATGTTTCGCCGTCTCCGGACTCCAGATGATATTGAGCACCCACCAGCGCTTGCCGTCATTATAGAGCTGCACGCTGTTGATGCCGCGCATGAAGGGTTCGGCATCGCTCGCCTTGCGCCGCGCGGCATAGGTGGTGAAGATATGCGCGATATTGCCGTAGCGTTCCTCGCGATAGGCAAGTTCGACCTCGTGGAAGCCGTTCTTTTCGAGATTGGGACCGCTGATGTTGACGTAATCTTCCGGTGTCATCACACGCGCACCGACCTGGTCGGTCTGCGCATTCTTTCCCGTCGGAATCATCTGCGCCTTGGGATGGAAGAGCGACCGGAACCGGCTCCAGTCGCGCTTGACGCCCGCATCCCCCGAAATGACCTCATAAAGCGCCTTCACCGCCGCATGCGGCGAGGAAACGTCGTCCGGTCGCGGTGCCGGCACCTGGGTGGAGGGATCCACGGGCGCGGACTGGGCCGTCGCGATACCGGGTAGCGCCAGCCCCGTCGTCATCGAAAGCAGCATTGCCAGCGCCGCTCCGTGCAGTTTTCCCGCCCTGCCCGTCATATCGCGATCCTCCCTCATGCGCCGGTGCGCATTCGTCCCGATCTATACGCGGATCGATCGGGAATTAAGCCGAAGTTTTCGATGGACAATTCGCATCGGTCGACGCGCGACATCCGCATCCGCCGCACGCGATCGCGAATGGCACGCCCCGAAGCGATCCCGCCTTGACGGGCGACGTCGCGCGGTGCTTCCTCCTGCCCGAAATTCGAAAAGGAAAAGAGGATGCGCTCAGTATTGTTCACTGCCGCAGCTTGCGCGCTACTGATGATGGCCACGGGCGCACAGGCCGCGAAGCAGACATGCGTAAGCAAGGCGACGGACGAGGCCGACGTCGCGGCCATGGTCAAGGATTTCTTCGCGGCGATCCAGCGGCGCGACCTGGCGGCGGCGGCGGCGATGACCACGCCCGGCTTTCATTCCTTCGACGTCGCCAAGGCGTTTACCGGACCCGAATTGTTCGCGATGGTCGGCGGCGCGCAGCAGAAGGGCGCGACTCTGGAATTCGGCATCGGCGCGGTGGAGACGCATGTCGCCTGCAACACCGCCTGGGCGGTGTGGAAAAATGACGGCAAGATCAATGCGACGCCGACCCTCTGGCTCGAATCCGCGGTGCTGAGCCGCACCCCGGCGGGCTGGCGCTTCGAATTCTATCATTCGACCAAGGTGCCGCCTGCCAAATAGGGGCTCGCATGCCAAACCCGTTTTCGGCCACCCCCAGTCATCCGCACCATGGGCCGACGCGCGATCCGTACGGGACCAAGACCTGCGGTATACTTGCAACGATCGCCGACCAGATACGTAAACTGAAACTCTGTAAACAATATAATCCGACCCCGACCGCCAACCGAAGAAGTTCGCGAGATATATTTCAAAAAACCCAGTGAAATTACTTAATATACACAGCATATTCACTATTATTCTGATAATATTCGCTAAATTCTATTTTCTACCTCACTTATTGCATGATCCAACATTACAAATCACTTACATGCAAAAATCAAAAAATGTGACACCTCTTGATTCCATCATCCATCCGCTTGCCTTTCCACGTAAACAGCAGTCTGATTGTGGACAATCGTGACCCAACCAAGTAATGCCGGCCCAAACGAGGGGCGCGTATTTTAGTATATCGTTTTTTGAGTGCGGTGGTCCTAGCGGGCCTGGCGAGTAGCGTAAGCGCACAGAATGAAACGGAACGCGGGAGCGTCCCCGCGGATCGCCCCACGAGCGCGAATCTATCTGCCGCGCAGGTCTTCGCACTAGCCGATGCCGCGCGCGCGCGCAGCGATTTCGGCACCGCCGAAACCGCCTATCGCGCACTGACGCAGGATCACGATATCGAAATCCGTAGCGAGGCGCGCTTTCGTCTGGGCATGATGCTGAGCGACGACCTTCATCGCTATTCTGATGCCGCGATCGAATTCCGTCGAATTCTGGACGACAAGCCGGACACGGCGCGCGTACGGCTGGAACTGGCACGCATGCAAGCGATGCTCGGCAATCTCGGCGCGGCACGGCGCGAATTGCGCGCAGCCGAAGCCGCCGGGCTTCCGCCCGCCGTCGAACAATTGGTGCGCTTTTATTCGCGTGCGCTGAATGCCCAGAAACCGGTGGGCGGTTCGATCCAGGTGGCGCTGGCGCCGGACAGCAACATCAATCGCGCGACGCGCTCGGACACATTGGGCACGGTGATCGGCGACTTCGTGCTCAACGACGATGCCAAGGCGAAGTCTGGCGTGGGGCTGGACCTGCAAGGGCAAGCCTATTTCAAGCTGGGGATCGGGTCGGGCACGGATCTGCTGGTGCGCGCCTCGGGAAGCGGCTCGCTCTATCGCGAGGCGGATTTCAACGACATCACCCTGGGCCTGCAGGCAGGGCCGCAATATCGGTGGGGCAAGGATCAGATCACATTCTCGTTCGGCCCGTCATGGCGCTGGTATGGCGGTGGTCCCTACAGCACGACCATCGGCGGCAATGCGAGCCTGCAGCACCCGATCGGAAAGCGCAGCCAGTTGCGGCTCGACGGCGGGATTGGCCGCGTCACCAACAAGCGCAATGCCGCGCAGAGCGGCCGCAACTTCACCGCCTCTGCCGGGGTCGATCATGCATTCAGTGCGCGGCTGGGCGGTGGATTGCAGTTCTATGGATATCGCGAAGCGGCCCGCGATCCCGGCTATTCGCTCGTGAGCGGTGGCGTATCGGGTTACCTCTTCCGCGAGATGGGCCGCACCACGCTGGTCGGATCGCTGGGGTATAGCCATCTCGAGGCGGACAAGCGGCTGTTCCTCTACCCGAAACGCAGGGTGGAGGATCGTTTCACCACCAGCGTCGCCGCCACGCTGCGCGCGCTGAGCCTGGGCAGTTTTGCGCCGATGGTGCGCCTGACATGGGAGCGCAACCGCTCCTCCATCGAAATCTACGACTATCGCCGCGTTGCCGCCGAATTCGGCGTGACATCGGCGTTTTAGGCAGGGGAAAGTCCATGAAGTCCGTGCGTATCAAAAGACTGGTCTCGATATCGTCGGTAGCCGCGCTGAGCCTGGCGCTCACAGCGTGCGGCGGCGGCGGCGTCAACAGCACACCGACGCCTACTCCGACACCCACTCCCACTCCCACTCCCACTCCAACTCCAACTCCAACTCCAACTCCAACTCCAACTCCAACTCCAACTCCGACACCAACGCCCACACCGACGGGAGATCTGCTCGGCAACCTGGCGACACAGAGCTTCCAAACCATCTCGACCACCGGATCGGCCACCTATCATGGGACGGAGGCACCGCCATCGGCGACGAACGCCGGACCATCGTCGCTCACGCTGGCATATGATGCGGGAACGAAGGGCTATACAGTCACCACGGCAGGCCGCACGCAAACCTTCCTGCCTTCACATATCGATGCCGCAAAGAGCACGCCCGAACTCGTCGTCTATGTCCGGACCACAGGCACGACGACGACCGAAACGCTGACCCTGACCAAGGCGGGAACGTCCGGTCATTTCACCTATCGCTATGTCGGAAGCGGTTATTGGGAAAAGCTCGTGCTCAGCGCCACGGCCGGAACGGGAACCGGCAGCTTCGATGCCTTCGTCTACGGCTTTCCCACGGCGACACCCGCCATCCCGCGGACGGGCGGCGCCAGTTATGCCGTGGACGTGCTCGGTGCGCGAACGACGCAGGGCGGGCTGGAGGGACTGGCCGGTGCCGGTTATTTCGATGCCGATTTCGGCCGTGGCGTCTTTTCACTCGCAAGCTCGCTTGAAGGAAAATCCGGGATAAAGACCGAATTCATCGCCCAGGGCAGCCTGTCCTCGGCATCGAACGGTTTCACCGGCACCGTCCGCTTCACCGATCAGAACGCCACCTATGTCGGCGCCGTCAACGGCCAATTCTTCGGCCCGGCCGCGGAGGAACTGGGCGGCGCCTGGCATGCCCAGGAACAGGGGTACGGAACACCGGATGTGGCCGCAGGTACGGTGATGGGCCGATCGACCGGGGCGATGGCCAATATGACCTCGTTCAACGACAGCGGCGTCCGCACATTCCATGCCGGAACCGGTTATCGCGTCACGCACGGGCCATCATCCAACAGCGCCCAGCAGACGTCGATGGTGATCCATTATGATCCGGCGAGCGGCGACTATATGGTTTCCGTGCCCGACGCGATGCACAGTTTCGATTACGTCAACCAAGGCGGCACCGGAGGCGGCGACGGACTGACGATCCATGACGGCGCAAGCCTGACTTATGTGCGTGGCGCTGACTGGCTGCGGCGTTCGAACATGTCGTCGAACCAGTCGACTACCACCATAGACAGCATCGTTTATGGCTATGAGACGCCCGCTGCCGCGGTTCCGCGTACGGGATCGGCGGGCTATGCGATTGAGTTGAACGGCGCCTTCGTCAGAGCCGACCAGTTGAGCAGTACCTCCGGCCTGCGCGGCACCGGCGTACTCACTGTCGACTTCGGAAGCGGTGCGATCGCAGCCAATGGATCGGCCAACGTGGTCCAGCAGACGAGCACCACGGTCTACGATCCCGGCGGCTTCAACGCCACGGCCACGCTTTCGTCAAACGCCAACGCCTTTTCCGGCACGATGCAACTCGATTTCCGCGAGGCCGGAAAATTCGACGCCCAACTGAGCGGCCGATTCTTCGGGCCGGCAGCGCAGGAAGTCGGCGCCGCCTTTTCGGCGAGCAAGGGCACGCACTCGCTGTCCGGATCTCTGCTCGGCGCGCGTGACGACAGCGCGTTGAGTCGGAAGCTTGCGGACTATACCGAGACGACCACCTTCCTCGGTGGATATTCCGCCTCACTCAGGGCCCCGCCAGCCCATGGCAGCATCCCGTTGCTCCGGGGTGATTTCGCTCTGATCATACCGACCAGCCTGGCCCCTCGGCTCACCTGGAACCCGTCTGCGGACAGCTATACGGTCCAGGCCAACAGGCTGCCGCCTGAACCTGCGCTTGAGCTGACATTCGGAGAAGCGCAGAAGAATACGGCGGCCTCTGACGCGCGTTTCGATGCCTATACGCGCTCGACCGGCACGACGGACTACACCTTCCGCGTTTACAAGACGGGCAACAGCGAACTGGCGCTCACTTATGCCAGCTTCGCGCAACTGAGCGCCCATACGCCCGGAACGAGCGGCAGGCTGGAAGACAATGACGAATTCGGGTTCATGACCTTCGGCAGCCTGACATCGCTGGCAGCCATGCCGCGGGCCGGTACTGCCAAATACTCGGGCGTCGTCTATGGTCACGGCGCGCAAGTGACCGAGCAAACGCGCGCGATTTATGACCTGGCGGGCACCAGCAGCTTCGTGATGGATTTCCTCAACAACAGCTTCACGTCGAAACTGGTGATCAACGGCACCAACCGCGCGGATGGAAGCGCGAAAAGCTTCGCCGACCTCAACTTTTCCGGCGGCATCTTCAGTGCCACCTTCAACGGTGTCCTGACAGCCGGCAGCAACGGAAACGGATCGATCACGGGCTCGTTCTACGGGCCGAGCGGGAGCGAAATCGGCGGCGTGTTCGGATATTCAGAAGATCAGTTGCGGACGGTGCTGAACGGCGGGTTCGTGGCCAAACGATAATTTCGTCATTCCGGTTTCAATAGATCGATGGCGGGGCGCCAGGCGCCCCGCCATCATTCCGTTCCGGACATGGAGCGGGCCCCGCCGCCCGCTTGCCCGCCCGGATCAGAAAACGAACCCTACGCCGGCATTGGCGCCGCCCTGGCCGCGAGTGTTGTAGGTGGCGCCCGCCTTGACCACGACCTTGCCGCCGGGCGTCGCTTTCGAGACGCCGAAGGCCACCGCGCTTTCGCCCTGCCAGGTGCTGACGCCCATGCCGAACATGCCCATGCCGGGGCCGAAGGCCTGGGGCATCGCGGTCAGCGCCATCGCGGCGGCGGTGCCGCCCTCCGCATCGCGGCGGACGCGACCGAGATCGAAGGAAAGAACCGAGATGCGTGCATCGGTATAGGCGTTCGACACACCGACCGCCTGGTTCAAGCCGTTGTTGAGCTGACCGAGATTGACCGCATCGGTCGACGAGACGCCCGCGGCGACATTGGTGATCTGGCGCTCGCCTCCGGCGAAACCGACCGACACGCTGTTCGCGCGGTCGGCGACCGATGACGTGCCCAGCGCGACGCTGTTGGTCGCGAGCGCCGAGGCGTTGGTGCCGATCGCCGCGCCGTTGGCGCCCGACGCCACGGCACCAGCGCCGACGGCAATCGCATTGGTTCCGGTCGCCGACGCGTGGGGATTGCCGGCGGTGTTGTTGACCTGAACATATGCGCTGCCGCCGACCTGGATATTGGCAACCTGGGTCTGGAGATTGGAAATGTTGGTGGTGTTGGTCGCGACCTGCTGGCCCACGGCATGGAGCTGCGCGCCGGTGACCGCATCCGACGAATCGGCGGTAACGTCGCCATATGCCAGGTTGGTGATCTTCGTCCCCGACGCCCCGGCCAGCGTGATCGCATCCTTCGCCGCGCCATCATAGGTGACGGCCTGATCGTTCGCCGCCGCGATCGCATCGACGCGGCCATTGACGTTGGCCAGGCTGTCGCCGAGCCCGCTCAATGCCGAACCGACATTGTCATAGGTCTGGCTGGTCGCATTGCCATTGGCGTCGATGCCGGCGATCGCATAGCTGGGGGCGCTGACCGATCCG
>JASBTC010000465.1 GCA_030148625.1 Sphingobium sp. | reverse complement strand
CCCATGGACTTGGTGGAGGATCGCCGCGCGGCGTCTCAATTCGGCCTGATAGTCCGGATCGCGATAGATATCGGTGCGGGGCTCGACCGGGGCGCCGATTTCCAGGTTGAGAAGGCCACCCACCACCAGCGCGGCCGCGGGCCAGGGCACCTCCGCCATCGGTGTCGTTGCGGCCTTGCCATCCACGATCATTTCGATCGGCTCGTCGGCGGGAACCATATCGCCGAACGAGCGGCGCCCCAATGCCATATCCCTGATCAATATCAGGCCAGGCGCCGGCGGCAGGCCGAGTTTCGCCGCGATCCCGGCATCGGGGAGCATGATCAGCGACAGCATCGCACCCGGATGCCGGGCTCGGACGATCTGGCCCATGGTCGGCTTTTCGGCAGTATTCAGGGGCAGCGCCTGCCACAGATGCGGGCTGCCGGCGATGACGAGCGCCCGCCGGCCGGGTTTCAGGACCTGGCTTTCGAGCAGGTCCGCGAAGAACTGGTCCCGAATGCGGTAGCGCCGATAGTCCTCGGCGCTTTTCACCCGGGACCAGTCGATCGGGGGATCGGCGAGCAGCACGCGGACGGGCTTCGCGCACATCTTGCGTGCATTGGCGTCGCGAACCGCGTCGAAAAACCGTTCGTACAGGGGGGAATCCCACACCATCCATTGGCCGGTATCGCGCCAGATAGTGCGCTTTTCCGGAAGCGACACCGGTGCGCCGTGGCGATAGCCGACATAGCGGTCGGCGATGTGCTGCAACCGGCTGTTGCCGAACTCGACGACGATGTCGTCGATGCGGCACAGAATGCGCGGGTCGGCGACGAGCCGGCGATACAGATGATGGATCGATGCCTGACGATGAAGCTCGCCCAGGCCGACCAGGGGATGCGTGTCGAGTGCGGCGGCGATACCCGCGATCATGGGCTCCACCGCGTCTGCCGGGGCTGTCGGCGATGGTGCCGCCATTCCGATGCAGGGCCAAACAAGGGCTGCGCATGACAGGATCCTGCTTGCGGCCCGCATCGCTCCGATCGTCTTCCTCATCCCTTGCGCAATCATATCGATCCGTCCCGATTTTCGTCTCGAACGGTTAGACCGGCGGTGGGGACGTTCCCGGTACGGCGGTGGTCGAAAAAAACATCGGGCTTGTCGTCACGGGATTTTGCGGCTCGTCTGTCTTGAGAAGCGAGGGCTGGTCGAGGTCGATGCCCGGAGGATGCACTTTCGCTGATGATTGACGATGCGGCGCTCAGAGCCTGGTTTTGCGAGGAAGTGCTGCCGCATGAAGCAATGCTCACGCAGTTTATCCGCCGCAATTGGCCGGTTTCCGCCGATGTCGACGATCTGCGCCAGGAGGTTTACGAACGTATGGTGATCGGCGTGCGCAACGAACTGCCGCGCAATGTGAAATATTATCTGTATGCGGTCGCGCGAAACCACCTGATCAATCGCGCGCAGCACGAGCGTGTTGTCTCGTTCGAACTCGTTGCCGACATGACGACGAAGGAGGATGCGTTCGACCATCCGGCGCCCGAACCCAATTTGATCGCACGCGACGAGTTGCGCCGGGCGCAGGTCGGGCTCGACAATCTGCCGCCGCGCTGCCGCGAGGTCGTCCGGCTCCGCAAGGTCGACGGGTTGTCCACGGCCGAAACCGCGACCCATCTCGGGATCAGTATCGACACTGTCGAGAAGCAGCTGACGCTCGGGATGCGCGCGCTCGTCGATTTCATGCTGGGCGGGGCTGGCCGGATCAGTCGGCCCGGCCGGTCGCACAGAAAGATCGGGCGCAGATGACGGCGCAACGCTCTCTTCAGGACGAGGCCGCGCAATGGGTGCTGCGCAGCGAAGAACCGGGCTGGTCCGAGGCCGATCAGGTGCAGCTCGACGCCTGGCTCGCGGCCTCTACCGCGAACAAGGTCGCATTCTGGCGTCTGCAGCATGGCTGGCGCGCGGCGGATCGCATCGGCGCGATCGGTGCCGTCGCGGATATGCCGGCACCCATCATCTCACGCTTTTCCTTCGACTGGCGCCGGCCGATACCGGCGATCGCGGCATCCTTGTCGTTTCTGCTCATCGTGGCGGTGATCGTTGCGAGCGGAAAATTGCCGGTGCCATTTTCGCCGGAACCCGTCCGGACGATCGAATTGGCGCGCGTGGAGACCGCCATCGGCGGGCACAAGATCGTCGGACTGCCCGACGGCAGCCGCGTCGAACTCAACACCGCCACTGCCATTCGGGCCGGCGTGGACAAGGGGCGCCGCGAAGTCTGGCTCGACAGCGGTGAAGCCTATTTCGACGTTGCAAAGGATCCGGCCAGGCCCTTCGTCGTTCATGCGGGATCGCGGATGATCACCGTGCTGGGCACCAAATTCTCGGTGCGTCGCGCGCAGGGGCGGGTGACGATCATCGTGTCGGAAGGGAGGGTGCGCGTGGACGAGGTGCGCGGCGACACGGCCGACCGGTCGGCGACGATCACCACCGGCAATATCGCGGTGGCCGAAGGGCCGACGATGCTGATCGCCGACCGCAGCGAGGATCGCGTGCAGGAAAAAATGGCTTGGCGCGAGGGCCGGCTGGTTTTCGACGGCGATACGCTGGGCGAGGCGGCGGACGAGTTCAATCGCTATAACCGAAAGCAGATCGTCATCGCCGACCGCGATGTCGCGCAGATGGCGATCGGCGGCAGCTTCGAGGCCAAGAATGTCGATATATTCGGCCGGCTGCTGCGCGAGGCCTATGGCCTGAAAGTCACCGCCAACGAAGAAAAAATATATATCTCGCGTTAATGCGTAACGGATTTCGGATGTGTCGACTGTCTTACTGATCAGACAACAATGGCATATCGGGGGAGTGATCAATGCGGGGGATGGTATTCGCGCTTGCGACGAGCGCAGCAATTATTGTGTCTGCTTCACCAGTTCATGCGGCGGATGAAGTCCGTACATTCAATATTCCGGCGGGTAACCTGAAATCTGCGCTGGATGCCTTTGTGCGGCAATCGGGCCGGCAGGTCATCTATCGGATGGAGGATGTCCGCCCCGTCCGTACCCGTGGCGCAAAGGGGCAGCTGGGCGTGATCGTCGCGCTCGACCGGCTGCTGGCGGGCAGCGATCTCGCATCCTATGTCGACGCATCGGGCGCGGTCGCCATCCGCCGCCGCCAGGGCGCGGCCGCCGAGCAGCCCGCCGCGACGGACGCGGTCGCGATGGCGGGCCCGGCTGCGGAGGAGGCGCCGGCGATCGTCGTCACCGGATCGCGCATCCAGCGCGTCAACGTCGAATCCCCCGTGCCCGTCACCACGATGCGCGGTGAGGAGTTCTTCCAGACGGGCAACACGTCGATCGGCGAGGTGCTCAATGAAATGCCGAGCTTTCGCAGCACCGTCACCCAGGCCAATTCGACGCGGATTCTGGGTGGATCGGGCCTGAACCTGCTCGACCTGAGGGGCCTGGGCACCGATCGCACGCTGGTGCTGCAGAACGGGCGCCGCCATATCGCCGGTTCGCCCAACGGATCGGCGCCCGACGTCAACGCAATTCCGACCGAACTGATCGAACGCGTCGATATCGTGACGGGCGGCAGTTCGGCCGTCTATGGTTCGGACGCGATCGCCGGCGTCGTCAATTTCGTGCTCAAGCGCGATTTCGAAGGCCTGCGTATGCGCGGACAGGCCGGGATCAGCCGCTATGGCGATGCCGGCCAATATTTCCTGAGCGCGACGGCGGGCACCAATTTCGGCGACGGGCGCGGCAATGTCGTCGTCAGCGCCGAATTCGCCAGGCAGGACGATTGGTATGCGTCGCAGCGACCCGACTATAATCGGCTGACCGCCTATCTGCAGGTCGACCAGGATGCGCCGGGCCTCGCCAATGGCAGCGACGGCGTGCCCGATCGCCGGCTGTTCAGCGATATTCGCTATCTGGATGCCAGCAATGGCGGCCAATATGTCGTGCTCGCGCCCGGCGCCGACGGGCATCTGCCGGCTTATCTGTTCCAGCCCGACGGTTCGATGGTCCTCCAGACCGGCGACCGCATCGGCCTGGCGCCCTTCGGTTTCTACCAGGGCGGCAACGGATCCAATCTGCAGGAGGGGCGCCAGCTCGGCCTGGCGCCCGATGTCCGGCGCTACAGCATCAACCTGCTGAGCCATTTCACGGTCAGCGAGGCGTTCGAGCCCTTCATCGAGGCGAAGTTCGTGCGCTCGGATGCGCTGGGCAGCTCGGTCGGGCCGTTCTTCTCGATCGCTGACCGCAGCCTGCGCGAAAGCTATCGGACCGACAATCCCTATCTTTCCGCCGCCGCAGCAAATCTGATCCGCCAGACCATGGGGATTCCGGCGGGGCAGGATGCGCCATTCTATTTCGCGCGCAACTTCCTGGAACTGGGCACGCGGCAGGAAGCGACGCGGCGCGACACCTGGCGCGTCGTGGGGGGCGCCAGGGGCCGCTTCAACGGCGACTGGCGCTACGAGGCGTCGGTCAACGTCGCTGAGGTCGATACGCGCACCCGCATCCTCGGCAATGTCGACATGCAGCGCTATCTGCTGGCGATCGACACGGTGCGCGATCCCGCGACCGGCCGGATCGTCTGCCGCTCCACCATCAATCCCGCCGCTGCCCGAACCTATGAAGGCGCCACGAACCAGGCCTTCGCCGCCGGCCGGCTTGGCGCCGACGTCGCGGCCTGCGCTCCGCTCAATCCGTTCGGAGAGGGCAATATCTCGCAGGCGGCGAAGGATTATCTGCTCACCGATTCCATTGCCCGATCGAAGCTGAGCCAGTTCGTGTTCAACGCCTTCGTCAACGGCGACAGCAGCGACTGGTTCGAGCTGCCGGGCGGTCCGGTCGGCTTCGCGATCGGCGCCGAATATCGGCGCGAGCGGCTGCGCAACACGCAGGATCCGCTGGTCGAGGCGGGGCTGACTTTCTACACGCCCGCGCCCGCCTTCCTGCCGCCGGCCTTTGCGGTGAAGGAAGTGTTCGGCGAAATCAGCCTGCCGTTGCTCGCCAATCGGCCTTTCTTCCGGGAATTGACCGTCAACGCCGCCGCGCGCGCCGCCGATTATCGGGGGCGGGCGGGTACGGTGCTCGCCTGGAACGGCGGCATCGAATGGGCGCCCGTCGACGATCTGCGCTTCCGCGCCAATTATGCGACGGCGGTGCGCGCACCCAATCAGGTGGAGGTGTATCGCCCGTACAGCCAGCATTATTCGGCCGGACTGATCAGCGACCCCTGTTCCGTCCAGAATATCGGTTCCGGATCGTCGGCGCGCGCCGCCAATTGCCGCGCGGCGGGCGTGCCTGTCGGTTTCGACAAGGTCTATATGACATCCTTTCCCTATCAGGCCGGCGGCAATCCGGACCTGAGGGAGGAACGATCCAAGTCGTTGACCGCGGGGCTGGTCTTCCAGCCGCGCTGGATCCCCGGCCTGTCGGTGACCGTCGACTATTACGACATCAAGGTGAAGGACGTGATCACCTCGCCCGGCGTGCAGCAGGTGCTCAACGCCTGTTACGACGCCAGCGGGATCGACAACCAGTTTTGCAAGCTGTTCGCGCGCAATATGGGGTCGACGCCTGGACCGAACGGCGAGAAGCCGGGCGAGATCATCCAGAACAGCCTGGATCTGACGCCGCTCAACTATGCCGCGCTGCGGACGCGCGGGCTGGACGTGGGCGCGGCATTCCGGCGCCGGATCGCCGATGTCGCGACCGTCGGCCTCAGGCTCAACTACACCCATGTCCTGCAGAATGATTCCTTCCTCGATCCGGAGAATCCGGGCCGGGCGGACCGCAATCTGGACGAGATCGGCTTCCCGCGCGACGCCTTCAATCTGGCGCTCGATATCGAACGCGGTCCGATCACCCTGGGCTATCAGCTCAAATATGTCGGCCGGATGACCCCCGGCGCGATCGAGAACATCAAATCGGTGCAGGGGCGCCCCGCCGAGGATCTGGACGCCTTCGACGTCCGCTATCTGCCGAGCGTGGTCTATCACGACGTGCGGGTCTCGTTCGACGTCGATAGCCGTTTCAACACCTATGTCGGCGTCGACAATCTCACCAATCGGCGCCCGCCGGCGGGACTGGTCGGGATCACGCCGGGATCGGGCGTGTACAGCAATATCGGCCGCTTCTTCTACGTCGGCGCGGCGGCGCGGTTCTGACATGGCGCGACATGATCAAGGCGGGCGCAGGCCCGGCCGGCTGCCCATCGCCGGCACGGCGATGCTGGCCGTCATCGCGATGGCGATCGCGCCGCAGGTGCAGTCGGCCCCATCCGAACCGGCCGCAGTGCGGCCGGGCGGACGGGGGCAGGCGGAGATCGGCCGCTGGGGCTTCGATCTGGCGGGCATGGACAGCAATGTCGACCCCGGCAATGATTTCCATCTCTACGCCAGCGGCGGCTGGGTAAGGGCGACGCCGATCCCGCCCGACCAGATCGGCGTCGACGCATTCACCGCGCTGGAGGATCTGTCGGCACGGCGCGTGCGCGCGATCCTTGAGGAGCAGGCCGGCAAGCCGCGATCGGCGATCGGCGACTTTTATGCCAGTTTCATGGATCGGCAGCGGGTGGATGCGCTGGGCCATGGCCCGATCGATCCGCTGCTCGCCGAGATCGACCGCGCGGCGGATGCCCGGGCACTGGCGACGGTGATGGGCACGCTGACGCGGATGAAGGTCCAGGCGCCGTTCTGGACGATGGTGGAGGCCGACGATCGCGTGCCCGAAGCGGCGATCGTCATCATCCACCAGGGCGGGCTCGGCATGCTCGAGCGCCAATATTATCTCGACAAGGGCAAGGATCTCGATGCCCGGCGCGATGCCTACCGCCAGTATCTGGCCGAACTGCTCACCCTGCTCGGGCAGAAGGATGCGCCGGCGCGGGCGGGCGCGGTGTTCGATTTCGAGGCGAAGCTGGCGGCGGGCCAGTGGCCGCAGCTCGACACGCGCGATCCCGACCGCGCCTATAACCGGTTGAGCATCGACGAGATTCGCCGTTCGGCGCCCCAATTCCCGTGGGACGCCTATTTGCGATCGGCGGGTTTCGCGGGGCAGGAGCGCCTGCTCGTCCGCCAGCCCGACGCGATCGCGAAGAATGCGGCGCTGATGGCGACGGCGGCCCCTGCGGTGGTGCGCGACTATCTGAAGCTCAGGCTGCTCCAGGCCTATGCGCCCTATCTGTCGCAGCCGTTCGCCGACGCGCATTTCCGGTTCAACGGAACGGTGATGAGCGGTGCTCCGCAGAACAGTCCCGAATGGAAGCGCGGGGCCGATCTGGTCTCGATGACGATGGGCGACGCGGTGGGCCGGATCTATGTCGAGCGCCATTTCCCGCCCGAAGCGAAGGCGGAGGCCGACCGGCTGGTCCGCGAGATCCTGGCCGCCTGGGACCGGCGGCTGGGCACGCTGGCCTGGATGTCGCCGCAGACGCGCGATCGTGCGCGCGCCAAGCTGCGCGCGATGGTCGCCGAGATCGGCTATCCGATCCGCTGGCGCGACTATGCATCGCTTGCGATCCGGCGCGACGATCTGTTCGGCAATGTCCGGCGCGCCCGCGAGTTCGAGCATCAGCGCCAGCTGAACATGCTGGGCAGGCCGATCGACAAGCGGCAATGGTATACCGACCTGCCCGCCATGGCGGTGAACGGCTATGCCAATCACCGGTCCAACCAGATCGTGTTCAGCGCCGGGCTGCTGCAGCCGCCTTTCTTCGACGCCCATGCCGATCCCGCGCTCAACTATGGCGCGATCGGCGCGGTGATCGCGCACGAGATCGGCCATCATTTCGACGACCAGGGCGCGAAATATGACGAGCGCGGCGTGCTCAGCACCTGGTGGACGCCCGAGGACGTCAGCCGCTTCAACGCGCTGACCGAGGCGTTGGTGAAGCAATATGACGCCTATGAGATCTTTCCGGGCAAGTTCGTCAGCGGCCGGCTGACCGTGGGCGACAATATCGGCGATCTGGCCGGTGTGACCGTTGCCTGGGATGCCTATCGCCATTCGCTGGGCGGCAAGGAACTGCCGGTGAAGGACGGGCTGACCGGCGACCAGCGCTTCTTCCTGGGATGGGCGCAGATCTGGCGCGTCAATTACCGCGAGGCCGCGCGCATGCAGGCGCTGCGCACCGATGTCCATGCGCCGCCCGAACAGCGCGTCTGGATCGTCCGCAACCTGCCCGGCTGGTACCGCGCATTCAACGTGCAGCCGGGGCGTGCACTCTACCTGCCAGAAGAGAAAAGGGTTCGCATATGGTGACTGTAACCGGACGGCTGCTCTACGGCCTGGCCGCCGCCGCGCTCGCGCTGCCGACGGCGCTTCATGCCAAGCCGTATCTCTATGTCCAGAACGGCGAGAGTGGCGATGTTTCGGTGATCAGCATCCCCGAACATGAGCTGGTGAGCGTGATCCCCGTCGGCCATCATCCCGACGACGTGATCGGATCGCCCGACGGCAAGGCGGTCTATGTCAATGTCGGTATTTCCAAGTCGCATGGCTGGGGCGTTCCCGATTCCGGCGAGATCGTCGCGATCAGCACCGCGGACGACCGGATCCTCTGGCGCCTGCCGCTGAAGGACGGATGGCCGCATCATCTGAGCATCTCGAAGACGGGGACGCTCTACGCGCCGCTCTACGACCGCGCATATCTGGAGGTGATCGACACCCGGCGCGGGGTGGTCACCGGCCGGCTCGACGGCCAATGGGGCATGCACACCACGCGGCTGTCGGCGGACGGCAAGCGCCTCTACGCCGGATCGATGTTCACTCAGTCGATCTATGTGCTCGATACCGAGAAGAACCGGCTGGCCAAGCTGCTGAGCTTCCAGGACGGGGTGCGCCCGTTCACTTTCACCCGCGATGAAAAGACGCTCTATACGCAGCTCTCGCGCCTGCACGGCTTTGCCGTCGCCGATCTGGAGAGCGGAAAGGTGACGCGGACGGTGCGCCTGCCCGGCCTGCCCGCCGATTTCACGCCGCCGCTCGAATGGCCGCACAACGTCAATCACGGGCTGGAGCTGTCGCCCGACGAGAAATATCTGTTCGCCGCGGGCAGCATCATCAACACTGTCTCCATCTATACGCATCCCGGGCTGGAACTGGTGAAGACGATCCCGGTCTGCGCGGGTCCCAACTGGATCACTTTCGCGCCCGACGGCCGATACGCCTATGTCGGCTGCCGCACGAGCAACGAAGTGAGCGTGATCGACGTCGCCACTTTGCAGGAACTCAAGCGGGTGAAGACGGGCGGCAAGGGGTCTGCGCGCGTCAAGGTGGTCGACGTGCCCGGCCGCGTAACCAGGCCGTGATGCCCGGCATCCGTCGGCGCGAGATGCTGGCCGGTTTGGCGGCGCTGCCCTGTGGCCGGACGGCCGCGCATGACGACGCCGGGCCGCTGCTGGTACGGCTCGACGGGATCGGCGAAGGCGAGCAACTGCGCATTGCCTGGCGCGGCCAGCCCGTCTTCGTCCGTCACCGCAGCGCGGCGGAGATCGCGGCGGTGCGCGCGGTGCCGCTCTCGACGCTGCGCGACCCCGAACGCGACGAGGATCGCACGCACGATCCCGACTGGCTGGTGGTGATCGGCCGCTGCACGCATGAAGGGTGCGAGCCGTTCGCTGGGCTGGGCGACGATGGCGGCTGGCTGTGCCTGTGCCACGGTTCGCAATTCGACCTGTCCGGGCGAGTCCGCAAAGGGCCGGCGCCGACCAACCTGCCGGTGCCGCCGCACCATTTTCCCGGCCGCACCATGATTGCGATCGGCGGAGGAGAGGCATGAGCGTGTGCCGCGTCGTCCGGCTGCTGCCCATATTTCTGCCGTTCGCCACGCCTGCAGCCGCTGCGCCGGCACCCAAGGAAACTCCGGAAACGCTCGCCATCGTTGGTGCAGAGGTGCTGCCGATGACCGCGCAGGCCCGGTTGCGCGACCAGACGATCATCGTGCGGGGCGACAGGATCGTGCGCATCGGCCCGCGGCGGCGCGTCCCGGTGCCGCCGGGTGCGCGCCGGATCATGGCGCGGGGGCTGGTGGTGATGCCGGGCCTGGTCGACATGCATGTCCATCTGCCGGATGCCGCGACGGCGACCGACGGGGCTCTGCGCCGCTCGCTCGCGCTGATGATCGGATCTGGCGTGACGACGGCGCGCGCGATGCAGGCGCCGGCGGTCGCGCGCGATGCGCGTTCGGCGGTCGAGCGCGGCACTCTGCTCGGCCCGCGCCTTTATGTGGCCGCGCCGATCGTCAACGACGACAACGCAGCGACGGCCGAGGCCGGTCGCGTGGCGGTGCGCAGCGCGGCGGATGGGCGATACGACCTCGTCAAGGCGCACCAGATCACGCATCCGGCGGTTTGGCATGCGCTGATCGACGAAGCGCGCCGAGCCGGACTGCCGGTGGCGGGCCATGTCGACAATGCGGTCGGCCTGCCCGCGGCGCTCGCGGCGGGGCAGGAGGTCGAGCATCTCGACGGCGCGATCCAGGAATTGCTGCCGAAACATGGCGCCGATCTCGGGCCGTTCGAGCAGGTTCCGCCGCCGGCGGTGGTCGCTGCCGCGTCCGCCGCCGGGCCCGCGCAGGTCGACGGCCTGGCGCGGCGCGTCGCCCGGGCGCGATCCTTTCAGGTGCCGACGCTCGCATCGTTCGAACGCGCCTTCGATCCTGCCGTGGACACCCGTGCCCTGGCGGCGGGCATGGCGGCCTGCCTGGCCGATGCCGAACAGCGCCGGATCTGGCCGGCGCGCCGCGCAGCCATGCAGCGGGCGATGCCGGCGGAGGCCGCCACGGCCTTTGTGCGCCTGCGCCGCGCGATCGCCTCGGCCTATGCGCGTGCGGGCGTGCGCATCATGGCCGGATCGGATACGCCGCAACCCTATCACCTCTGGGGTGAAGGGCTGTTGAGCGAACTCAAGGCACTCGCCGCCGCCGGGCTGACGCCGATACAGGCCTTGCGCAGCGCGACGGTGGTGCCGCGCGACTATTTCCGCTCGCTGCCCCGGCGGGGGTCGGCGCTGGGCTGGGCCGCCGATTTCGGCACCGTCGAGCCCGGCGCGCGCGCGGACCTGCTGCTGCTCGACCGCGATCCCTCACGCGATCTGGATGCGCTGCGCACCATCCGCGCGGTCGTCGCGGGCGGCAGGCTGCATGACCGGGCGGAACTCGACGCGCTGGCCGGCGCCGCGCACTGCAAGGCGGAGGCGGGACGATGACCGGCATGCCGGTCGACCGGCGCGACGCGGTCCGTATGCTGGCATGGCTGGGCGCCGGCCTGACGGCATCGGCGATGCCGGGGCGATCCTGGGCGCGCGCGACAGATGATGCGTCGCGCGATGCCGCGAAGCTGCTGTTCCTGGAGGGGGACGCGCAGATCCGCGCATTCCGCAACATGGACCGGCTGTTCGCGACGCGGTCCATCCGCAGGGGTGGCGTGACGGTGCCGTTGCCGCGCGCTGCGAACGGGCCCGACCTGGTGTTCAGCCATGACGGGCGCGACTGGACCCTGGCCCAGTTCATGGCGTTCAATCGCGTCGCCAGCCTGGTGGCGGTGCATAAGGGTCGGGTCGTGCTGGAGCGCTATGCGCTGGGCAACGACGCCGCGACGCGATGGACATCCTTTTCGATGGCGAAATCGGTGACCTCGCTGCTGGTCGGGGCCGCCATTGCCGACGGCCAGATCGGTGCGGTGACCGATCCGGTGGTGCGTTATCTGCCCGCGCTCAAGGGCACGGCATTCGACGGGACGATCATCCGCGATCTGCTGCGCATGTCCTCCGGCATCCGCTGGAGCGAGAATTATCTCGATCCCGCATCCGACGTGAACCGGCTGCTCGCGCTTTCCGCAGCACGCGATCGCAAGGGCCAATTCTTCGCGCATCTGGCATCGCTGCCGCGCGCCTATCCGCCCGGGACCGTCCACCAGTACAAGACCGGCGAATCCTGCATGCTGGGTGAAGTGGTGGCGGCCGCGATCGGCGGTCCGCTGTCGCCTTATCTTTCCGAGCGAATCTGGCAGCCGATGGGCATGGAGGCCGACGCCTATTGGGTGTGCAATGCCGAAGGGGACACCGAATGGGGCGGGGGCTGCATCAGCGCGACGGCGCGCGATGTCGCGCGGCCGGGCCTGTTCTGCCTGAACGACGGCGTCGCGGCGGGGCGCCGGATCCTGCCGGCGGGCTGGATGGCGGAGTCCACCCAGCCATCGGCACCGCACAAGGCGAATGGCAGTGCGTCCGACTATGGCTATCAATGGTGGATCCAGCGCACGCCCGCCAATTATCGGGCCGAAGGCGTCTTCGGTCAGCTGCTCCATATCGATCCTGTGGCGGACCTGCTGCTGGTGCTGCAAAGCGCCTGGCCCAAGCCCTCGGAAGCGTCGCGTGACGCGCTGAATGCCGCCTTTGTCCGCGCCCTGACCAAGGCCCTGGCCTGAATCCGGGTAGGCCTCGCCCTATGCGCAACTTCCCTGCGTCGGCCTATGCTTCACCGCGCGCCCGCCGGCCTTGCCGGTCACGCGTCCACCGTCGATCGTCAGCGTGCCGTTGACGATCAGCGTGCGGACACCCTCGCTCGACAATGCCGGTTCGAGATAGGTCGCGCGGGGACGATAGGTCTTGGGATCGAACACCACGACATCGGCGAAATAGCCGGGTTTCAGATGGCCGCGCCGGTCGAGCTTGAAGAAATCGGCGGTGCGGCCGGTGCTCGAATTGATGAAGTCGGCGACGCTGATCGTTTTCTCCGCGACGACATATTTGGCGTATTTGGTGGGGAAGGTGCCGTACATCCGGGGATGGCCGGCCGACCCGTCGGAGCCCGTCATCATCCAGGGCTGCTGCATGAACAGCCGGATATCGGGCTCGATCATGTTGAACGAAACGATGCTCGATCCATCGCCCTTGTTCGCCACGATGATGCGCAGCGCCGCCTCGACCGGATCGACGCCCCAATCCCTGGCGATGACGTCGAGCCTTTTGCCCGACCAGGGACGGCCGGCATCGCGCATCAGCACCGCATTGGGGCCGCCGCGCCGCACCAGATTGACTTTCATCTCGGCGACGATCTTCTCGCGATCGGCCGGGGTCTCGATCCGGCGGACAAGCGCCGCCGCGCCGCCATCCTGCGCCCAGCGCGGCACCAGAGAGGCGATCAGGCTCGATCCCGACGCCTCATAGGGATATTGATCGGCGGTGATGCTCTGCCCCGCGCTACGCGCCGCGTCGATGATCGCGATCACGTCCGCCGCCTTGCCCTGCACATCGGCGCCCAGCGCCTTGAGGTGCGAGAAATGGACGGGCAGGCCCGCTTCGCGGCCGATGCGGATCACTTCGCGCACCGAGGCCATCAGGCCGATCGTGTAGGAGGATTCGTCGCGCTGATGCGTGTCATAGACGCCGCCGCGCTTCGCCGCCTCGCGCGCGACCGCGATCACTTCCTCGGTCTTGGCGAAACTCTGCGGTGCGTAGAACAGCCCCGCCGACAGGCCGAGCGCGCCTTCGCACATGCCCCGGGCCGTGATCGACTGCATGCGCTGCAACTCGCTTGGCGAGGGCGCTCGTGCATCGTCGCCGATCACTGCCTCGCGGACCGAGCCGAAGCCGACGAACGCGGCGACATTGGGGCCGACGCCCGCCTTGGCCACATGGTCGAACAGCTTCGCCGGCGATCCTTCGGGGCCCTGGCCATAGCCGTCGCTGCCGGTCATGATCGTCGTCACGCCCTGGGTCAGCCACGGCGTCACCAGCCGCTTTTCCGCCGTATCGCCCCAGACAAGCGCGTCGGCATGGGTGTGCGGATCGATGAAGCCGGGCGCGACGATCATTCCCTTGGCATCGATCACACGCGCGCCGCGATATTTGCGGCCGGCGCGCGGTCCGATCGCGATCACCTTGTCGCCGGCAATGACCACGTCGCCGATCACCGGCTTCGTCGCGGCGCCGTCATAGATGGTGCCGCCGGCGATCACGATCGTGGTCTGTGGCGGAGCGGCCCCCAACAGCGGCGCGAGCAGGGCGAGGGCGGCGGCGGAGCGACGCAATCCGGTCATCGTCATTGTGCCCGATCGAAATGAAGCGTGATGCGGGACGTCCTTAGCACGAAGCCGCGCGCATCGTCGTCGGGGGTGATGCTGAACGGCCCGCTCTTGAACGCGCCTTCGTCGTTGCGCTTGAGCGCCAGCGGGCCAGTCGTGCCGCCCTTTGCGGTCTCCAGCGTCAGGTTGATCGTGTCGCCCTTGGCGTCGACGATATAGGTCGCGGCGATGTTGGGATTGCGATAGCGGCCGTTGAGCGCCGAGCCGTCGGAACTGGGTTCGGTGATCGCCGGCAGCCCCTCGTTGAGCGCCGCGATCACCTCGTCCGCCTTTTTCGCGGGATCGATCGCGCCGTTGTTGCAGAGCAGCGCGATGCCCATCCTTTTTTCGGGCAGGCGGCCATAAAGCGTCTTGTAGCCGGCGGCTCCGCCGGTGTGGTGGAACCAGTGCGGTCCGACGATCAGCGCATTGCCATAGGCGATGCCGCGCCCCGATCGCACCACCGGCGCACCGTTGGTGAATTTGCCCGGCGTGATCATCAGCCGCGTGATCTCCGGCGTCCACACCTTGTGGCCGGTGTCGATGTCGCGATCCCATTTGGCCAGGTCGTTCACCGTCGTGATCAGCCCGCCCGATCCGCCGAACAGCGGATATTCGTCGGCGGAGGTCACCTTGCCGTCGGCGGCCGCGACATAACCGTGCGTCGCATTGGCGTCGGCGGTGCGCTTGCCCAGCATCATGAAGCTGCGCGTCATGCCCAAAGGCTTCAGCACATTCGCGTTCACATAGGTTTCGAACGGCTGTTTCGACACGCGCTCGACGATTTCGGACAGCAGCAGATAGCCGCCATTGGTGTAATCATATTCGGTGCCGGGTTTGAAATTGGTCTCCTTCTGCCGCAGCACGCCGGCCAGCGCGTCGGCGCGGCTGGGCTCCGAAATCTTGAGATTGCCCTCCAATGCGAGCAGCGCGAGCGAATCTCGGATGCCCCCGGTCATGTTGAGCAGCATCTGGACGGTGACGACGGTGCCGTAATCGGCCAACTCCGGAATGAATTTCCGGACGTCGTCGGTCAGCGAGACCTTGCCCGCGACGACGAGCTGCATCAGCGCGACCGCGGTGAATTGCTTGGAGACCGAGGCCGCGTAGAATTGCGTGTCGGACCCGATCGCACGGCCCGTCGCGATATCGGCGGCGCCGGCATTGACCAACTCCGCTGTCTTGCCGTCGCGGAAGATGCCAACCGCGCAGCCCGGCGCGGTGGGGGAGGGAACCCCGAGCGCCGTCGCGATCCGGCCGGGTGCCCCCGGATCGGCATGAGCGGGCGTCGCGAGCAATGCGGCGAGCGGCAGCCAGGCGAAACGGGCCATCCGGATCCTCCCAAAATGGTCCGGGCCGCGATTGCGGCCCGGACATGTCGTCATCAGAATTTGAAACGGACGCCCGCGGTGAACATCCGGCCGAGCGTGTCGTACAGCGCCCGGGTGGTGCCGTACCCGCCCGCGCCGGTGATCGGTGGCGTCTTGTTGAACACGTTCTGGATCGATCCGAACAGGGCGACGCGATTGTCGTCATTCTCGATCAGCGTCACTTCGCCCTGAAGGTCGAAATAGACGCGACCATTGACGCTCAGCACGTCGAGATCCTTGTAGGTGAATGCCTTGTTGATGCTGCCGCCGCCAATATAGCGCGCCGCCGCGCTCAGCGTGAAACGGTCGTTCACATAGCTGACATGCGTGTTGATCTTCCAATGCGGGTTGCCGCCAACCGCCGCGACCGTGGGTTGCTCGACGCTGCCGGCGAGCATGGTGGGTTTGTTGAGGCCGTCGGAGATCGACGTGTGATCGATATAGGTGATCAGCGCCTGGATATTGAGCCGGTCGGCGCCGATCGGGAACCAGTATTGCGCCTCGACGTCGATGCCGCGGGTCTTGACCGAAGTCAGGTTGACCGGGCCATTGACGACGCGGGTGATGCGGTCATCGACGCCGCCACGGATGATCAGCGAGCAGGCCTGGGGCGATGTGGTGTAGCAGCGGGTCACGATCGCTGCCGGGGTGAGTGCGATGATCGCGTCGTTCAGCTCGATATTATAATAGTCGATCGACAGCTTGAGGCGCGGAATGAAGGTCGGCGTCAGCACGACACCGGCGGTCAGCGTATCGGCCTTTTCCGGCGTCAGGCTGGGATTGCCCTGGTTTGCCGCGGTGACGAGATAGGAGATGTTGTTGAGTTTCGGATCCTCGACGGTCAGCTGGGATGTCGATCCGGCCTGGAACAGTTCCTCCAGGCTGGGCGCGCGGATATCGCGTGAGCGTGTGGCGCGCAGCCGGATCGAATCGTTGATCGCGTAGTTGATGCCGCCCTTCCAGGTGACGACGGTGCCCGAAGTGCTGTAATCGGTGACGCGCGCGGCGGCGTCGATGCTCAGATCCTTGGCCCAGTCGGTATCCTTGGCGAGCGGGATCAGCACTTCGCCGAAGCCTTCCTTGACCGTCACCTTGCCCGCATAGGGAATGGTGCCGCCACCGGCAAAGGCGAGCGCCGCCGAGATCGGATCCGACGTGGTCTTGACGCTCAGCTCGCGATATTCGCCGCCGACCGCGATCGAGACCGGCCCGGCCCAGGTGTCGAAGGGTGAGCCGCGCAGCGTCATCGCCGCCGATTTCTGCTTGATGTCCCACAGGCGGTAACCGACGCCGTTCACATAGGCGAGCGCTGCGTCGGAGAAGCGATCCTCGCCGATCAGGTTCAGCGGCACACAGCCATTGGTCGGGTTGGCGATGGTCGATCGACAGATCGGATCGACCACGCCGGGCGTGCGCGGATCATCGATCGCATCGAGCGCAAGGTTGAAGCGCGATGTGATGCGGTTGTTGCTCGATGTCGCCCGGTTCTTGGTACGGCCATAGCTGAAGCTGCCGTCGAGCAGCCAGTCGCCGCCCAGCTTGGCATTGAAGCCGCCAAGCGCGTTGATCGTCTCGATGTCGAGATCGACGACGGTGCGGGCATTGTCGAGCACGGAGCGGCCCAGCGTGATCGTCGCGACGTTGTTGGCTGCCAGCGTCTGGCGAAGCGCCGCGGGCAGGAAGACGTTATCGGCCTTGATCGAAAGCTGGTTGGCGGAGGCGAGGCCGAGATATTGCGACGTCACCTTGTTGTACGAGATTTCGCCGAACAGGGTGATCGCGTCGCTCGCGTCGAAGGTCAGCCGACCGAAGCCGGTATAGCGGTTGACCGGCACTGCGCCGAGGCTGTCGGC
>JASBTC010000182.1 GCA_030148625.1 Sphingobium sp. | reverse complement strand
TAGGAACGGCTAATTTAACCGAGCACCCGACGCCTTGAACGTCGGACCCGGGGCCGCCGCCCACATGTCCCTTCATCTAAACCGACAATGTCAAAGAGCCAAAAAAACGCGGACGCCTGACCTCTCCCCTTTTACCGGGGCTGACCGGGCATCCTGTTTTTTGCGACCGCTGCAGGAACCGATGTGGTCCACCGCTGCGGTGAGAGGGCATATATGGAGGGGTTCGGTGGCGGTCAACCGCCATTTTTGCAATTTTGTGTCAGCATATGGTTCTACGCTCGGCAAACCCCGCGAAACCGGGCTAATGGCGTATCGAGACGATATGGAGCGAACGGGTGAATGAGGGGGAGATACGCGACGGCACGTTCGCGAATCGCGTAAGAAGCGCCGTTTTCTGGCGTTCCGGCAGCCAGATCGCCTCGCAGATGGTGATGTGGGGATCGACTCTGCTCGTGATCCGCATCCTCGATCCCCGTGATTACGGGCTGTTCGCGATGACGCAGGTGATTCTCGCGCTGCTCAATTTCCTCAACGGTTATGGCTTCGCCAGTTCGATCATCCAGTCCGACTCGGTCGACACGCATCGAATCAGGCAGGCATTCGGCATGCTGCTGCTGCTCAACGGCGGACTGGCGATTCTCCAGCTCACGCTCGCGCCACTCGCCGCGGACTATTACAACCAGCCGATGGTCGCGGACCTGCTGCGCGTTCAGGCGCTGCTCTATCTCGCCACCCCCTTCATCGCGCTGCCCGACGTGTTGCTCAGCCGCGCGCTCGATTTCCGCAATCAGGCCAAGGCCAATTTCGCCTCCGCGATCGCGGGCGCGGTCACCGCATTGTCATGCGCGCTCGCGGGCTGGGGCGTATGGACATTGGTCGCGGCCCCCATCGCGCTATTCTATACCCGCGCCATCGCGCTGAACCTGGCCGCGCGCGTGCTCGTCTGGCCCAGCTTCGACTTTCGCGGCGCCGGCGCGATGTTCGGCTATGGCGGCGCCATCCTCGTCACCCAGCTCTTCTGGATCATCCAGAGCCAGTCGGACATCTTCATCGGCGGACGCGCGCTCGAGCCTCACGCGCTGGGCATCTATGCCGAAGCATTGTTCCTGACCCAGATCGTCGCGACCAAGTTCGTGCCGCCGCTCAACGATGTCGCTTTCCCTGCCTATTCGCGACTCCAGCATGATCGCGAAGCATTTTCCGCCGCATTCGTGAAAGCGATCAAGCTGATCATGCTGGCGACGATGCCGATCTATTTCGGGCTGGCCGCCACAGCCGAACCGCTGGTGGTGGCGCTGTTCGGCGAAAAATGGGGGGAGATGGTGCCGCTGGTGCGCGTGCTCTCGCTCGCCATGCCCTTCGTGACCTTGCAGATCCTCTATTCGCCGGCGACCAACGGCGTCGGCAAGCCATGGATCGCGGCGCGCTCCTCGATCGCCGGTGCGACGATCATGATCGTCGCCTTCCTGATCGGCGTGCGCCATGGCGGCATGGGCCTGGCGCTGGCCTGGCTGATCGGCTTTCCGGTCTTCGCGCTCGTCGCGTCGGCGATGTCGCTGCCCGCGATCGGGGTTTCCTGGCGCAGGCTGGCGCTCGCCGTGGCGCCCGGACTCATCGTCTCCGCGGCAATGGCGGCCCTGGTCTGGGGGGTGGATCAGTTGCTGCCCCCGCTCGGCCCCTTTGCGCGACTCGCGCTGCTCGTGCCCGTGGGTGCCGCGGCTTATGGCGCCCTGCTCTTCCTCTTCGCCCGCGCGACGCTCGACGAGCTGTTGCGCCTGGTGATCAAGCGCAAGGCGGCCGAAGCCTGAACACGTCCTTGAGCGGGGTGTGGTTCGGGTCAGGCTGGAGCGAGAATGGCGTCGATCGAGAACTGGAGCGGAGCGTACTTCAGTACGTAAGCACCGGAAGCGCAGAGCAATGCCGTTCGCAGGCCAGCATCACCCGAACGACGACCGTTCACGCGCTCTGGATATAGTCGCGCATCGCCGCAGCTTCCGATTCGATCCGGTCGATCCGGTACTTCACCAGATCGCCGATCGAAACGAAGCCGACCAGTGCGCCGCCGTCGATCACCGGCAGGTGGCGGATGCGCCGGCGCGTCATCATCGACAAGGCGACGATCGCCTGCTGGTCCGGATCGACGGTGATGACCGGCGCGGTCATCGCCTCGCGCACCAGGTGCGAAAGCGCGTCGCCGCCATATCGCGCAAGGCAATGGATCACGTCTCGTTCCGAAAATACGCCGACGACCGCACCGTCCTCGACCACCGGCAAGGCACCGATCCGCTTTTCGGCAAGCAGCGCCACCGCCTCCGCGACACTCGCGTCCGCGCCAATGGTGACGACCATGTGGGGATTGCCCTCGACGACCGTTCTGATGGTCATGGCTCGACTCCTCTCCAATACCAATATCAGTGCCGTGCCCGGTTGATGTTCCCACGAACCGGTCGCAAAGGGAAGGCATGACCGACCAACGGCCCAATCTTTCCGATCCGGATTATGCGCGCTTCGCCTGGGCCCGCTATCGCCGGCTGATGGCATGGATGGCGCTGGTCGCGGTTGCCGCCGTGGCGGTCGCGATCGCCTATCTCCACGCCGTGCACGGCCCGATTCCGATCCACATGCTGATCGCGACGATACTCGGCATCGGGCTGTCGGTGATGCTCGGCGCCGCGCTGATGGGGCTCGTCTTCCTCAGTTCGGGCAGCGGTCATGACGAACAAATCCACGATCATAGCGAGGACGAGACACGATGAGCGTCGACTGCCCCCAGGACCCCGTGCTGCGCGTCGTGCCGGGGCCGAGCGATATCAATTCCAACGGCCATATCTTCGGCGGCTGGGTGCTGAGCCAGATGGACATTGCGGCGGGCATCGTCGCGGGACGGGTGGCACAGGGGCCGACCGCGACCGTCGCGATCGATTCGATGTCGTTCATCGCGCCGATCCATCTGGGCGACGTGATCTCGGTCTACGCCCATGTCGAGCGCCGGGGGCGGACCTCGATCGGCATCCGTATCGAGGTGATCGCGATGCGCGACCGCGGCAATCAGGAAGTGAAGGTCACCGAAGGCCTGTTCACCTTCGTCGCGCTCGACGAGAATCACCGGCCGCGTCCGTTGCCGCCGGTGGAATGATATAAGGGTCGGATGAGCTTGCCTCATCAGGCCCTTATATGAGCCCGCGCGGCGTCTGAGCGAACCGATCCCGGATGCGCCAGCATCTTCGGGATCGCATATGAATCACCGCGGGCGCTCGAGCCGGACGACGTAGGAAGCCGTCGCCGTGCCGTTCTCCGGCACCGCGACGGGCAGGACCCAGCCGCCGCGGCCACGCTCCATGCCCGGCGGCCTGTCGATAAGGTCATAGGGGATCAGGATCTCGGCATTGACCGGGAATGGCCGCGCATTGGTCAGGTCGACGCGCCAATCCTGCCGCTTCTTGTTTTCGCTGACCTTGGTCAATCGCCACTGCACATCCGGACTTTGCCCGATCGGCAGCTCGACACGCTCGTCCACCGCGAGATCGGCCAGATCGGCATTGCCGACGAGCAGTTCGCGCTGCGCAACCTCCTCGAAGATCGCGACGGACCCCGCGGGCAGCGGCAGGCCGAGCCCCTTGTCCTTACTGTTCTTGCCCCTGAGCAGGAACGGCATCGACTGATAATCCTGCGAACCCGATGCCGCATTGACCGAATAGATCCGGTCGAACGCCGCATCGGACTGATCGATCATCGCGACCTGCTTCTGCGCCTGGGCCGCGACGGTCACGCGCTCGGG
Source organism: Sphingobium sp. (assembly GCA_030148625.1). The sequence continues at coordinate 28,015 of JASBTC010000182.1, read as the reverse complement.
CACGCGATAGAGTTTGAGATCGCCTAGTTCCTCCTGCTGCGCCACCATCGCGACGGGCGCGGGGGGCGGAGGCGGAGGCGGAGGCGGAGGCGGAGGCGGCGCATAGGCGACGCGGCTGCGGCGCTGCCCTGTCACGACGATTGAATCGGCCGATTCCATCATCACCTCTTCCTCGACCGCCTGCGGCCAGGGCAGACGCGTGAAGACATAGCGGGGATGCGTGCTGGTGACGTCCATCGGCCAGCATTGCAGGCGCAGCGCCGCCCTGGGCTGGGCGAGCGGCGCGGCATTGCGTTCCTTGCGCGGCTGGCCGGCAACGACCTGCAGCCGCGCATCCTTGAAACTCTGCACGCCGCCATTGGCGACCGTCAGCCAAGCGAACAGGCCCATCTTGCCGCTGTCCGCATTCATGCGCGCGACATAGCTGGCCGACCAGTCGAAGCCCTGCGCCATATAGGTCAGCTGGACGGTCGCGGTCACCGCGCGGTCGCTGTTGGTCAGCACCGACAGGGTCGGGCGCGGCGAGAGGTCTGCCGGCACCTCCGGATAGATCATGCGCTCGGGCAGTCCCGAACAGCCCAGCGCCTCGACACCCTCCGATGTCTGGATGATCACTCCGCCATTGGGGCCGGCCTGGATGACCGCATCCTGCTCGGTCACCTTGCCGGTCTTGCGGTTGGTCCGCTTCAGCCGCACGCTGCGCTTGAGATAGGCGTCGACCAGCCCGGCAGGCGAAATCAGGCGCGCGTCGCGATTCTTCTCGCGCACGCCCTTGGGCAGGCCGGTGACGATCGCCGTTTCGGGAAGCAGCCCTTCGGCAACGCCTTCGAAGCGGACGATGCTGTCGCCTGCCGGGATCGTGATCGTCCTGGTCTCGCTGATCAGCGCGTAGCCCTGGGGCCAGTTGCGATCCATCGCGCCGCTGCCGCGATTGGGCGCGCGGTAGATGGTGACCGAGACGTCGGACACGTCGCGCGAAACGACGGTCTGCGCCGGCGCGGACGCCGCCCAGCCGAGCAGGATCAGGAAAAGCGCGAGCGCGCGCACCGGTTCAGTACCGCGTGTCGAAAGTCGCGGTCAGTTCGGTCGTGCCGTTGGCGGGCACCGGCACTTTCCATTCGACGCGATCCGCCGAAATACGCGTGCCCTCGATGCTTTGCGCAGTGATGCGGACATCGCCCCACAACCCGTTCTGCGAGACGTCGACCGTTACGGCCTCGGGCCGCGCATTGGTGACGATGTAGCGCATCCTGGTCTGCCAGCGGCGGTTGGAGAGTTTGGTGCGCGCCTCGACCACGGTCTTCACCTTCACGTCGAACGCATCGCCGGTGCGGATCGCCATCGACGAGCCCATCGGAGTGTGATCGATCCGGCTTTCGCCTATGAACTGCGGATCGCCGCGCGCGTCGCGCAGATAGACGCGGATCGTGCCGGCGGGGAGCTGGTCGCCGAGCCCGCCCTGTTTGGAGGTCGAGAATTTGATCGCCGTCACCGCGCTGCGCGGATCGTCGTTGCTGCCCAGCCAGCCATTGACGAATTCATAGGCCTTGCGCGCCGGCGCACCCTTCACGTCGAGGAAGCTCACCTGTTTCTGCTGGGCGTTGGCGATGGTCGTGCGTTCGGCCAGCGGATAGAGATAATCGGCGCCCAGGCGCTCGCGCGTCCCGCTCTCGGTGCCCGCCGCCTCCAGCGTCGCGTTGAGCGCGTTGAAGCGATTCTGCCCGCCGCCGACATTGCCGGCAACAAGCAGCGTATCGGCATTGGTATAGGTCGTGCCGGTATTGTTGGTCAGCGTGACCCAGCCCTGCATGTCGGTCGCTCCCGACTTTTCGTCGAACAGCATGACATAGTCGCTGGTCCAGCCCATGCCGGGGGTGAGATAGGATAGCCGCGTGGCGACCGGCCCCGCCTTGGCTGCGTCGATCGTCACCGACAATGTCGGCCGCGCACGCAGATTCTCGGGCACCTTGTCGAACACGACGCGCACCGGCAGGCCGTCGTCGCGCAGCACTTCGATCCGGCTGCCGATCTGCAGGACGATGCCGCCATTGGCGGCAAGCACCCTGGCCTGTTCGCGCGTCTCCGCGCCCGTCGCCGGATTGGTCCGCACGATCGTCACCACTTGCCCGACCGCCTTTTCCATCAGCTTGTCGGGCGACAGCAGGTCATAGTCGAAATTCTGCTCGACGATCGCGATGCCCGATCCGGCAAGGCTCGCGGTCTCCGGCCGGATCTGCGCCGAGACGTCGGGAAATTCCTGACGGCTGCGTCCGGCAGGCACGGTCAGCGTACGCGAATCCTGCACCAGCGCGATATTGTTGTTGTAGATGGTGACCGCGACATCGCCCTGCGCGGTCGATGCGGTCTGCGCCGCCGCAACGGCCGGTATGAGGCTTGCCGCCAGGATCAGGCCGTTACGCATCACACTCTCCCCTTCAGATGACCCGATGATGCCGCATCGGGAGATCGAAGCGAAGCGCAAAAAAGCGTTCAGCCACTTGAGGCTAGCGGCCTGGATAGAGCCGATCCCCTCCCGCTTGCGACTTAGAACTCGATCTGCGCGCGCAGCACCATCACATCGGTGGCATATTGGCGCGCATCCGCGGGCAGCGTCGATCCCGGCACGACCAGCACGGCCGACGGGCCGCCCTCCACCTCGATATGCGAATATTGCATCAGGAAGCGGACATAATCGATCGGGTTCCATATCGCGCCGAGCGAATAGCCGGTCTCTCGCCCGCCATTCAGGCGCACCGTGCCGCCGACGACATCGGTGAGGTCGACCATGTCGACCCGGGCATTGAGCTGGAGCGCGCCCCAGCCGCCATTGCCGATCGGACGCAGCACCTTGGTGCGATCCCAGCGGCCACCCTTGTAACCGCGCGTCTCGCCGGTCACATAATAGCCGATCTCGCCGTAGGCGCTCACATAGCTCGGGCCGCTCGCATAGAAGAGCCCGCCCTTGTCAAGCGACGCCCGATAGTCGTTGACCCAAAGCTTATGGCCTTCGCCGGCGATGTGGAACGGGCCGAAGATGCCCGCCAGCTCGACGCCGAGCACATCGTCCCCCCCCGCGGTGAGGAAGCCTGAATCGACGAAGCGGAAATCGGTGACCGTCGTCAGCGGGCGAGTGCGGTAGCGCACCTGCGGCACATCGGTACGATTGCTGCGATGCTGGAAGTTCGCGCCGAGATGGAGCCGGGCATTCTTGCCCAGCGTCGGAGAGAAAGTGCCGCGAATGCTGGCCTGCCAGCCATCGTCGCCGAAATCGCCGGTGATGCCGGTCTGGTAGAGGCCGGCGGTCAGCGTGTAGCGGTCCTTGGGATCGATCAGCCCCAGCGACGCGCCGACGCGGCGGTTGAAGTTGAAGGCCTCGCTCGCCTGTTCGCGCTCGGCGAAGGACGTCAGCCGCGAACTGGTCATCACATCGAGACCGGACAGCGGATAGGCATTGCCGATCATCAGTTGCACCGGCGTCCCCTTGGGCTGCCAGGTGAGGATCACATCCTCATAACCGACGGTGCCGTCGGCGAAGTTGAATTCGGCCTTGTAGCCGAACCCGCCGGGCATCGTGCCTTCGGCGCCGAAGACCGCGCGACGCAGCCGCGTCCGGTTGCCGAAATTGCCGGTGGCGGTCAGCGCATCCGACGGGTTGTAGACCCGGCCGCTGTCGAACTGGAGGAAACCCTTGGGCTTGAAGGTGAAGCCCGACGCCTTGTCCTCGAACTGCGGTGCGCCCTTCCAGGCGATAGCGCTCGACGGCGCGGGTGCCGGCTTGGGCGGCTCGGCGGCGGCGATGGCAGGTGCCGGCTTGGCCGCGTCGGCACGCGATTCGGCAAGCTGGCGCTCGAGTTGATCGACCTTGGCGCGCAATGCATCCAGCTCGCCACGCAACGCTGCAATGTCGGCCGCCGCGGGTGCGGACTGCGCCATTGCAGGGCCATTTGCGAGCAGAGCCGCTGTCACGCCCAGCAGCACCATCCGTGTCATCACACATCCTCTTCGCCAAAAGGAAGGGCGACGCCTCGCGGTGCCGCCCTTCAAAGTCAATCGATTCGGAGCGCTCAGCCCTCCGCTGGTACTTCGACCACCTTGCGTGGCCGGCCGCGGCGCTTGGGCGCCGGTGCGGCTTCCGGCTCGGCTTCGGCAATCTCGGGCGCTGGCGCGCTTTCCTCGGCACGGATGCCGAAGGAGGGCGGCAGGCGATCGGCCTCGATCCCGACGGCGTCTTCAGTACGATGGTGACCATTGGCGACACCGTTGCGGCGCGGACGCAGGCCGCGCGCCGGCCGCGGCTCGGCACGTTCCTCGCTCACCGCGACGGGCTCGACGTCGATCTCCAGCTGAGCCTGGACGGGCTCCTGGCGCGGGCGCCGCTCACGGGGCTCCCTGGCTTCGCGGGGTTCACGCGCCTCACGCGGGCGCTGCTCACGCGGTTCGCGTGCCTCGCGGGGCTCCCGTGCTTCACGGGGCTCGCGTGCCTCGCGGACTTCCCGATCATCACGGCGCGGGCGTTCGCGGCGTTGCTCGCTGCGATCCTGCTCACGATCCTGATCGCCATAATCGGCGTCATTGCCGCCTTCGGCGCGGTTCTCGTCGCTGTCGTCCTCATCGTCCTGATACTCGTCGCGCGGACGGCGATTTTCCTCGAAGCGCGCCCGGCTCTCGCTCAGCACGCGGAAATAATGGTCCGCGAACTGGAGATAATATTCGGTCATGACGCGATCGCCCTGCGTTTGCGCGTCGCGGGCGAGGGTCTTGTATTTCTCGAGCAGCTGGCTGGCATTGCCGCGCGCACGATTGTCGATGCGATTGCCTTGCTCGGGACGGCCAGGACCGCCCTGTGGGCGCTGGCCGCCGCGGCCGCGACGGCGGCCGGACTGCTGACGGTTGTTCATCAAGTGACTGGTGTCCTCGCTCTTGGCGTACTTAACACGACGCTCCCGGTCTTCCCGTACACAGCCCCCATCCGGGTGCGGCGCCCGCTCTTGGAGCAGACGCTTCCCATCCTTCTGCCGCGATCCATATGGACCTCAGCGACAGCATGACCATGGGGGCAGGGGTACGGCAAATCCAGCGCTATAAGCTGTCGATCTGCCCGTCCCTGACCCCTATCTAGCGATCCGAAGGGCCAAGGCCAAGGGGTAATCTGATCGACCGGTCGCGATTATCGCGCGAACAGGATGGCGCGGTCCTGACCCGCCAGATCCCGTCGACAGGTGACGGCGGCGTCCTGTGCCGCGAACAGCGCGGACACCGCATCGCGCTGCGACGCGCCGATCTCGACCGCGGCCAGCCCGCCCGGCGCGACCAGCCCGACGATCTGCGGCACGACGATGCGATAGGCATCGAGCCCGTCAGCCCCGGCATAGAGCGCCTCGGCGGGCTCATGGCCGGCGACATCGACCGGCAATGCCTCGCCGGTGCCGATATAGGGCGGGTTGCACAGGACCAGATCGAACCGCTCGTCGATCCCTTGCGCCCAGTCCCCCGGCGCGAAGCGCGCCCGTGCACCCATGCCCAGCCGCGCCGCATTGTCGCGCGCGATGCCGAGTGCGTGGGGCGACGCGTCGATCCCGATGCCGGTGGCCTGGGGCCATTGATCGAGCGCGGCGAGCAGCAGCGTGCCCGGCCCGGTGCCGAGATCGAGGATGCGCGCCGGCCCCCGCGATCCGAAATGATCGACCGCCGCTTCGATCAGCGTCTCGCTGTCGGGGCGCGGACTCAGCACGCCGGGACCGACCGACAGGCTGATCGTCCAGAAGTCCCGCTGTCCGGTGAGATAGGCGATCGGTTCGCCCGCCGCACGGCGGGCGATAAGCGCAGCGAAGCCCCTGGGCTCGGGCGTGTCGCGCCGCCCCATCAGCAATGCGCTGCGCGAAAGGCCCAATATATGCGCCATCAGCAGCTCGGCATCGAGCCGCGGCGTCGCGCTTGCATCCGCCAGCCGCGTCGCCGCCGCGCGCAGCGCCGCGTCAACTGTTTCCGGCATCCAGATTCGCCAGCCGCTCGGCCTGATCCTCGGCGATGAGCGTGGAGATCAGCTCGTCGAGCTGCCCTTCGAGGATCTCGGGCAGCCGATGCAGGGTCAGGTTGATCCGGTGATCGGTCACTCGTCCCTGCGGGAAATTATAGGTGCGGATGCGTTCGGAGCGGTCACCCGATCCGACCATCGACTTGCGCGCGCCGGCCTGTGCGCTGGCCAGGCGCTCGCGCTCCAGCTCGTAGAGCCGCGCGCGCAGCACCTTCATCGCCTTGGCCTTGTTCTTGTGCTGCGATTTCTCGTCCTGCTGGCTGACGACGAGGCCGCTGGGCAAGTGGGTGATGCGCACCGCAGAATCGGTGGTGTTCACATGCTGACCACCCGATCCCGAAGCGCGGAACACGTCGATGCGCAGATCCTTGTCCTCGATATGGACATCGACCTCTTCCGGCTCGGGCAGCACCGCGACCGTCGCTGCCGAAGTATGGATGCGGCCGCCCGATTCGGTGACGGGAACGCGCTGGACACGGTGGACGCCGCTTTCGAACTTGAGCCGGGCGAACACGCCCTGCCCCGTCACGCTCGCAACGACTTCCTTGTAGCCGCCAATGTCCGACGCGCTCGCCGAGATCAGCTCGACGCGCCAGCCCCGGTTTTCGGCATAGCGGCTGTACATGCGGAACAGGTCGCCCGCGAACAGCGCTGCCTCGTCGCCACCCGTCCCCGCCCGGATCTCGAGCATGGCCGGGCGCTCGTCCGCGGCGTCGCGCGGCAGCAGCCTGATGGCGAGCGCACGCTCCGCCTCGGGCATGCGTGCGTTGATGTCGGCCAGTTCCTCGCTCGCCATCTGGCGGATGTCGCCATCGGGATCCTGCGCCATCTCGCCCAGCACGACGATCTCGGCGCGCAGCCGGCGCACTTCGCCGGCGGCCACGGCAACCGGTTCGATCTCCGCATATTCCTTGGATGCCGCGACGAAGCGATCGGGCGGCAGATCCGCGGTGGCGAGCATCGCCTGCAATTCGTCACGCCGCGCCTCGATGGCGGCGATGCGTTCGGCCGAGATCCGGGTCATCCGTTGCCGATCGCCCCGACAATGGCGTCGAGCGCGACTTCGTTCTGCTGCCCCGTCGCCAGCCGCTTGACCGAAGCGACGCCCTTGGCGACCTCATCATCGCCCAGGATCACCGCGAAGGTCGCGCCGCTCGCCGATGCGCGCGTCATCCGCTTCTTCATATTGCCCGAAAAGCCCATATCTGCGGCGATGCCGGCGCGGCGCAGATCGGCGATCAGCGCGATCGCCTGCGCTTCGGCGGCGGCGCCGAGCGGCACCAGCACAGCGACCGGCGCCTCGGGCGCGGGCTGCGCGATCAGCATCGCCAGCCGTTCGATCCCGGCCGCCCAGCCGACAGCGGGCGTCTCCGGCCCGCCGAGCTGGCCGATCAGTCCGTCATAACGGCCGCCGCCCAGCACCGTGCCTTGCGCGCCCAGCCGGTCGGTGATGAATTCGAACGCGGTGTGGCGATAATAATCGAGCCCGCGCACGAGACGCGGGTCGCGCGTCCAGGCGACCTTCGCCGCATCGAGTCCGCGCGTCACCTTTTCGAAAAAGGCCCCCGCTTCCGCCGACAGATAATCGTCGATCGGCGGCGCGGAATCGGCGATCGGCCGGTCCTGCGCTTCCTTGCTGTCGAGGATGCGCAGCGGATTCTTCTCCAGCCGCTCGAGGCTCTGCTCGGAGAGCTGGTCGCGATTGGCGGTGAAGTGCGCGACAAGCGCGTCGCGCCACGCGGTCCGCGTCTCGGCATCACCCAGCGTATTGAGGTTGAGCGTCACCCCGTCGGCAATGCCGAGTTCGTCGAGCACTTGCTGGCCGAGCACGAGCAGTTCGACATCGGCGGTCGGCTGATCGGTGCCGATGATCTCGGCATCGAGCTGATGGAATTGCCGGAAACGTCCCTTTTGCGGGCGCTCATAACGGAACAGCGGACCATGGGTTGCCAGTTTGAGCGGGGTGAATTGCTGCCAGCCCTCGGTCAGATAGGCGCGCGCGATGCCCGCGGTGAATTCGGGACGCAGGGTCAGGGAATCGCCGCCGCGATCCTCGAAGCTGTACATTTCCTTGGATACGACATCGGTGGTCTCGCCCAGCGAGCGAGAGAAGACCGCGGTCGCCTCGAACACGGGGGTTTCGACGCGCTGGAAGCCGTAAAGCCGCCGCACACGATCGAACGCGTCGACGACATGCGCGAATGCGCGCTGGGTTTCGCCCAGCATGTCCTGGGTGCCACGGATGCGATTGGGTGTCTGAGCCATAGGTTGCGCTCTCTAGTGAAGAGTGGGCGAAACCGCTAGCGTGCTCGACGATGACGGAACGACACGCAAAAGGCATCGGCAACCGGATCGCGCCGCCGCGATTCCTGCTGTTCGGCGTTGCGCTGATCGTCGGCGTCGCCGCCGCCGCACAATGGATGGACTGGCGTCACGCCATATTGGCGGGGTTCAGCGCCGCCGCCGCGATCTTCCTCGCCTCGATCGTCTCGCTGCTCGGCTATGACGCGAATGCGATGCGCGCCAGCGCCGCGCGCAACGATGCCAATCGCGCCATCCTGCTGCTGCTGACCGTCATATTGGCGCTGGTCGTCCTCGTGACGATCGCCTCGGTGCTCGCCCAGCGCGGTACGCCGGGCGGCGGCGCGATCGCGCTGATCGTGACCACCCTGGTGCTGGCCTGGACCTTCGCCAATACCGCCTTCGCGCTCCACTATGCGCATCTTCATTATCTGCCCGGCAAGGGCGGCGATCGCGGCGGCCTCGAGTTTCCGGGCACGAAGGAACCCGACTATCCCGACTTCTTCTATTTCAGCTTCACGCTCGGCATGACTTTCCAGACCTCCGACGTGACGATCGCGACACGCCATATGCGGCGAGTCGCATTGCTGCAGAGCGTGGCGGCCTTCATCTTCAATATCGGCATACTTGCCTTCACGATCAACGCGCTGGGCGGCAGCTGACGGGCTGGACCTTCGTGCATGGAGGGGTAAATTGGGGGTTTCACCCTCCCCTCGAAAGCCGTCCATGAAATCCTGCCTGATGTTTCCGCTGCTCCTCGCCGCAGCCCCCGCTTTTGCCCAGAACACGCTGCCCCAGCCCGCCTTGCTCGCCGACACGATCCCGGCACCGCGCGATATCGCCTATCCGGGCACGATGACGCTCGACGTCGACGCGACCGATGTCGACCGCGCGATCCTGAAGGTGAAGCAGGTCATTCCGGTCACCAAATCCGGCCCGATGACCCTGCTCTTCTCCAAATGGCTGCCGGGCAAGCACGCGCCGCGCGGCGAGATCGAGAAGCTGGCGGGGCTCCGGATCATGGCAGGCGGCAAGACGCTCGCCTGGCGCCGCGACAATCTGGACGTCTATGCCTTCCATATCGACGTGCCGGCGGGCACGCGTCAGCTCGACATCGCATTCGATTTCGTGTCCGCCACCCAGGGCGATCAGGGCCGCATCGTGATCACCCCGGCGATGATGAACCTGCAGTTCGAAATGGTCTCGCTCTATCCGGCGGGCTATTTCACGCGCCGCATCCCGGTGCGCGCCACCGTCACCTATCCCGATGGCTGGAAAGCGGCATCGGGCCTGCCGTCGCGCGCGACGGGATCGACCTATGTCTATGACACCACCGACTATGAGACGCTGATCGATTCGCCGGTCTTCGCGGGCAGGCATTTCCGTCAGGAGCAGCTCGCTCCCCGCGTCCGGCTCAATATCGTTGCCGATGACGCGGCGAACCTCGCCGCCACCCCGGCGCAGATCGACGCGCACAGGAAACTGGTCGACCAGGCGATCAAGCTGTTCGGATCGCAGCAATATGATCGTTACGAATTTCTGCTGGCACTCACCAAGCAGATGGGCGGGATCGGGCTCGAGCATCACCGATCGTCCGAAAACGGCGTAAACCCCGAATATTTCACCGAATGGGACAAGGGGCCGGGACGGCGCGGGCTGTTGCCGCACGAATTCACCCATAGCTGGAACGGCAAGTTCCGCCGGCCGGCGGGCAATTGGACGCCCAATTTCAACACGCCGATGAACGACGACCTGCTCTGGGTTTATGAAGGCCAGACCCAGCTCTGGGGCTATGTGCTTGCCGCGCGATCCGGGCTCTTCACCAAGCAGGAAACGCTCGATGCGCTCGCCGCCGTCGCCGCCAATCTCGACATCCGCCGCGGGCGCGACTGGCGCCCCCTGCGCGACACCACCAACGATCCGGTGATCACCGCACGGCGCCCCAAGGGCTGGACGAGCTGGCAGCGGTCCGAGGATTATTACAATGAAGGCATGCTGGTCTGGCTCGAAGCCGATGCGATCATCCGCGAGAAGACCGCGGGCGCTCGCGGCCTCGACGATTTCGCGCGCGCCTTCTTCCAGGGGCGTGACGGCGACTGGGGCACGAGCACATACGAGTTCAACGATGTCGTCTCGGCACTCAACGGCATCGTCGCCTATGACTGGTCGGCATTCCTGACGCAGCGTCTGGGCGAGACCGCCAAGGGCGCGCCGCTGAACGGCTTCACCAAGGGCGGCTATCGCCTGACCTATGGCGAAACGCCGACGGGCGCGATCAAGGATGCGGAGCGGACGGGCGAATCGGTCGACCTCGTCTATTCGCTCGGCCTGACGGTCGGAAAGGGCGGCAAGATCAGCCAGGTCGTCTGGGACTCGCCGGCGTTCGACAAGGGGATGACGGTCGATGACGAGATCGTCGCCGTCAACAACCGCGCCTATTCGGGCGACGGCATCCGGACCGCGATCACCGATGCGAAGGACGGCAAGGCGCCGGTCCGGCTGCTCGTGAAATCGGGCGATCGCTATCGTGACGTAGCCATCGACTATCGTGGCGGGCTGCGCTATCCGCGCTTCGAAAAAATCGGCGCCGGAGAGGGCAGCCTGGACAAGCTTCTGTCACCACGATCCTGAAACGGAATAGCATGAATATCGACCTGATCCCGGTGGGCGACAATCCGCCGGAAAGCCTGAACGTGATCATCGAAGTCCCCGTCGGCGGGGAGCCGGTGAAGTACGAGTTCGACAAGAAGTCGGGCGCGCTGTTCGTCGACCGCATCCTTCACACGCCGATGCGCTATCCGGCGAATTACGGCTTCGTGCCCCATACCCTGTCGCCCGACGGCGATCCGCTCGACGCGCTGGTCGTGGCACGGTCGCCCTTCATTCCCGGTTGCGTCGTCCGCGTCCGCCCGATCGCGGTGCTCAAGCTTGAGGACGAGGCCGGCGGCGACGAGAAGCTGCTGACCGTGCCGGTCGACGGCACCTTCCCCTATTATGAGAATGTCGACGAGAAAGAGCATCTGCCCGCGATCGTCATGCAGCAGATCGAGCATTTCTTCACCCACTATAAGGATCTCGAACCCAAGAAATGGGTGCGGATCGGCAGCTGGGGCGACGCCACCGAAGCCCGCCGGATCGTCGTCGAAGCGATCGAGGCGGCGAAGAAGGCGAAGTAAGGCCTGCTGCCAGTCTTGGCAGCCCCATTTTCCAACGCCCTTCGGGTGTCATTCCCGCGAAAGCGGGAATCCAGCTTCTTCTTCTTTTTCCTGATGCTTCACGGAATAGCTGGATCCCCGCTTTCGCGGGGATGACATTGTTGGGTCGGCTGCCGAGACCAAACGCCCCCGCCCCTACCGCCCCTCGAATTCCAGGATCGTCTCGAGAAACGCTTCCCCGTAAGCTTCGAGCTTGCGCGCGCCGATTCCCGAGATCCGGCCGAGCGCGGCCAGGTTGATCGGTCGGATCGACGCCATCTCGCGCAACGTCGAATCATGGAAGATCACATAGGGCGGCACATCGGCTTCCTGTGCGAGGTCGCGGCGCTTGGCGCGCAGCGCTTCGAACAGCGGATCGCCGATCGGATTGGGCGAGCTGCCACGCTTGCCGCGACGCTCGCGCCGGGGCGGCAGGACGAGGTCCAGCGCCTGCTCGCCCTTGAGGATCGCGCGTGCTTCCGGCCCGAATTCGAGCCCGCCATGTTCCGACGTCCGCAGCGCATCGCGCAGCTGCAGCGCGCGGGCGACGGGCTTGATCAGCAGCGCCTCTTCACCCTCGACGATGCCGAAGACCGACAATGCGTTATGGCCGCGCTGGAGCACCTTGTCGGTCGACTGGCCGAGCAGCACCGATTCGATATGGCCGACGCCGAAGCTCTGGCCGGTGCGATAGACCGCCGAGAGGAATTTGCGCGCCATCTCGGTCGCATCGATCGCGGCCGGGGGATTGAGGCAATTGTCGCAATTGCCGCAGGTCTCGGGCGGATTCTCACCGAAATGCTTGAGCAGGATACGACGGCGGCATCCGCCGGTTTCGACGAGCGCGCCGAGTGCGCTCAGCCGCGCACGTTCGCCCGGCTGGCGCTGCGGCTCGACCTCGCCGATGCGCTGGCGCGCGCGGACGAAATCCTCGGCACCCCAGAACAGATGCGCGATCGACGGCTCGCCGTCGCGACCGGCGCGGCCGGTCTCCTGATAATAGGCCTCGATCGACTTGGGCAGGCCGGCATGCGCGACGAACCGGACATCGGGCTTGTCGATGCCCATGCCGAACGCGATCGTCGCGACCATCACCATGTCCTCGCTGGCGACGAAGTCATGCTGGTTCTTCGCGCGCACCGCGGGATCGAGCCCGGCATGATAGGCGCGCACCTCGCGCCCCTTGGCGGACAGGGTAGCGGCGAGCTTCTCGGTGGCGGCGCGGGTCTGCGCATAGATGATGCCGGGGCCGGGCTGTTCGGCGACGAGATCGGCGAGCTGCTGCGTCGTGCCCTGCCGGGGGGAGATATGGTAGCGGATATTGGGTCGGTCGAATCCCGCGACGATCAGCCCCTCATGCGGGATGCCGAGCTGGACGAGAATGTCCTCGCGGGTATGCGCGTCCGCCGTCGCGGTCAGCGCCAGCCGCGGAACCTCGGGGAATTCGTCGAGCAAGGGGCGCAGCAGCCGATAGTCCGGCCTGAAATCATGCCCCCATTCGGAAACGCAATGCGCTTCGTCGATCGCGAACAGCGCGACCTTCGCGTCGCGCAGCAGGTTGCGAAAGCCTTCGCCCGTCGCACGCTCGGGGGCGGCGTAGAGCAGATCGAGCTCGCCGGCACGGAAACGTGCCAGCGTCTCGGCGCGATTGTCGTCGGCGGATGTGAGTGTCGCCGCCCTGATCCCGACCGCGGTCGCGGCGCGCAACTGATCGTGCATCAGCGCGATCAGCGGCGACAGGACGATACACGTGCCCTCCAGCGCGACGGCGGGAAGCTGGTAGCAAAGCGACTTGCCCGCGCCGGTCGGCATGACCGCCAGCGTGCGCCGGCCGGCCATCACACGATCGACGACATCGCGCTGGACGCCGCGAAAATCTGGAAAGCCGAAAGTGGTGCGGAGGATCGCCTCGGGGGATTGCATGGCCTTCCCCTAACCGGGCGCGCTGGATTCGTCATGCTGAACTTGTTCGGTCACGCGCTCACGGCGTCATTGCGAGCGAAGCGCGGCAATCCAGGGATGCGCGCCCTTCTGGATGCTTTGTCGCTACGCTCCTCGCAATGACATGGCCACCACCTCACGCCTCCTCCATCTCCTCCTCGGCCTGCTGCCGCGCCCACATCTCGGCATAAAGACCGTTCTTCCGGAGCAGGCTGCGATGCGTGCCGCGCTCGGCGATGCGGCCCGCCTCGAGCACGACGATCTCGTCGGCATCGACCACCGTCGACAACCGGTGCGCGATCACGATCGTCGTGCGCCGCGCCGCGACCGTGTTCAGCGTCGTCTGGATCTCCGCTTCGGTGCGGCTGTCGAGCGCGCTGGTCGCTTCGTCGAGGATCAGGATCGGCGGATCCTTGAGCAGCGTGCGCGCGATCGCCACGCGCTGCTTCTCGCCGCCGGACAGTTTGAGCCCGCGTTCGCCGACCTTCGCATCATAACCGTCGGGCAGGCTTTCGATGAAGCCGTGGATCGCGGCTCCCTGCGCCGCGGCCTCGATCTCCGCTTGCCCCGCCCCCTCGCGACCATAGCCGATATTGTAGCCGATCGTGTCGTTGAACAGCACCGTATCCTGGGGAACGATGCCGATCGCGGCGCGCAGCGACGTCTGCGTCACGGCCGCGATATCCTGTCCGTCGATCAGGATGCGTCCACCCGTCGCATCGTAGAAGCGGAAGATCAGCCGCGCGAGCGTCGACTTCCCCGCACCCGACGGCCCGACGACCGCAAGCGTGCCGCCCGCCGGAATATCGAAATCCACGCCCTTCAGGATGGGCCGTTCGGCATCATAGGCGAAGGATACATTCTCGAAGGTCAGCCGTCCGGACGTCACCACCAGCGGCGGCGCACCGGGCCGGTCGGTCACCTCGGCGCGCGTGTCGACCAGGCTGAACATCGCTTCCATGTCGATCAGCCCCTGCCGCACCGTGCGATAGACCATGCCGAGCATGTCGAGCGGCCGGAAGAGCTGCGCAAGCAGCGTGTTGACCAGCACCACGTCGCCCGTGGTGAAAAGACCGGTGCTCCAGCCCCAGACGGTATAGCCCATCGCGCCGGCCATCATCAGATTGGTGATCAGCGACTGGCCGACATTGAGCATCGCCAGCGACGATTCATTCTTCACCGCGGCATCGGCATAGGCCTTGACCGCGCGGCCATAGCGGTCGGCCTCGCGCCGCTCGGCGTTGAAATATTTGACGGTCTCGTAATTGAGCAGCGAATCCACCGCGCGCGCGACCGCACCGGTGTCGAGATCGTTCATCTGCTGGCGCAGCTTGGCGCGCCAGTCGGTCACCGCGCGCGTGAACCAGATATAGGCGATGACCATGGCAAAGGTCGCCGCGACCAGCCCGAAGCCGAACTTGACCTGAAAGATGATCGCGACCGCGCCGAGCTCGATCAGCGTCGGCGCGATGTTGAACAGCAGGAAATAGAGCATCACGTCGATGCTCTTGGTGCCACGTTCGACCACCTTGGTGACCGCGCCGGTCCGCCGCTCCAGATGGAAGCGCAGCGACAGGCCGTGGAGATGCTCGAAGACATGCGCCGCAAGCCGTCGCGTGGCATCCTGCCCGACACGCTCGAAGATCGCGTTGCGGATATTGTCGAACAACACCCCCGCGAAGCGGGCGCCCGCATAAGCGACGACCAGCGCGATCGCGAGCGTCACCGCCGGCTCCAGCCCAGGCGCCATCCGGTCGATCGCCGCCTTGTAGGCAAAGGGCATGATCAGCGTCATGCCCTTGGCGACCAGCACCAGCACGAGCGAGATCACGACACGGACGCGGAGCGCCGGATCGTCGACTGGCCATAGATAGGGCAGGAAGCGCCGGAGCGGCGCGAACCCCTTGGGCGGGAGGTCTGTCGGATCGGTGTCGATGGGCGGCATCGCCCCTATCTAAAGCATCGCGCGGAAAAGTGGCCACCGGTTTTCCGCACAAAGCGATGCGCTATCATGGTTCCCGCCGGCCATCCGCCAATGCGGGAACTCCGTCGCCTATCGACGGTTGTTCCCGGTGAAGGAGCGGCCCTGTGGAAGCGCTGACCTATGTGATGGCGATATTGGGGTGTGCCGATGGCGGCGGCGCCTGCACCGAGGTTCGCCTGTCCAGCTATCGCTATGAGACTCGCGCGCAATGCGAACGCGCCATTGTGCCGATTCTCAGCGGATCGACCGATATCGGCTATCCCACCATTGCCGCACGCTGCGTCTCCGAGCGCCATTACGCCGCTCGCAACGGCACACGCGCCACGCGCGCGGCACTGGCCGCGCTCCAGCGCTTCCCGGACTGAACCGTCCGAATATTTGTCGTCGATGGCTGGGGAGGAAGTGAGCCGGCGGCGACGTTGTGGGGATCGCCGCCGCCGGCTCGAAGATGCGCACATCTGCCGCCTGAGCGCGCCCGGTGGGGACTAGGCGCTTGGTGTCAGGCATTATCCGTACACATCGGCTCGGCGGCGCGATCCGCGAGAGCAACGATTGAAACCGTCACAGTCATCAGTTCGGCCCCAGAGCCGGATCAGATTTCGTGCCACCATTCCCGGCCGCTAACGGACACCGGTACCGCGCCCGTTGAAACCCAACAGTTGCCGAACGGCGGTTCAGAACATCTGATCCGCAAGCGATATGACCGTTCTCACACAGTCACGGGAGTTTCAGACCGTCTCATACCGTTACGCGGAGTCGTTCGATGCCGACTGACGGGAAGTGGATGGCAAGGTTTTGTTAAGGATTATCTTTACCATTCCGTTACTTCCGAGGCTCCACGGGGCGTGATAACAGCGTGATGAGACCGTTACGTCCAGTAATTTGGCCAATCGCCTAAAAGGTTACGATTCCGAAATGATGCCTGTGCGAGCTTGGCTTTCAGAACAGTTCCTGGCCGCTCCACTTGATCGGCATCAGGAGATTGGTGTTCGGCCTGGCGATTATCGCATGCTATGGCGGGGGATGTAACATGCGAGCAGCTTATGATTTTACCGTTACACGGCGTTCTGGGCCGAGGGACGGTGGAAAGGAAGCGGATGGCCGCTGACGAAACGCCCCGGGATGGGAAGCCCGAGCCGGACCGGATTATGGCCGAGCTCGAAGCGATCTTCCGTACGCCCGAGTTCGAGCGTGCCCCCGTCATGCGCCAGCTGCTCGGCTTCCTCGTCAGGATCACGCTTGCCGGCGGCGGCGAGGAGTTGAAGGCCTATACAGTCGCCGTCGAGGGCCTGGGCCGCGATCCGGATTTCGATTCCCAATCCGACAGCTATCCCCGTGTCCAGGTCGGCCGGCTGCGCAAAATGCTCGACGCCTATTATGCCGGCGGCTCGCCCGAGGACGGCATCCGCCTCCACGTCAAGCAAGGCTCCTATCGCGTCCATTTCGTCCAGCCCGACACGCCCGCCGCCAATTGGCGGACACCGGCCTGGGATCAGGGCGAGAACCCCTCGACCAAGACCCTGCTTTCCGAAGTCTCCGCCGATCGTCTCCGCCGCCTCAGTCGCGGCCACCCTTTCCCTGGCGCCTCGTCGCCATCGGATCGGTGCTGCTGTTCGCTTTCGTCACATTGGTCTGGATCGTGCGCAGCGCGAACGATCTGCGCGCGCCGCTGCGTCTGGTATCGCAGGCGCCGGTGCTCGAACTGGGTGAGATCACCGCGAATGGCGGACCGGATGCGCGGATGCTCGCCGCCGCCGGACGGACGCTACTGGAGGACGCACTGCATCGATCGTGGCTGATCCGCGTACGTGAAAGCGATCCCACCAGCAGTCGCGACGCACCCGATGTCGACCGCCCGGTCTATCGTCTGCTCGGCCGCGCGGACACCAGCGGCGCGTTCGGCGGACGCCAGATCGTGCTGACATTGCTCGACGTCCAGTCGGGCGACCAGCTCTGGTCCGACGTGATCGATGTTTCGCCTCAGGCAACGGTGCCGGGACGAGCGTCGGAACCGCCGCAGCGATCGACGCTCACCGAAAGAATGCGTCCCGCCATCATCGCGCTGATCGCGCCATTCGGTGTGATCGCCACGCATCAGCGCGGGCTGCTCCAGCCGGTGGGCGAACCCGGCTATGCCTGCATGCTCGATTATGAGGGCTATTTCCGGTACCGCGATCCGGCGGTGCGCATGCGCGTTCGTGATTGCGTGCGCGAAACGGTGGCGCGCGAGCCGATGGATCCGACCGCGCTCGCGGCAGCCGCCTTTATGAGCCTGGATCCCTCGATCGGCGGCGGCGGCGCCAACGGCCTCGCGCGTGCTGCCGATTATGCGCGGCGCGCGGTGGCCGCGAATTCCAAGAGCGCCGAGGCACAGATCGCCGATGTCCGCGTGGCGATCATGAACGGCCAGTGCGCGCGCGGCCGCGACCTGGGCCAGCGCGCGGTCGCGCTCAATCCCTATAACCCGGAACTTGCCGGCCTGGTCGGCTATGTGCTGGTCGCCTGCGACGATGCCGGCGGTGTGCCTCTGCTCCAGCGCGCGCTCGCCGAGGATCCGGACGTTCCCGCCTTCTACGGAGCGGCATTGATCCTGGCGCTGGTCGAACGGGGAGACACCGACGATGCGCTGCACGTTGCCGATACCATCAGGCCGCCGGGTGCCGGCATGTCCGGTCAGTATGAAGTGATCCAGGCCTTCGCCCAGGCGGCGCGCGGCAATGTCACCGCGGCACGTACGCATTGGGCAAAGGCCAGCCAGATGGCGCGCAAACCCGGCAATGCCGTGGATGCAGTGCTTTCGCGCTATTTCTACGTCCCATCGCTTCGCACGCGGATGGCCGCCTATCTGCAAAAGACGGGAGTCGTCGGCGACGCCCCCGTCGCACCGGTATCGACGGCTCGGCCGGCGTCATAGAACATGCTGGAGCCTGGCTAGAAATACGCACCGAGCAAGAAAAAGGGCGCCCCGCGAGATGCGGGACGCCCTTCGCCCTAGCCCTTGCGGGCTTACCAGAAGAAGTCGTGGATCACGTCGACGACATAGCCGGTGCGAACGTCGACCAGGATGACGTCGTCATAATAACGAACCCAGCGATACGGACCATAGGCCGGCGGCAGACGGTACGACCAGGGATCGTCGAGCCAGTAGCTCGAACCGAACAGCAGCGAGTTCAGCGTGACGCCGATCGAGAAGCGGCGATAGCCATAACCCCATCCGCGCGGCGCATAATAACGGCCCGCCCGATAGGCATTGCGGTTGGACTGCCGGTAGTGCTGCCAGTTGTAGCGATTGTCGTTGCGCCAGTTGCGATCCCAGCGGCGATTGTCCGAGCGGTCCCAGCGACGGTCGTCGCCACGATCCCAGCGCCGGTCATTGCTGCCATTGCGCCAGTCGCGACGGTCGTTGTTGTCACGCCAGTCCCGCCGGTCGTTATTGTCGCCGCGCCAGTCGCGGCGATCGCCGTTGTTGTCGCGCCAGTCGCGACGGTCGCCCTGACGATCGCGACGGAAATCCTGACGATCGTCGCGGCGGTCGGCGCGATAGTCGCGGCGGTCGCCTTGGCGATCGCCACGGAACTGATCCCGGGTCACCACGCCGTTGCGCAGATCCTGGCGGTCGCCCTGACGCTCGACGCGGAAACCGCGCTGGTCGTCGCGGCGCTCGCGCCGGAAGTCCTGACGGTCGTCACGCCGTTCCTGGCGAAAGCCCTGGCGCTGCCCACTGAACTGCGGTTGCGCCTGTATCGGCGCGACCGGAGCCACCGGACGCTGGAAACGCTCCGCACGCACCTGGCCCTGCGCGCGTTCGGCGCGATATTGTTGCGCACGCTCGGCGCGATACTGGCCTCGATCAGCACGCGGGGCGGAACCCTGGTCCTGTCCCTGGCTGCGCTCGGCGCGGCCCCCGCGATCACCACGATCGCCACGATCGCCGCGCTGTGCCATCGCCGGGGTCGCTGCCGTCGCGGCAAGCAGCGCCAGGATCATCAATTTCCTCATCACTGATACTCCACCGGCGACACCCTTGGCCGCCATCCATGCCTTAATGGCCGAACATGCATGAGCGCGCGCTGAACCGTGTTGAAAGCACTGTGAAAGCTTTCGTGTCAGCGTTTCCCGGTCTTTGGCGGCGGCGAAAGCGCGGGGACCGCGCGCGCGGCATCCTCGGGATCGATGCCGGGCGGGGGTGCCGCGGCGATCCGTTCGCGCCCGGCTGCCACCCCCGCGGCATGGCGGATCGCGCGGCGGATGCGCGGATAGGTGCCGCACGGACAGATATTGGTCATCGCCGCATCGATATCGGCATCGGTCGGGTTGGGATTCTTGTCGAGCAGCACCGCCGCCGCCATGATCATGCCCGACTGGCAATAGCCGCATTGCGGCACATTCTCCGCAGCCCAGGCCTGCTGCACCGGATGGCTGCGGTCGCGCGACAATGCCTCGATCGTCGTCACGAAGCTGCCCTCGAGCTGGGCGATGGTGACGGTACAGCTCCTGACCGCCTCACCGTCGACGATCACGGTGCAGGCGCCGCAATCGCCCCGCCCGCAGCCATATTTGGTGCCGGTGAGGTTGGATGCGTCGCGCAGCGCCCAGAGCAAGGGGGTTTGCGGATCCATCCGATATTGCACGGGCTGGTTGTTGACGGTGAAGCGGGTCATGCGCCCTATCTAAAGCGAATTCACGCCGGAGGGAATCATCCGACGACTGCCCCCGCCACGGACGGTAAGATGGTCCGGGATCACGAAACGATGCTTTTCCAATAACGGCCTGACCGAAGCATTGATGCCGTGTCCGGCAGGGGCGATATTCCGGCCATGACACTCCCCACGCTTTTCATCCCGCATGGCGGTGGCCCATGCTTCTTCATGAACCCCGGCGCGGCGCCCGATCCGATGTGGCGCCCGATGGAGGCCTATCTCAAGGGCCTGATCGCATCGCTGCCCGAACGGCCCAGGGCGATCCTGCTGGTCTCGGGCCATTGGGAAGAGAACGCCTTCACCGTCCATAGCGGCGAACGGCCCGGCCTGTATTTCGACTATTACAACTTCCCCCCGCACACCTATCAGCTCCGCTGGGATGCACCCGGTGCACCGGATCTGGCGCGGCGCGCGGCCGGGCTGCTCGAATCGGCCGGATTCGGGACCGCGGAGGACGCGGAGCGCGGCTGGGATCACGGCGTCTTCATTCCGCTGATGGTCGCCCTGCCCGATGCCGATATCCCGGTCGCCCAGCTCTCGCTGCGCCAGGACCTCGATCCCGCCGCCCATATCGCCGCCGGTCGCGCGCTCGCGCCACTGCGCGACGAAGGCGTGCTGATCGTCGGATCGGGCATGAGCTTCCACAATCTGCGCGAACGCGGCCCGCATGTGACGGCGCGCGCCGACATCTGGGACGACGCCCTGACCGCAGCCGTCACCGATCCCGACCCGCAATCGCGCGCGGCACGCGTCGCCGCCTGGGCCGAGCTGCCCGACGCCCATTTCGCGCATCCGCGCGAGGAGCATCTGCTGCCGCTGATGGTGGCGCTCGGCGCCGGCGGCAACGCCCCGGCCACCCGCGACTTCAAGGATCACGTCCTGGGCTGGGCCGTCTCAGGCTACCGATTCGGCTAGTCGGGCCGCAGGACGGGTCGCATTTCGGGCCAGGCCGGAGCGAGAATGGTGCCGCGCGAGAACCGGCGCGCAGCGTACTTCAGTACGTGAGCACCGGAAGCACAGCGCGGCGCCGTTCGCAGCCCGGCATCGCCCGAAAGGCGGCCCGTCCTTAGTCGCGCCAGCTTGGGTCGATCTTGTCGACTTTCCTGACCATCGCGTCGAAATCTGCCTTGCCGGGCTCGGCATGCGCCTGCGCCATGTAAAGATCGCGCTGATGGACGGCGACCACCTCGTCGGACACCAGGAGCGGCGTGCCCATCGCCGCGGTCGCCACCTGGATCTCGCAGGCACGCTGCAGCGCCCAATGCTTGACGAACGCCTCGGGAAGCGTGCGGCCCATGACAAGGATGCCGTGGTTCCTGAGCAGCATGACGCGCTTGTTGCCCAGCGCCTCGATCAGCCGCGGCCCTTCCTCGTCGCGTACCGTGACGCCTTCGAAATCGTGATAGGCGATCTGCCCGGCGAAATTGCAGGCATAGAAATTGGTCGGGCGCAGCCCGCCCTCGACCGAGCTCACCGCCATGCCGGCGGTGGTGTGGGTGTGCATGATGCAATGGGCGTCGGGCAGGTTGCGATGGAAGACGCTGTGCTGGACAAAGCCCGCGCGGTTCACGGGCCAGGGATTGTCGTCCAGCTTGTTGCCGTCGATATCGATCTTGACCAGGCTCGACGCGGTCACTTCGCCGAAATGCAGCCCGAACGGGTTGATCAGGAAAGCGCCCTCTTCATCGGGCAGCTTCACCGTGATGTGGTTGTAGATCATCTCGGACCAGCCGAGCATGTCGAACACCCGGTAACAGGCGGCGAGTTGCTGCCTTGCCTGCCATTCCGAATCGCTCCATTGCGCGTTGCGCCTGATCGCGGTGGCCATAACCTCTCTCCTCGGTCGACATCATTCTCTGTCCGATCCATATCGCATCGCGCACCGAACGGGCAAATAGACGCGGCGAAATGCCGCTTCCGGCTTGAAAATCGGAGACTGCACTGTTAGGGGCCGCGCGATGCGCTGCGGACTCGGTTCGCGGCGACCCCTGATTATTGCTTTTGCGACCCGCACATCGCGCGAGTCGTTCGACGGATTGGAGACAGACGGCCTTATGCAAATCCTCGTTCGCGACAATAACGTCGACCAGGCGCTGCGCGCGCTCAAGAAGAAGCTGCAGCGCGAAGGCGTCTACCGCGAGATGAAGCTGCGTCGTCACTACGAGAAGCCCTCGGAGAAGCGTGCACGTGAGCGCGCTGCCGCGATTCGCCGCGCACGCAAGCTCGAGCGCAAGCGCATGGAGCGCGACGGCGTCCGTTAAGGCCCTTTCGGGGAAGTTCTGCGTATGTCGGTGACCGCCGTTCCGCTTCGTCCCGTCAAAAAGGGCACGCTCCTCACCTTGTGGGTCGGCGTCGGCCTGGCCGTGGCCGCAGCGGCTGGCGCCGCCTGGTACGGCACGTCATCGCCCCAGCTGGCGAATGCCGCGACGCCGGAGCAATTCCTGGCGTGGAACGCCAAGCAGCCGGGCGTGGTCACCACCGCATCCGGCCTGCAATATCAGGTCGTTCAGGAGGGCACGGGCGGTAGCCCGACCGATTCGGACGCGGTGCTCGTCGGTTACAAGGGCACGCTACGTGACGGGACCGTCTTCGACGAGAATCCCCAGGCGAGTTTCCCGGTTGCCGGGGTCGTCCCCGGCTTCTCCGAGGGACTGAAGCTCATGAAGCGCGGCGGCAAGTACAAGCTCTGGATTCCGCCCGCGCTCGG
This sequence comes from Sphingobium sp., assembly GCA_030148625.1. The sequence continues at coordinate 5,154 of JASBTC010000182.1, read as the reverse complement.
TTATGGCGAACGCTCGCCCGCCGAAGTGATTCCGGCCAATTCGCTGCTCGTCTTCGATGTCGACCTGCTCGACTATAAGTCGGTCGCCGAGATCCAGGCCGAGATGGAACGACTCCGCCAGCAGGGCGCATTGCCTTCGCAACAGGGTATGCCCCCAGGTGGGATGCCGCCCGGCGCGCAATAACCCCTGCCCCCTATCGAGAATTCGAAAAGAAAACGCCCGGACCTGCTTCCGGGCGTTTTCTTTTGCCAACCTCTGTAGGTCGAGCGCGAATCATCCCATCTCACCCCAGTGAAAACTCACTGGTGTCCGGGATTTTGAGGAGGCAGATGCCAAAGCGATGCGGTGAGGCGCGGCTTCATCTCTGGTGCTCTCCCGAGCCCGCCCATCCTGAGGAAAGACTGAGTAGCTGCGCAGCAGCGTAGCGAAGGCTTGTCTCGAAGGACGCACCATGCGGTCACCTCCTTCGAGATGCCGTTTCGACTTCGCTCAACGGTTCCTCAGTATGTGCGGATCTGCGACTGTGCCGGGACACGGGCTGCAAATCCTGTCTCGACACCCGGCCGACCCGTGCACTCCCCGGAATTATCGGGCTTTACGCTGAAGGCGAGGTTTATCCTGAGCAAAGCCGAAGGGCTGGAGCGACAGATTGAGGGGGCCGGGTTATCCCCCGCCCCGCCGTGCGATCCTTTGCCCCGCGGCGGAGGCACCGGCCGGGATCTGCTCGGCCCGACGCTCCAGCGCCACCCGAATCATCGCGACGATCGGATCGGCCAGCGCCAGCCCATAGATGCCGAACAAGGTGCCGAAGATGATCTGCGTGCCCAATGTCAGTGCGGGCGGCATATCCACCGTGCGCTTGGCGACCATCGGGATCAGCACATAGCCGTCAAAGGTCTGCACGACGAAATAGGTCCCGATCGCCCATAGCCCGGTCTCGACGCCCGAACTGAAACCGACCGCGACCATCAGCACGCCGCTGACGAACGCGCCGATATTGGGGATGAAGGCGAGCATGCCCGTCAGGATGCCCAGGATCAGCGCCATCGGCACGCCGCCGATCACCAGCGCAATCCAGGTCAATATCCCTTCGGCCACCATGCCGATGATCCGCCCGAACATCAGCCGGCGCATGGTCTGGCCGATCCGTTCGAGCGTGATGCGCGCATCGTTCCGCTTGTCGGCCGGCAGCAGCCACTGGAAGCCACGGTCGTAGACGCGCGGCTCCATCGCCAGGAACAGGCCGATCACCACGATCATGAACAGGCTGGTGAGCGCGCCGAATGCGGTGCTGACAAAACCGGTGACGCGTCCGATAGACCCCACGGCCTCGCGCGCCAGACTCTTCATGTCCTCGGCACCGGGCATGATGCCCATCTGTTCGGCCCATTGCAGAAGCCGGTCGCCCTGCACTTCGACCGTGCTGCGCAACTGGCCCGCCTGCTGCGCAAGCTCGACCCCGGTCATGTAGAGCGTGCCGAACAGAAAGGCGGTGGCAGCGATCATCAGGATGGCGATCCGCCAGCCGCGTCCGATCGGCAGCACCCGCCCGAGCAGTCGTGCACCGCCGTCCAGGATGATCGCGAAGATGATCCCGCCCAGGATCAGCAGCAGTGGCTGGATGAGGATGACGACCAGCGCAAAGGCGCTCGCCATGCTCAGCCAGATGAAGGCGCGGCTGATCTCCCGGCGGGTCTCGGGGTCACGGACCTCGCTCGGTCCCGGGGCTTTCACGGTCTTCGTGCGTTCCCCGGTCATTGGCGATCAATCCTTGTCAGGATGAAGCCCGGTCCAGGCCCGGCCGCCGCGCATCGCGGTGAACCAGCTGATCGGATTCCACCAATTGGCCGAACCGTCGAGCGAGAAGGTGATGAACTCGGCGCGACCGCCGACATTCTCCCACGGCACGGGGCCACCCAGCCCCTTGCCCTCGACGGGGAAGCGGCTATCCGCCGAATGATCGCGATTGTCGCCCATCAGGAAGACATGATCCTTGGGAATCGCGACCGGTTCGAAATCGTCGCCCGGCGACCAGCCGGTGTCGAGCACGACATAGTTGCGCCCGTCGGGCAGATATTCGCGGAAAGCGGGCAGCTCGCAATAAAGCTTGCCGTCGGGGCCGGGTCGGCGCGCCATCGGATAATCGTCGGGGCTGCACGGCGCATTGACGTCGACCGGTATCCGCGTCGTGCCCAGCGACACCCGGCGCAGCGGCTGATCGTTGAGCAGCACGATACCGTTGCGCACCTCGATCTTGTCGCCGCCGATCCCGATGACGCGCTTGATATAATCCTCGCGCTTGCCCGGCGGGCTGGCGATCACGACATCGCCGCGCTGCGGCATCCGGCCAAGCAGCCGTCCTTCCACAGGCGGCATCACATGAAAGCTGGGCGACACATAGGACCAGCCATAGGGATATTTGGATACGACCAGCCGGTCGCCGGTCAGCAGGCCCGGCATCATCGATTCGGACGGGATGTAGAATGGCTTGGCGATGAAACTGTGGAAGCCGAGCACAGCCAGGATCAGCCAGAAGATCGCGCGGACCTCGGCCCACCAGTCGGTGCCGCCGCTCTTGCCTTTCCCGGCGACCTCTTTGTCTGAGATCTCTTTTTCTGAGACCTCGTTTTCGGCGATCTCGGTCAAATGTCTGCGTCCTTGGCGGGAATGGCTTCCAGGATCACGAAGGCCTGGGCCCATGGGTGGTCGTCGGTCAGCGTCAGGTGCACGGTCATGGCGTGGCCCGGCGGCGTCAGCGCGTCAAGCCTCGCCTTCGCCCCGCCGGTGAGCGCAAGCGTCGGCGCCCCGCTCGCCGCATTGATCACGCCGATATCCTTCATGAAAACGCCGGCCTTGAAACCGGTGCCCACCGCCTTGGAGAAAGCCTCCTTGGCGGCGAAGCGCTTGGCGAGCGTGCCCGCCTTGGTGAAGGGCCTGCGTCCCGCCTTGGCACGCTCGATATCGGTGAAGACGCGTTTTTCGAATCGCTCGCCGAATCGGTCGAGCGACGCCTGGATCCGCTCGATGTTGCACAGGTCGGAGCCCAGACCGATGATCACCCTATCCTCCGTTCCGCAGACGAGAAGGATGGAGCTTCGCGCTTCACCGCGCCAGATCCATCAGTTCGCGCATCCTGGTCACGCTCGCGTCGAGCCCGGTGAAGATCGCTTCGCCGATCAGGAAATGGCCGATATTGAGCTCGGCGAGCTGCGGGATCGCCGCGACCGGCGAGACATTGTCGAAGGTCAGGCCATGCCCTGCATGCGGCTCGATGCCGTTCTTGGCGGCAAGCGCCGCGGCATCGGCGATACGGCGCAATTCCTGCACCTGCGCGTCGCCGTCGAGATGCGCGTAGCGGCCGGTGTGGAACTCGACGACCGGCGCCTTCAGCCGGATCGCCGCCTCGATCTGGCGCGGATCGGGCTCGATGAACAGGCTGACGCGGATGTTCGCGGCGGAAAGCCGTTCGATAAAGGGCTTGAGGTGATTGTCCTGCCCGGCGGCGTCGAGCCCGCCTTCGGTCGTCCGCTCCTCGCGCCGTTCGGGTACGATGCAGGCCGCGTGCGGCCGGTGGCGCAGCGCGATCTCGAGCATTTCCTCGGTCGCCGCCATCTCCAGGTTGAGCGGAATGGTCAGCGCCCCCATCAGCGCGTCGATATCGGCGTCGGTGATGTGGCGCCGATCCTCGCGCAGATGCGCGGTGATGCCGTCGGCGCCCGATTCGGCGGCGATCAGCGCCGCCTTGACCGGATCGGGATGCGCGCCGCCGCGCGCGTTCCGGATCGTCGCGACATGATCGATGTTGACGCCGAGCCGGAGATTCACGCCGCTTCCTTGCGGCTGCCCGGCTTGATCGCCGGGATCGCTTCCAGTTCGGGCGGCAATTCGTCGGGCGCGTAGGTCGGCACCGCGAGCGTCAGCAACGGGAAGAAGGGCACGTCGAATTGCGCCGCGCCGCCCGAGCGATCGACCAGGGCGGCTGCGGCGATCACTTCGCCGCCCGCTTCGCCGATCGCCTCGATTGCCTCGCGCGAAGACAGGCCGGTCGTGACCACATCCTCCATCATCAGTACTTTCTGCCCCGGCTTCAACCGAAAGCCACGGCGAAGCTCGAAAATACCCTCGGGCCGTTCGAGGAAAACCGCCTCAACGCCCAATGCGCGGCCCATCTCATGCCCGGCGATCACCCCGCCCATTGCGGGCGAAACCACCATCTCGACCGAAGACCGGATGTCGCGCGGCATGCGCGCGACCAGCGCCGACGCCAGCCGCGCGCCGCGCATCGGATCCATCAATACGCGCGCGCATTGCAGATAGCGTGAACTGCGCAGACCGGACGAGAGGATGAAATGCCCCTCGAGCAATGCGTCTGCAGCGCGGAATTCCGCCAGAATCTCGTCGTCGGTCATGCCTGTGCCCCAGGGTTTCGATGCGGGGCGCCTTATAGTGGCTGCCGCGCGGGCGGCAACGGGGTCAATAAATCGTCACGCATGCTTGAGGCGCGCGAACACCGTGCCTATAAGCCGCCCCAAAATGACCGGCTGTTCCGAGGAATCGGCGCGCCCGGTCCCCCAGGGGACAAGTGAGATCGAGACGCCTATGAACATGCTGAAAACAGCCCTGGCCGCACTTTGCATGGCGCTCGCGCCAGCAGCGGCGCAGGCGCAGCAGCCGGCGCCCGCTCCGGCTGTGACGGCTCCCGCCGCCAATGCCGAGGCCGGTGCCGCTGCTGAGAATGCGGCGCCGTCGGCAGCCGCCGGCAATGCCGCGACGCCGGCGGCCAACGCCGCCGAGGCCGCGCCCGCCTTTCCGATGGCGAAGCCCGTCGACGGCATCGGCCAGCCGGTCGATGGCGCCTTCGGCATTCAGCCGCAGGTGACCACGCTGGGCGGCGAAGCGCTCTGGATGCACGACTATATCCTCGTGCCCGTCATGTTCGTCATCTCGCTGTTCGTGCTCCTGCTGATGCTGTGGGTGTCGGTACGCTATCGCGCCAAGGCGAATCCGGTGCCGTCCAAGACCACGCACAACACCTTTATCGAGGTGATCTGGACGCTGTTCCCGGTGCTGATCCTTGTCGGCATCGCGATCCCGTCGATCAGCCTGCTGGCGCGCCAGTACAAGCCGGCGCCGAAGGAAGCCGTGACGCTCAA
>JASBTC010000462.1 GCA_030148625.1 Sphingobium sp. | reverse complement strand
GACGACGGTCAGGATTAGAGCCTGTTTGGAAATTCGCCGAATGGCGAATTTCCGGTTGCCCCACCGGCCCGCTCCCCCACCCCGCCACCCACAGCAGCGTATCCTGAATGGGTGGCCGGTCCTGAATGGGTGGCCGGGTGGGGGAGCGGGCCGGTGCGGATATTTCCAAACAGGCTCTTAGGCTTCGAACACCCGCGCGAAGATCGTGTCGACATGCTTGAAGTGATAATCGAGGTTGAAGCGCGCCTCGATCTCGTCGGCGGGCAGCGCCGCGCTCACTTCGGGATCGGCCTTGAGCAGTTCGAGCAGCGACAATGCGCCATCCGATTCCCACACCTTCATCGCGTTGCGCTGGACGAGACGATAGGCGTCCTCGCGGCTGACGCCGGCCTGGGTGAGCGCGAGCAGGACGCGCTGCGAATGGACGAGGCCGCCCATGCGATCGAGATTCTTCTGCATGCGCTCGGGATAGATGACGAGCTTGTCCATCACGCCGGTGAGCCGCGCCAGCGCGAAATCGAGCGTGATCGTGGCATCGGGGCCGACATAACGCTCGACCGAGCTGTGGCTGATATCGCGTTCGTGCCAGAGCGCGACATTCTCCAGCGCCGGCGTGACATAGCCGCGCACCATGCGCGCGAGACCCGTCAGATTCTCGGTCAGCACGGGATTGCGCTTATGCGGCATCGCCGAGCTGCCCTTCTGGCCGGGCGAGAAATATTCCTCCGCCTCGAGCACTTCGGTGCGCTGGAGATGGCGGATCTCGGTGGCGAGGCGCTCGATCGAGCTGGCGATAACGCCCAGAGTCGCGAAATACATCGCATGGCGGTCGCGCGGGATGACCTGGGTCGAGACCGGTTCGACAGTCAGGCCCATCTTTTCCGCGACATGCGCTTCGACGCGCGGATCGATATTGGCGAAGGTGCCGACCGCGCCCGAAATGGCGCAGGTGGCGACGTCGGCGCGCGCAGCCTTCAGCCGGTCGCGGTTGCGCGCGAATTCGGCATAGGCTTGGGCGAGCTTGAGCCCGAAGGTGACCGGCTCGGCATGAATGCCGTGGCTGCGGCCGATCGTCGGAGTCAATTTATGCTCATAAGCGCGGCGCTTGAGCACCTCGAGCAGCTTGTCCAGATCCTCGAGCAATATGTCGGAAGCGCGCGCAAGCTGGACCGCAAGACAGGTGTCGAGCACGTCGGAGCTCGTCATGCCCTGGTGCATGAAGCGCGCCTCGTCGCCGACATGCTCGGCGACATTGGTGAGGAAAGCGATCACGTCATGCTTTACCTCGGCCTCGATCGCGTCGATCCGATCGACTTCGAACGCGCCGCGCTCCCAGATCGCCTCGGCCGCCTGTTTAGGAACGACGCCCAGTTCGGCAAGCGCATCGGTGGCGTGCGCCTCAATCTCGAACCAGATGCGGAATTTCGATTCGGGTTCCCAGATCGCGGTCATCGCGGGGCGGGCATAACGGGGGACCATGGCTGACCTTCGGATTTCGCCCCATCGCATTTGGGGCACGGTTATGGACGGGGCGGGCGATAGCAGGGGCCGGACGCGGCATCAATCGAGCCATATGCTGGTCTTTTCCGCCGCGACGCGGCAGTCAGGATCTGCGGCGCGTGGATATCCCCGATCCGCGCGCCGCGCCCCAAGACATATTTGGAGCCCTATCATGATCCGTCATCTCATCGCCCTTGGCGGCATTCTGGTCGCGGTGCCGGCATTTGCGCAGGAGACGCCGCCGGCGAGCGCGCCCGACACCAGCCCGGCGTCGCAGATCGCCGCAGCGGTCGCGGCCGACTGGCCCAAATATGACCATGGCGGCAAGGGCCATTTGAGCGAAGCCGAATTCGCCACCTGGCTGACCGCCCTGCGCGCCAAGGCCGGCAAGACCGAAGACCCGGCCAAGGTGAAGGCCTGGGCGGACGGTGCCTTTCTACAGGCCGACGCCAATGTCGATGCGAAGGTGACACCGGAAGAACTGACCACATTCCTGCAGAAAAAAGTGCGGCGCCCGGTCTCCACAGGCCGCTGAATCCGAACGGATCACCCCCGACTCGCCCCCATGCGACGATGAAGCGTTGAGCCGCGCGAAACCACGCCCCTTGCCGAAGGTTATATATCCAGTGGCGGAAACCCGCGATTTCCCTTGATCGTTCCGCTGCCGACATATTCGATTTAGGAGAATGCAATGATACGCAACATCATGCTCGTAAGCGCCTTTGCGCTGACTGCCCCTGCGTTCGCGCAGGAAACCCAGCCCCCTCAGGAACCTGCGACCGAAAGCACGGCGACCCAGCCCCCGGCCGAGGCCCAGACGGCACCCGAGGCGGCAACGCCGAGCACCACGACCAGCCCGGCCCCGGCTCAGGCAGCTCCCGCCAATACGCCCACGACGGTCGCCGCCGTCGTCGACACCGACTTCCCCGCCTTCGACGCCGACAAGAATGGCGAGCTGAGCAAGGAAGAATTCGCGGCCTGGATGACCAAGCTGCGCGCGGCCCAGCCCAATGCGCCGTCGGCAAGCGCCGACACCGCCGCCTGGACCGAAGCCGCCTTTGCCCAGGCCGACACCGACAAGAGCAAGACCGTCAGCAAGGGCGAGCTGACCACATTCCTCCAGGGCTGATTTCAGGCCTGACTGGATAAGAAGGGCGGCTCCCGCAGACCGGGGGCCGCCCTTTTTTGTCTGAGCCGCCGTCATTCCGATGGGAAAGACACCATGGCATACCGCAAGCGAGTTATTGCGGCTCGGCAACGAAGCCGAAGTGCTCGAGCCGATCGAACTGCGCGAGACAATGGCCGAGATGATCAGTGCCATGGCCGATCGCTACGCAGCACAGCCGCAGCAATGATCCACGAGGAGATGCCGGGTCAGCGGACTCGGCCCTTTTGAAGCGCCTGCGCGCAGGGAGGATTCTCTTATGCGATCGCCCAGCGATATCGCCCGGTGATCGCATGATCGAACAACGCATCCTCCTCACGTGCGCCGCGGCCGATATTGTGGACGACCAGCCATCCGCGCGATCCGCGGCGGTCGGAGACCAGTCCGATATGCGGCAGGCGCCCGTCGATCAGGCTGGTGAAGATGTCGCCCGGCCGCCATCCGGCGGGATCGCGCGGCACCGGCAGCGCGGCGCCCTTTCGCGCCAGCCATGTCCGCAGATTGGGCACCCGGCGGTGATCGATGCTGCGATCCGGCCCGCGCAGCCCCCAGATTTTGGGATAGGCCGCGAAGGCCGCACGCATATCCGCGTTGACCAGCGCCTGAAGGTCGAGCGCAAAAGCGTCACGATAGGCGCGGACGATCACGTCGGTGCAGACGCCCTTGGCGCGGGGCACATCGCCGCCCGGAAAGGCCAATGTCGTATAGGCCGGATCATAATGCAGCGTGACGCCGACCTGCCGCCGCGCCCCGGCAATCAACTGGGTGGCGGTCCGCGCCGGGCCTTGGGCCCGGGCAGGAAGGGCCAGGGCCGCGCCCAGGCCGATCAGAAGATCGCGGCGATTCACATCAGCCCCAGCGCACGCAGGCTGGCATGACCCTGCGTGCCGACGATGACATGATCGTGCACCGCGATGCCGAGTCCGCGCCCCGCCTCGACGATCTCGCGCGTCAGTGCGATGTCCTGACGGCTGGGCGACGGATCGCCGCTGGGATGGTTATGGACCAGGATGATCGCGGCCGAGCCCAGATCGATCGCACGGCGGATGACTTCGCGGACATGGATCGCGGCCTCGTTGATCGACCCCTCGCTCATCAGTTCGTCGCGGATCAGGTGATTCTTGCTGTTGAGATGCAGCACGCGCACCCGCTCGATCATCGCATGCGCCATATCGGCGCGCAGATAATCGAGCAGTGCCTGCCAGCTGCCCAGCACCGGGCGATCGACGATCTCGGCGCGCAGCAGCCGGACCGCCGCAGCCTGGACGATCTTGATCGCGGCAACAGCCCCCTCGCCCACGCCATCGACGCGCGACAGCGCCTCCGCATCGGCGGCGAACAACCCGCCCATGCCGCCAAATTCGGCGATCAATCTTTTGGCGAGCGGCTTGGTGTCGCGGCGCGGAATCGCCGTCGCCAGCAGATATTCGACGATCTCATGATCGAGCAAAGCTTCGCCACCGCCCTCCAGCAACCGCTTGCGCAACCGCGCGCGATGCCCCACCCCGCCATGATCCGTTCCACCGTCGCTCATCTTTCCCAAGCTATCCGTCGATACGCGTCGCCGCAATTGCGCGATGGCGATTGCGGCCTATTCTGGAGATGGCGCGTTATGACGGGATCGACGGGGCAGGTGGCCGGGTGAACGAAGGCGAGGAACGCGCAGCAGCGGAGGTGCCGAGGAGTCGGCGAGCGCGGCGCATCGCGCTCGCGCTCGGCGCGATCCTGCTCGCCGCACTCGCGCTGGCATGGATCCAGCGCAAGCCGATCGCCGACAGCTTCGTCGCCGATGCGCTCGAAAAGCGCGGCGTTTCCGCGCGCTACGAGATCGCGCAGATCGGCCTGCGCACCCAGCGACTCGAAAAGATCAGCATCGGCGATCCCGCCCGCCCCGATCTGACCGCCGACTGGGCCGAGATACTGATGGCGATCCGCACGAACGGCCCGACCGTGACCGGCGTGCGTGCAGGCGGCGTGAAGCTGCGCGGGCGGCTGGTCGACGGCACCGTCTCGTTCGGCAGCGTCGATCGGCTGCTGCCCGCGCCGTCGGGACAACCCTTTGCCCTGCCCGACCTCGATCTCGATCTGAACGACGCGCGGATGCGGCTCGACATGCCCAATGGGCCGGTCGGCCTGAAGCTCGACGGACGCGGCAATCTGACCGACGGATTCCGTGGCAAGCTGGCGGCGGTCGCGCCATCGCTGACGATCGGCGGCTGCCCGCTCAAGGGCGCGACCGCCTGGCTCGACCTGTCGGTGGCCAGGAAGGCGCCGCGCATATCGGGGCCGGTGCGCGCCACCAGCCTTGCCTGCCCCGACGCCGCGCTCGCGCTGACCGGGCCGCAGGCCCAGGTCGATGCAATGCTCAACGACGCGCTCAATCGCTGGAAGGGGTCGATGCGACTGGCATTGCCCCGCGCCACGCTGGGCGCCAATCGCCTGGACGGTCTCAGCGGTACGATCGGTTTCGACGGCGGCCGCGCGCGCACCGGCGGCACCGCACGAATCACGGCACAGGCGCTCGCCATAGCCGGCGGCTCAGGACGGGGATTGTCGCTCGACGGCGCATATCGCATCGGCGGCACGCCACGCGGTTTCCAGATCGCGCTGGGCGGCAAGGCGGCACTGGCGGATGCCGCGCTCGACCGGCCGACGCTGGCGCGGCTGGCATCATTCGGCAAGGCGGCAGCGGGCACGCCCGTCGCACCGCTCGCCGCCGCGCTGGCCGATGCCGCCCGGCGTGCCGGTGCCGGCATGGCGCTGTCCGGAGACTTCACCGTCGCCCAGCTCGGTCAGGCCGGATCGCTCCAGCTCAATGCGATTGATGCCACCAGCCGCAGCGGCGCCCGGCTCGCCATGGCGGGTGGTGCGAAGATCGGCTGGCCGGCCGGCATCCCGCAGATCAACGGCCGGTTGAGCCTGACGGGCGGCGGATTTCCCGATATGACCGTCGATCTTGCGCAGGCGACGCCGGGTGCGCCGATCCGGGGAAATGCCGCGATCGCGCCCTTTGCTGCGGGCGGTGCACGACTTGCGCTGGCCAGGATCGATTTCACCGCCGATCCGTCCGGCGGAACGCGATTCGCGACCCGCATCACGCTCGACGGCCCGCTCGCCGACGGGCGCGTGGCCGGACTCACCCTGCCGCTTGCCGGGCGGATCGATGCGCGCGGCGGCTTCGCGCTCAATCCGGGCTGTGCGCCCTTGAGTTTCACATCGCTGAGCGCGGCGGGACTGACGCTCGACGCCACGCGGCTGACGCTCTGCCCACTCGACGGGCCGGCATTGCTGGCGCGCACGGCGGCCGGCTCGATGACCGGAGGCGCCCGGATCGCGGCGCCGCGGCTCACCGGCCGGCTGGGCGGCAGCCCGATCGCGATCGCCGCCGACGATGCGCGTTTCGCGCTCAGGGACGGCGCACTCGGCGCGCAGGGCGTGGCGATCCTGATGGGCGCGCCCGACCGGGTGAGCCGGCTCGACATCGGTGTACTCGACGGCCGATTCGGTGCGGCCGGCGGCAGCGGCCGGTTCGAGCGGCTGGGCGGCCAGATCGGTAACGTCCCGCTGATCGTGTCGGACGCCGCCGGCGACTGGCAATTCGCCAATGGCGCGCTTCATCTTGGCGGCGCGCTGAAGCTTGCCGACGCCGCCTCGGAAGCCCGCTTCAACCCGCTGATTTCGGACAATTTCAAGCTCAGCCTGATTGACGGGAAGATCGGCGCCCAGGGCATATTGCGCGAGCCCGCCGGGCAAGTCCCGGTGACCAGCGTCGATATCGCGCACGACCTTTCGGCCGGAACCGGCCGGGCCGTCCTCGATGTCGCCGAATTGCGTTTCGGCAAGACGCTCCAGCCCGATGCGCTGACGCATCTGGCGTTCGGCGTCGTCGCCAATGTCGAGGCTTTGGTCAGCGGCCGCGGCGAAATCCGCTGGACGCCGGAAGGCGTCACGAGCGACGGCATTTTCCGCACGGCAGGCGCCAATCTGGCGGCCGCCTTCGGTCCCGTCACGAATCTCAGCGGCGAGATCCGCTTTACCGATCTGCTCGGCCTGCAGACCGCGCCTGGCCAAGTGGCGACGATCGGAGAGGTCAATCCCGGCCTGCCGGTGACCAACGGCATATTGCGCTATCAATTGCTTCCCGGCCAACGGGTGGCGATCGAAGGCGGTGAATGGCCTTTCGCGACCGGCCGGCTGACGCTGGAGCCGACGATACTCGATCTGGGTGCGGCGAAGCCCCGCTATCTCACCTTCCGTGTCAGCGGAATGGACGCGGCGGCTTTCCTGCAGGGCTTCGATTTCGAGAACATCAATGCCACGGGCATTTTCGATGGCGTGCTGCCGATCGTCTTCGACGAAAATGGCGGCCGGGTCGTCGACGGACATCTCACGGTGCGCGAAGGCGGCGGATCGCTCGCTTATGTCGGCCAGCTCACCCAGGAAGATCTGGGCAATTGGGGCAATATCGCGTTCCAGGCGCTGCGTTCGGTGCGCTACCGGTCGCTCGAAGTGATCCTCAACGGCGATCTCGACGGCGAGATGGTCACCCAGGTGCGATTCGCCGGGCTCGGCCAGGGCGAAGGCGCCAAGCAGAATTTCATCACCCGCAAGATCGCGGCGCTGCCGATCCGCTTCAACGTCACCATCCGCGCCCCTTTCCGCCAGCTGCTCTTCTCGGCGCGCTCGCTTTATGATCCGAGCCTGCTGATCGAGCAGAACCTGCCGGCATTGATCGACGCGCAAAAGGCGCGCACCCAGCCCGCGCCGGTTCAGCCCGCCCCACCGGCCACCGGCACGCCCACCACTGTTCAGCCTCCTGAAAGCGATGATAAGCCATGACGAATGCGATGTGGACCAAGGGGCCGCACGGTGAGATTCCCATGTCCATGGGGAAGAAGACCGGATCGG
>JASBTC010000460.1 GCA_030148625.1 Sphingobium sp. | reverse complement strand
CGACTATGTCAACGCGGCGATCCTGAAGCCGTTGGGCATGAAGAGCAGCTTCTTCATGAACGATGCGGAGCCGGTGGGGAAGATCGCGCACGGCTACAATCCCAAGGATGGCGGCTTCGTGATCCGCGACACCTATCCGCGGTTCAGCGGATCGGGTGGGCTGATGGTCTCGATCAACGATCTGGCGAAGTTCGACCAGGATATCGAGGTTGGCCACAAGGTCTGGACCCCGGCGGTGCAGGCGATCATGCTCAAGCCCGGCGCCTTCACCAATGGCCAGCCCGCCGCGCGCAAGATGGGTAGTCAGGCCTATGCCGGCGGCCTGATGGTCGGACAGCGCCGCGGCCAGACTTTCGTCGAGCATGGCGGCGGCGCCGAGGCGTTCCGCAACCAGTATGAGCGGCTGCCCGAACGCCGACTGGGCGTGGCGGTCTTCTGCAATCGCGGCGACTGGAATCCGGTGGCGAAGGCGGACGAGGTGATCGCGCTGATCGAAGGCAATATCCTGACCGCCGAGGCGAAACCCAGTCTTGCCGGCCGCTATGCATCGGCCGAGCTTCAGGCGACCTATGATCTCACGCTCGATGGCGCGAAGCTGACCGCCGCCGTTTCGTCGCCTTATACGCAATCCGGCGAGCCGCTGGTCTTCGAGCGCGGGTCCGACGGCGTGTTCCGCAGCGACGAAGGCAGCCTGACGTTCGACGACGACGGCAAGGGTTTCATCCTGTCCACCGGCCGCGTGACCGCGATCCACTTCGACCGGGCGAACTGAGCGCCACCCTCGCAATCTGCAGGCGCTTGCGCCCGGGAGTTCCGACCATGACAGCCTATCCGACCGTCTCCGACAATCGCCGCCGCCTTGCGCTGTGCGCACTTGCGGTCGCCCTGCTTCCCGCCGCTGCGCAGGCGCAGGGCCAGAGCGCCGATCTCGTGATCAAGGGCGGCACCATCTATGACGGCAGCGCGACGAAGCCGGTGATCGGCGATGTCGCGGTGTCGGGCGATCGTATCGTCTATGTGGGGCCGAGCGCGAAGAATCCGTTCAAGGGCAAGCGCGTGATCGATGCCAAGAACATGGTCGTCGCGCCGGGCTTCATCGATCCGCACACCCATGCCGATACCTTCCTGACCGCGAGCGATCCGACGCTGCGGCTCAACCTGCCCTGGATGATGCAGGGGGTGACCACGATCTTCACCGGCGTCGACGGCCATGGCCAGCCGGGCGGCGTCTCCGATGTCGCCGGCCTGTTCAGCGGGATCGAGCAGCGCAAGTTCGGCATCAACGCCGCCGCCTATGTCAGCTTCGGCGCGGTCCGCCGCGCGGTGATCGGCCAGGACGATCGCGCGCCGACCCCGGCCGAGCTGGACACGATGAAGTCCATGGTGGCGAAGGGCATGTGCGAAGGCGCGCTCGGCTTCTCCACCGGCCTGTTCTACGCGCCGCAGAGCTTCGCCAAGACCGACGAGGTGATCGCGCTGGCCAGGGAAGCGGCGAAGCGCGGCGGCGTCTACGACACGCATCAGCGCGACGAATCCTCCTACACGATCGGCGTGGTCAATTCGACCAAGGAAGCGATCGAGATTGGCCGTGCGGCGGGCATGCCCGTCCATTTTGCGCACTTCAAGGCGCTGGGCGTCGACGTCCATGGCCAGGCGCCGGCGCTGATCGCGACGGTGGAGGCGGCGCGCGCGCAAGGCATCGACGTCACCGCCGATCAATATCCCTGGGAAGCCTCGGGCTCGGGGCTGGAAGCGTCGCTGCTGCCGCGCTGGGCGGTCGATGGCGGGCGTGAAGCGATGCTCAAGCGCTTCGCCGATCCCGCACAGCTCACAAAGATCAAGACCGAGATGCGCGAGAATCTGCGCCGTCGCGGCGGGCCCAATTCGCTGCTGCTGAGCGCGCATGGTTTCCCGTGGACGGCCAAGCGTCTCGACGAAGTGGCGAAGCAGTGGAATGTCGATCCGATCGACGCGGCGCTGCGCATCATGACCGAGAGTGACAGGGGCAGCGCGGTCGTCTCGTTCAACATGGCGGAAAGCGACATCAAGGCGCTGATGAAGCAGCCCTGGGTCGTCACCAGTTCCGACGGATCGCACGGCCATCCGCGCATGTACGCCACCTATCCGCAGAAATACGCCAAATATGTGCTGAAGGAGAAGGCGATCTCGCTCGCCGATTTCATCAACAGCAGCACCGGCCGCACCGCCGACATGTTCAAGCTCGACCATCGCGGTCATTTACGCTCGGGCTATTATGCCGATGTTGTGGTCTTCAACCCCGCCGCCTATCGGCCCAAGGCGGACTATATCAATCCCGAAGTGCTGACGGAGGGCGTGCGGACGCTGCTCGTCAACGGCGCGGTCGCGATCGATGGCGGCAAGGCGACGGGCACGGCGGCGGGCCGGCCGATCCGGCATGTGCCGACGGCGGGAAGCTGCGTGGGCTGACGTAAGTCTAGAATTTGGGCTTAAACACCGTTTGTCCCGAGCGAAGTCGAGGGACGTGGGGCGCGGCGCAGCGTGTCTCGACTTCGCTCGACACGAACGGGATCTTGGGGGCGGTTGTCCTGATGCGGCTGGCAGCCAGCGCGTGCCGCATCCACCCGGCATGGTCAAACTGACGCCGGGCAAAGCGGAAAACGCTGGCGAAGCGCGGCATGGTGATAGGATGACGGGCAAGGCATTTGCCCGTCATCGGAGAGCCGCGTGAACCCTGTCGAGATTACCATCCCTGCTGGCACGATCCGCGGCAGTGCCGACGGCGTTGTCCGGCGCTTTCTGGGCATTCCCTATGCTGCGCCTCCAACGGGCGCGCGGCGGTTCGCCGCGCCGGTACCGCCCGAACCCTGGCACGGCGTGCGCGACACCACCGTCCCAGGCCCCTGCGCGCCGCACCGGGTGAAGGATTTTCCGGGGCTCAACGTAGCACCTTTGATCGGGCGTGGTTGGCAGGGTGGTGACGATTATCTGACGCTCAACATCTGGCGGCCGGATGACGAACGCACCGGCCTGCCGGTGATGATATTCGTCCATGGCGGCGGCTTCGTCGTCGGCAGCAAGGACGCGGCGGTGCATGACGGCAGCGGCTTCGCGCGCAGCGGCGTCATCTGCGTCGCGATCAATTATCGCTTGGCGATCGAGGGCTTCCTGCCGATCCCGGGCGTGCCGACCAATTTGGGATTGCGCGACCAGATCGCGGCACTGACATGGGTGCGCGATACCATCGCCGCATTTGGCGGCGATCCGGCCAATATCACCGTCTTCGGCGAATCCGCCGGCGCGATGTCGGTCGCCGATCTGATGGCCTCGCCATTGGCGAAGGGGCTGTTCCGCCGCGCGATCGTCCAGAGCGGCCATGGCGGGATGACCCGCGAGATCGCCGTCATGCAGCGGCTGGTCCGCAAACTCGCAAAGCTGCTCAAGGTCTCCGCCGATGCCGAGGGCTTTCGCGGCGTGCCGCCCGAGGCCTGTTTCGACGCATTGGAAAAAGTCTCGCGGCCGACCGCGCGGATCGACCTGCGCGATGCCGAGGGGCGCGAGCCCGTGTTCGGGATCAGCCGCTTCACCCCCGTCCATGGCGACGACGTGCTGCCGCAGCGCCCGCTCGATGCGCTGGTGGCGGGCGCGGGGGCGGAGGTCGACCTGCTGATCGGCACCAACGCCGAGGAGATGAATCTCTATCTGGTGCCGACCGGCGTGCGCGACCGGATCGGCCGGCTGCTCGCGACCTATGCGGTTCATCGCTCGCAGCCCCATGCGCGCAAATTGCTCAAGGCCTATGGCATGGGGCGGACGGGCGTGAAGCCCGGCCAGGCGCTGACCGATGCGCTGACCGATCTCGTCTTCCGCTGGCCCGCGCGGCGCTTCGCGGAGGCGCATCGCGGGCGCACGCATCTGTACGAGTTCGACTGGTGCTCGCCGGCATTCGGCGGCGAACTCGGCGCGGCGCACGGCATGGAGATGCCCTTCGTGTTCGATACGCTGGCGAGCACGACCGGTCCGCAAGGGCTGACGGGAGAGGTGCCGCCACAGGATCTCGCCGCGCGCATCCATGCGCTATGGGTCGGCTTCGCCACCGATGGCCGCCTGCCCTGGGCCGAATTCGATGGTGAGACTCGGCAGGTCTATTCACTGTCGGCGGGTGAGGCCGGGTTCGAACCGATCATGCCCGCTGCGCCCTTTCTTCGCTGACCGTGCCGCTCGGTCAACTGATCGGGCCGAACGGCACAGGTTGGGGCAACGACGGACCTTTCATATAGGTAAGCTATCAGATAGGTATTGCGCATAGGAAGAAGCCCGACATCGGATCGGCGCTTTCGCAGGGATGAGGATCGATGCGCTTCACCACTTTGCTTGGCACCGGCTGCGCCGCTGCCGCCTTCATGTCCGTTCCGGCCGTGGCGCAGGATGCGCCCGCCACCGAAGCGGGCGAGCAGGACATCATTGTCACCGCTCGCCAGCGCGAGGAATCGCTGAAGGACGTACCGATCGCGGTGACCGCGCTCAGCGGCGACATGCTGAAGCAGCAGCAGATCAACACGGTGAAGGACATCGCCGCCTTTGCGCCCGGCCTGAACATCAACTCGGACTCGGTCGGCCGCGCCTTCGTTTCGATGCGTGGCATCGGCACCACGCTGATCGATACGGTGCAGCCTGGCGTCGGCATCTTCATCGACGGCATCTACCAGCCCAACACATCCTATCTGAACAGCCCGATCGTCGACGTCGCGCGGATCGAGGTGCTGCGCGGACCGCAGGGGACATTGTTCGGCAACAATACGCTGGGCGGCGCGATCAACGTCATCACGCGCCAGCCGGGCAACCAATGGGAAGGGCGCATGGACGGCGCGCTCGCCGGATCGGACGATTATCGATCGATCTCCGCCAGCGTCGGCGGGCCGATCGTCGAGGATGTCCTCCAGGTCCGCATCGGCGGCGCCTATCATCACCAGGACGGATTCCAGGAGAATCTACTGGCCGGCGGCAAGCAGAATCCGCTGACGCAGAAGACCGTCAACGGCACCGTCCGGCTGAAGCCGGCCCAATGGGCGCAGTTCACGCTCAACGCCAATTACGATCGCGTCAGCGGCGGCAACACCCCCTATCTGAACGTCGCGGGCCCGACCGACTACACGCTCGACGGATCGACCAACCAGCTCAACCGCGCGACGATCACTTACAAGGGCGTCAATCTGAAGGGCGAGTTCGACGCGGACGCGATCAAGACCAGGATCACGATCGTCGGCGCCTATAATCGTCGCGACGTGGTGTCGGCGGGTGACGGCGATCACAGCCCGATCGACTTCCTGCGCACTTCCGGGCGTTCGAAGCTGATCACCAAGACCGGCGAGCTGCGCTTCGACACGCAGTGGAGCGATTCGATCTCGACGCTGATCGGCGTCTTCGCCAGCAAGTCGACGACCGACGCCTCGGGGATCAACACCATCGTGCCGCTCGGCCTATCCGCGCCCAGCGCCGCCTTCAGCGAGAACAAGTCGCAGGCGGTGTTCGGCACGATCTTCGCCAAGCTGACCGATACGCTCGATCTCGCGGTCGGCGGCCGTTACGATCACCAGACGCTCGACGTCAGCACCGCCACGACCGCGCCGACCTATCGCGCCAGCGAGTTCCAGCCGCGCGTGACGCTTTCCAATCGCTGGTCGCCCGATTTCATGACCTATGCCTCGGTCGCGCGCGGCGTGCGCGGTGGCGGCCAGAACGGGCCGGGCGCGCCCAACCTGATCTATCGCGGCGACGATGTCTGGACCTATGAACTGGGCACGAAGCTGAGCAGCGCCGATCGCCGCTTCTCGCTCGACGCCGCGATCTTCTACAATGACTACAAGAATTTCATCGGGCAGAATTCGCTCGCACCCAACACCAGCGGCGTCGGTTTCGTTGCGATCAACCTCAACACCGGCACCGTCGAAAGCTATGGCGTCGAAGCGGAAGCGAGCTACCGCCTGACCGACAATTGGCGGCTGAGCGCGAGCGCGACGCTGCTGCATGCCCGGATCACCGACGACAGCCAGTATTTCGCGACGACGGGCTTCCATGTCTCGACCGATCGGATCATCTTCACGCCCGACTGGAACTTCAATATCGGCAGCAACTACACCGTGCCGCTGGGGGAGAATGCGTTGATCTTCGATGCCAATATCGTCGCCAAGGGCAGCCGGGTGGGATCGTCGCTCGATCCCAATGTCGCGCCGCGCCTGTCGTCCTATCGTCTCGTCAACGGCTCGATCACCTTCCGCCTGGGCGACCATTTCGACATTGCCGGTTTCGCGACCAATTTGTTCAACGCGAAATATATCGAGAGCTATATCGACAGGTCCGTGCTGCTGCGCGCCGGCCTGCCCGCGCCGATCGCCCGGAATCTGGCGATCCAGGGCAGTCGCCGCCGCATCGGCGTGCGCGCGACGGCGCGGTTCTGATCATGACCGCACCGTTCGCCGTCGATCGCCGCAAGCCGTTGCCGAACGGCTTCCTTGCCCAGGTGCAGGCACTGGTGGGGGACCGCCTGCACCTGGGTGAGTCGATCCGCCTGCAGCACGGCAGCAGCGAAACCCATTTCGATCCGGTGCTGCCCGATGCGGTGGTGTTCGCGCGTTCGACCGAGGAAGTGGCCGAACTCGTCAAATTGTGCGTCGCCGCCGAAGTGCCGATCGTGGCGTTCGGCGCCGGCACCTCGCTGGAAGGCAATGTCACGCCGGTGCGCGGCGGCATCAGCCTGGACCTGAGCGAGATGAACGCGATCCTCGAAATCAATGCCGAGGATTTCGACTGCACCGTCCAGGCCGGCGTCCGGCGCGAGCAGCTCAATGAGGATCTGCGCGACCAGGGGCTGTTCTTCCCGATCGACCCCGGCGCCAATGCGACGATCGGCGGCATGGCATCGACGCGCGCGTCGGGCACCAATGCGGTGCGCTATGGCACGATGCGCGAAGCGGTGCTGTCGCTGCGCGTGGTGATGCCCGATGGCCGCATCGTCCGCACCGCGCGCCGCGCGCGCAAATCGGCTGCGGGTTACGATCTCACCCGGCTGCTCATCGGCGCCGAGGGCACGCTGGGCATCATCACCGAAATCACCTTGCGCCTTTATGGCATACCAGAGGCGATCTCGGCCGCGGTCTGCCCGTTCGACACGCTGAAGGGCGCGGTCGACACGGTGGTCCAGGCGATCCAGCTCGGCGTGCCGATCGCGCGCATCGAGATCCTCGACGATATGCAGGTGAGGGCGTGCAACGCCTATTCGAAGCTCGATTATCCAGAACAGACGACCTTGCTGTTCGAATTCCACGGATCCGAACGCTCGGTGGCGGAACAGGTCGAAACGGTACGCGACCTCGCATCGGCGAATGGCGGCGGAGAGTTCCGCTGGTCGAACCTGCCCGAGGAGCGCTCGCGCCTGTGGAAGGCGCGGCACATGGCCTATTATGCCGCGCTCGGCCTGCGCCCGGGGTCGATCGGCTGGACCACCGATGTCTGCGTGCCGATCAGCCGGCTTGCCGAATGCATCGGCGAGACCAAGGCGGATCTGGAGGGGGCGTCGATGCCGGCCACGATCGTCGGCCATGTCGGCGACGGCAATTTCCACGTCGTCTTCGCGATCGACCCCGCCGCCCCGCATGAGATGGCGGAAGTGGAGGCGATCAACCATCGCCTGATCGCGCGGGCGCTGGCGATGGACGGCACCTGCACCGGCGAGCATGGCATCGGTCTCGGCAAGCGCGAGGCGCTGGTCGACGAACTGGGCGACGCGGTCGATCTGATGCGGACGATCAAGCGCGCGCTCGATCCGAAGAACCTGTTCAATCCCGACAAGATCTTTGTTCTGGAGTGATTTCGAGGCAGGTGGAAGCAGCTGCAGACTCGGAACCGCAGGTCAGCGAAGCTAAATCATGGCAACAAGTGAATCCAGAGCCGCTTCGGTTCAGCCTGAACCGGAGCGACTCTGGAAGGATAGGGTCTGGCGGATGATTTCGGATCGCGTATCGGATCATCCGACATGATCCGGTCCGATTGGAGCATCCGATGAACAGCCAGCATCTCGTCGATCCCGCGCTCAAG
>JASBTC010000458.1 GCA_030148625.1 Sphingobium sp. | reverse complement strand
GCCGCTCATCAGGCCGAGCGCGACCCCGGCGGCCAGATATGGCCGGAATCGAAGAATCTGACGTCCAATCACGCGAATAATCCCGTTGCTCTGGTTTCAAAGGCCAGTCTGATGCACCGCGCTCAGAACTTTGCCCGCACATCGATCCCCATCGTGCGGGGGCGCCCCGCCGCGATCCGTGGGCGATCGGGATCCTCGATCGCGAGTGGTGGAACATCGGCCAGGTTGGCGATCGTGTTGAAGACGTTTTCGACGAAGAGCGTGACGTTGAAGCGCTCGAAATCGGTACCCAGGCGCAGATTGGCGAGCTCATAGGCCGGGCGGATGCGGCCGGTCAGCAGGTTGCTGCGGCTGAGGCTGCTGCCGACATGGGAAACGTCGCCGTGGAAGGTCAGCGGCAATTTGCCCAGCGCGAAATCATAATCGGCCGAAGCGGTCAGGTTCCAGCGGGGCACTTGCTGGATACGCGCGCCCGATTTGAGAACCGAAAGCTTGCCGGGGTCGGTGATCCGCGCATTGGTATAGCCTATGCCTGTACCCAGCACCAAGCCGTCCGCGGGCCTGGCCTGCACCTCGAGTTCGAAGCCCTCGCTGCGCGCCTCTCCGCCATTCTGATCGATCGAGAAGCCGCAGGCGAGTGCGACATTCTGCTGGATGTTCGACCAGTCGACGCGGAATGCGGTCGCGTTGACGACCAGATGGCCACCCAGGAATGCGGATTTGACGCCGGCCTCGTAGCTCCACACCGAATCGGATTCATAGGAGCGTGCATCCTCCGCGCTGATGCCCAGCGCCTGCCGGTCGGCCGAGCATACGCTTTCGGAATATCCGTTCGCGCCGCCGATACGAAAACCCTTGGCCGCATTGGCGAACAAGTTGATGTCGTCATTGACCGCGTATTTGATTCCGAACCGCGGATTGAAACCGCTTTCGCGCTGGACTTCGCTGAACGTACCGGCGCCGGCACCGACGGCCGCGCCGCCCTGGCTGATCGTCAGGTCCACCTTGTTCCGGAAATAGCGCAAGCCGGCGATCAGCTGGAGCGCGTCGGTGACGTCGAGATTGGCTTCGCCGTACAGGGCCTTTTCGGTGGTCCGGCTGTCCGCCCGGTAATTGTAGAGATCCCCCAGCCCTTCGATGATGTTGGGCGGGATTTCCACCTTGCCCTTCGATCTCTGGTAAAAGGCGCCGACGGTAACCTGAAACGGGCCCTTGAAGTCGGACGTGAAGCGGAATTCCTGTGCGAAGGTGCGGGCCCGGCTCGATCCACGGAAGAGCGAAGGCGTGGTGAATTCCAGCAGTGCGGAAATGACTTCGGAGGCGTTCTCGGCGTCGGACACGTCGCGGTTGAACTGGGAGGTCACCGAGACGAATTCACCGAATTCGGCGCCGTAGCGGCCGGTGAGGCTGTACAATTCCCAATCGTCGGCGCCGCGATCGTCGAGATCGAACAGGCGTTTCTGGACGAAATTGCCGGCCTTCACATCGGCATAGGGCTGGGCATTGGTCCGTGTGCGCTGCAGCACCATTCTCGGCGTCAGGCTGAACGCATTGTCGAAAAGCTGCAGGCGAGCCGCGATCGCGCCGCCATAGCGCCGCGTCGCGCCGAGATTGTCGCGGCGGTCATACTGCACCGGGGCATCGGCCGAAGGAACCCGCGTGAATACGCCCGATTGATGATCCCAGAAGCCGAAGGCGCGGATGCCGAGCGTGTCGGTTACCAGCGGAATGTTCACCGACCCGTCGGCGGTGCCGTTCACATCGCCCTTGCGGGTGGATGAAATGAT
Organism: Sphingobium sp.; assembly: GCA_030148625.1. The sequence continues at coordinate 9,320 of JASBTC010000458.1, read as the reverse complement.
GCCGTGGCCACTGCCGCTGAAGTCGTTCAGATCGGGCTGATGGGTGATCAGCCGGACCGTACCGCCCATCGAACGCGCGCCATAAAGCGTGCCCTGCGGCCCACGCAGCACTTCGATGCGCTGGAGGTCGACGACCTGAGGGTCGACGCTGCCGGGGAGCGGCGTTTCGTCGAGATAGACGCCCGTCGTGTTGCCTCCATAGATGCCGCGCAGCGAGATTGCCTGGCCTAGGCCGCCGAGGCTCGATCCGCCCTGCGTGAAGGACAGGTTGGGCACGCGCGTCGCATAATCCTGGAACGATCGAAAACCCTCCTTTTCGATCTGGTCGGCGCCCATCACGGTGATGCTCAGCGGCACCTCCTGGACGTTCTGCGCTCTTTTCTGGGCCGTGACGACGATCTCGCCGATGCCCGGATCCTGTGCCGTGCCGTCGTCGGTCTGCTGGGCAAGCGCGGAGGTCGCGGGCAACTGGACCGTCAGCAAGGCCGCGGAAGCCAAGCACCTTATCTTCATTGCCATGCGCATGATTCGACCCCGAGAACAAAAGTGAGAAGCATCTCACTTTTACTCATTTTACGATCTTGTCAACCACCACCCCATTGCCGCTGGATTTCGGGGGTTTTTGCGGCCGGGATCACCCGGGCAGGATGGCGTCGGCAAATGCCTTGACCGCGCGGGGCAGGTTTTTGGGCAGTGGTTCGAGCGGATAGAGGACGCGCAGCCACATGACGCTCGTCGCGTCCGCGATCATGTCGTCATCACCATGAAGCTGCTGTAATAACGCAAGAAAATCCCGATCAGGATAAACGATCAGCTTGCGGAGCAACTCGTCCATCATCGCCCCGAGCAGATAGACCGCGAAAAGGATCGGGGCCTGGTCGATCGCGCCGCGGCGGCGTGCGACGCTGCGGGTCACATGCCCGAACCAGGCGCGGTTCGTCCGCTGCACGACCGCCGCGAAATCGGCATTCTCGTCGCCGAGCTGGACGACGCATCGCATCAGGCCCGGATTGGCCCGCGCAACCGAAATCCATCGCCGGTTCGCACGCCGTATCGCGGTGAAAGGATGCTCGGACGTCTCCGGCGATTCGGACGGCAGCAGCACGAATTCGTCGAGGAGCGTGGTCAGGACGGTGATCGTCGAATCGGTCTTATCCTTGAAATATATATAGAAAGATCCTTCGGCGACCCCCGCACGCGCGGCGACGTCTCCCGCCTTGATCGCGAGATAGCCTTTCTCCTCGAGCACTTCCGCCGCCGCGATCTTCAATCGCTCACGGGTGCGCGCGCCCTTTTGCTGAGGCGGGTTCCTCTCCAGCCTGTCCTTGAGAAAATCGATGAAGGATGGGTTTTCGGACGTCATCGGGCCGGTCCGAGCCCCCGGCACTTGACTTGGCATAAAACTGAGATCAATCTCATATTACTTCTCCCAATCTGGAAATCATAATGAACGAAGCAGTGCTGACAAATTCCTTTCTATCCGCCGAGCCGGGCACCCTGATCGGGGTGTCGGACTGGATCAACGTCACCCAGTCGATGATCGATCGTTTCGCCGACGCGACGCTCGACGACGACCCGATGCATATCGACCCGGAATGGGCGCGGGCGGAGACGCCTTTTGGCGGTACGATCGCGTTCGGATTCCTCACCATGTCGCTGCTGACCCATATGCTGCACAGCGCGCAGCCGCGGGATCGGCGTTCGCATGTCGCGACCGCCGGCTATTATCTCAATTACGGCTTCAACCGGTTGCGGCTGATCTCTCCCGTGCCGACGGGCAGCGCAGTGCGTGGACGGTTCGAACTGATCGATCGTCGCACGGATGAGCGAGGTCGGGTGCAGGTGACGATTGGCGTGACCGTCGAGATCGAGAATAGTGAGAAACCGGCATTGGCGGCGGAGTGGCTGTCGGTATGGGTGCCGCCCGAAGGCCATCAGGAGGCATGAAAGCCATGCGGGACGATGACGGATTCGCAGACGGCATCAGCGATTTCCTGTTCCTGCATGCGCGATCCCGGCCGGACGCCGTCGCGCTCGTGCTGGAAGGTCGGCGTTGGACCTATTCGGCCCTGGCATCGGCGGTGGATGCGTTGGCGCGCGCCATGGTCGCGGCCGGGGTGGTCAGGGGCGATCGTGTCGCGACGCTGCAGACGCCGCACCCGGATTTTCTGATCGCGCTGCTGGCGACCGCGTCGATCGGCGGGATCTGGGTCGGGCTGAATCCCCGATATCAACGCGCCGAACTGTTGCATGTCCTGGAGGATGCCGAGCCGAAGCTGCTTCTTGCCCGCAGCAAGGTGGGCGGGCGCAGCTATGAGCGGGAACTGGTCGGCCTGTGCGCCGATCTTCCGGCAATCGAGACGCTCGTCATTTTCGACGGCGACCCCGCGGTGCCCGGTGCCGACACGATGGCGGCGTTCCTGCGCGCCGGCGCAAGCGTCTCCGACGCGCGGCTTCGGGAGGCCCGGCTGGGCGTTGGCGGACGCATGCCGTGCCTGATCGTCTACACGTCGGGCTCGACCGGGGCGCCCAAAGGGGCTGTCCTGCATCATGCGGGCATCAACGCATTCTGCGTAACGCAGAACCGGCTCTGGCCGCTCGATCCGCATCGGGTCCTCAGCTATTTTCCGATCAATCATATCGGCGGTGTCGTGGACACGGTCCTGCCATGCATCGCAGCGGGCGGCACCGTCGTCTTCATGGAGCAGTTCGATGCGGCCGGCTGCCTGGCGCTGATGGCGCGTGAGGCGGTCACATTCTGGATTTCCGTTCCCGGCACCTTCCAGATGCAGCTCGAACTGCCGGATTTCAGCGATCACGACCTCTCGGCGGTCCAGCTGATCGTTTGGGAAGGGGCGGAGATGCCCGCCGAGATGATCGGGCGCCTCTTACGGATCTGCCCGAGGCTGGCGACCAATTACGGCATGACCGAAGCGACCAGTGCGATCACGGTCGTCGAGCCGACCGACGATATCGATATCCTCTCGGCTTCGGTCGGCCATGCCTTTCCGGGCGTCGAGATCCGGCTGGCCGATGCCGATGGCGTCGAAGTCGCCGTTGGCGCGGAAGGCGAAGTGCAGACGCGCTCCGGTCTCAATCTGATCGGCTATTGGCGCCGGCCGGATGCGACGGCGGCGTGCTTCACGCCGGACGGCTTTTTCCGCACCGGCGACCTGGCGGTGCGCCGCCCGGATGGCAGCTATCGTCTCGTCGGCCGGCTGAAGGAAATGTACAAATCGGGCGGCTACAATGTCTATCCCAGGGAAGTGGAGACCGTGCTCGAGCGGCATCCCGCCGTGGCGCTGGCCGCCGTCGTCGCGCGGCCCGATCCGGTCTGGCAGGAAGTCGGGGTCGCTTATGTCCACCCGTCCGCCGATGTGAGTGCCGAGGAACTCGACGCGCATTGCCGCGCGCATCTCGCCAACTACAAGATCCCCAAGCTTTTCGTGATCGAGCCCGATCTGCCGACACTTCCCATCGGCAAGATCGACAAGCAGGAACTGGCGCGGCGCGCGCGTGCGCTCACCGCATGAAGGCGGATCGAGGCAGGGCGCCGCCCTTTCGTGAACACGCCGCTGGAAAGTGAGAGACATCATGGATTTGGATGAAGCGGTTTCGCACGCATTCTCGACAAGTTACACCGAGGCGCGGGCGCGCTTCCTTGCCGCGGCACATACCGCGGGAGCGGACGTCGCGCATCTTCAATGCCCTGCTCACGGCCCCCTGGGGGAGGCGTTGATGATGGATGTCGCATATCTCGGCGTCAGAAATGCCGCCGACATCGTGGCCATCTCGTCGGGGGTTCACGGCGTGGAAGGCTATGCCGGTTCGGCGGTGCAGATCGACACCCTCGCGCGCGGTTGGCCGGCCGATGGGCCCGGCCTGCTCCTGATCCACTTCGTCAATCCCTATGGCATGGCGTGGACCAGCAGCGACAATGAGGAAGGCGTCGACCTCAATCGCAACTTCCTCGATTTCAACCGCCCGCCCGGGCACAATCGGCGCTATGACGAAGTCGAGAGCTTCGTCTGCTGTCCGGCGCTGGAGGGGGAGGTTCGCGTGGCTGCCGATGCCGCGATGAATGCCTATATCGAAGCGCAGGGCTTCGAGAATTTCGTGCGGGCGATCGCTGATGGTCAGCATCACCAGCCCGGCGGCTATCTTTATGGCGGGCATGTTCCGGCCTGGTCCAATCTCACGCTGCGCAGGGTTCTTCGCGACTATACGCAGGGTGCCCGGCGGCTCGCGGTCATCGATGTGCATACGGGGCTCGGCGATCGCGGAGGTGCGCTGATGCTGTGCATCAATGCGCCCAGATCCGCCGCGGATCGCGCCGCGTCCTGGTGGGACAATCTGGTCCTGGTTCCGAGCGCGGACTTTCCCTTCGCGCCGGTCGGAACCTTTGTCGGATCGATCTGGGATTTCGGCCTCGATGCGGAACTGACGGTCGCCGCGCTCGAGGTCGGCACCGAGCCGGTGGAGCGCGCCTTCGGGGCACTGCGCAATCGCAAATGGCTTGAGAAGCACGGCGATTTCACCGGTCCGGCAGCGGCGGCGATCCTCGATGAAATGCACGCGTGTCTTGCTCCGCGCGATATTGCGTGGCGCAGGGCGATGCTTGCCGCCGGCCGCGCGGCGCTGGATGCGGCGGTGGCGGGCCTCTCGCAGGATCGCTGAGCGGCGAACATGGAAAAGGGGTGCGCCCGATCACGGAGCGCACCCCCGATCGTTCAATAGCGATAGGTCGCGGTCAGGCCGGCGGTGCGCGGCCGTAGCGTCGTGACATAATAAAGCGACGACGCCAGCGTGTCGCGCGAGCGGCCGAGAATGGGCTGCGACTTCAGGACATTGTCGACGAACAGCGACAGATCGACGCCGCGATATTGCAGACCGGCGCGCAGCGAGAGCTGGTTGATGGCCTGCGATCCCCGCAGGATGGTCGGATCGACGCCGACGACGGCCAGGTTCGGATTGGGCGCCTCGCTGACGAACTGATAGTCGGCGCGAAGATAGGCGTCGCGATCCTCCCTGACGTCGAAGCGATATTCGCCCGACAGCGCGACGCTCCATGGCGGAATGTCGAGTTTGTCGCCCTTCACGCCGAACGGGCGGGCGCCGCCGCTGAGCAGCGTGGCCTCCAGCCTGGCGTCGGTATAGCCGGCATTGACGCCGACGCTCAGCCGATCCGAGACCGCTGCCTGCAACGACAATTCGAACCCGGTGCTGCTCGCCGAGCCCAGATTGGCGATGATGGTGGAGCCGCAGGTGGCGAGCTGGATGCGGCGCTGGATGTTCCGCCAGTCGATCCGGAAAAGGCTGGCATCGATGCGCAACCGGCCGCCAAGGACGCGGTTCTTCGATCCGACCTCGTAGGACCAGACCGAATCCGCATCATAGGTGCTGGCATTGCCGGTTATCCCGATCTGCTGCGCCTGCGCGTTGCACGCCGCGAGCAGGGCGGGATTGATGCCGCCGATGCGAAAACCCTTGCTGACCGATGCGTAGAGCAGATTGTCCGGGTCCGCCTGATAGGACAGGCCGAATTTCGGCGTGATCGGCTGTTCGTGCTGGCGCTCGCCGAAGCTGGACGGGCCGCCGGAAAAGGGGCCGCCGATCGACTGGTCGTAGCGCAGCTTGACGTCGGCGATGCGGAGACCGGCGGTCAGTGTCAGCCCGTCGGCGATCTCATAATCGACTTGGCCGAAACCCGCGATCTGCTTGTCGACCGAGTGAAGGTCGGAAAAGAAGGGAATGTCGCCGGGATCGAGCGGACGCCCCAGGACGGCGGCGACGCCCACGCCATAACGCTGGATCAGCGCCCGATCGAGAAAGGGCGAGATGTTGGTCTGTCGCGCGCGCTGCTTCGACTGGCCGAAATAGACGCCGAACACCCAGTCGAGCGGGGCATTCCCGTCGGACTGGAGGCGCAATTCCTGCGAGAAATTGCGCTGGTCGTCGCGAAACCGGGCCAGGTCATATTGGCCGGCAATGGACGGGCGCGGATCGTCCAGGAGCAGTGCGCCGATGAAATTGGTATAGTCGGCATCGTAGCGCATCTGCCGGCGGAAATAGGATGTGTTCGAGATCAGCCGGACCGACCCCAGCGAATATTCGATGTCGAGCGTCGGCAGGGTGAATCGATCGCGCCTGGGCTGATCGAGCACGCGCCCGCTCAGGAAGGTACCGGCGCCGACATCGGTCAGGTCCGCGAACATCAGCGGCGGATTGTCGATCACCTGCTTCTGATGAAAGACCGACGCCGTGATCCGCAGGTCCGCGACGGGTTCCCATGCCAGCGCCCCGCGCAACGTATAGCTGTCCGAGCCGTTCGCGTTCCGGTTCACCGGCGCGCGGGTCCGGAAATCGACGCGATCGATCCACCCGCCGTCGCGGCGATACCAGCCGCTGGCGCGAAAGCCGAGCTTGCCGTCGACAATCGGGCCACCCACGGCGGCCCCGGCCTCATAACTCATGTCACCGCCTTCGGTCGCGGCGATTTCGGTGCGGGCATAACCGCTATACCGGTTCAGGCCCGGCGCGGGGGTGATGAAGCGCACCACGCCGCCCTGGGCGCCCGCGCCGAACAAGGTCCCTTGCGGTCCGCGCAAAACCTCGACCCGATCGAGATCGAAGATCAGCGGATAGGCGGTCGTCGCGGTGTTGCCGGTGGCACGGACCTGGATCGGCGTCTCGTTGATGTAGATGCCAGTCGTCGCGGCGCCCGCCGACGAGGTGATGCCGCGAATGGCGATCGTGCTGCGAACGCCGGTGACGTCGTTGGGCGATGTCCCGGCCGCCGATATGCGCAGCCCGGGCGTCAGGCGCGCCAGATCGTTGATCGATCGGACGCCCTGCGCGTCCATGCTTTGCTGGTCGAAGGCCGCGATGCTGATCGGAACACGACTTAACGGTTCTGCTTGGCGAGTGGCGGTCACGACGATGTCCGCCATGCTCGATTCGGACTCTCCGGTTTGGGCGTGAACGGCCGGCACCGCGGTCATTGCCGCAAGGCAAGTCGATATATTCAGGAATATGATAAATTTATCAGTCATTTGATCTCTCACCAGTTCGGCGCATTCGCTGCGCTCTTGTGCTCCCAAGGTAAATGTGAGAAGTATCTCATATTATAACGACCGGTTAATCGGCAATACAAAACTGTATGTTGAGGATGGGGAGGGGCATGAAGAATCCAGGTCGGCTCCTCCTTTCGATGGTCTCGATCATGATCGCGCCCGTTGTTTCCGCTTCGGGCGATAAGGCGGTCGAATTTCAGGGGATCGTCATTCCCGACATGAGCGGCGCGGTGATGACGGTCATGGGCCCCGTCGCGCCCGACATGCTTGGGGCGACGCTGATGCACGAGCATCTGTTCGTCGATCTTGCCCGCGCTTTCGCGCCCGGAGCCGCGATGGGGCGGCCGGCCACCGATGAGACTTTGAAGCGCTGGGCCGAACCCTTCGAGACCCGTCGCCGGGGCGAATTGCTGTACGATCCTTTCGGGACGAACTGCGACATGCTCGTGCTCGATGATCCGGCGGATGCGAAGGCGGAGATCGAGGACTTCAGGGCATCGGGCGGCGGGGCGATCGTCGACGTCACCGTTTCCGGCCTGGGCCGCCGGCCCGTAGCGCTGCGCGATCTGGCGCGAACGACCGGCGTGAAGCTGGTGATGGGCACCGGTTTCTATCGGGCGGGCTGGCATCCGGCCGACATTGGCAGCCGCTCGATCGACGATATCACCCGCATGATGGTGTCCGACATCGTGAAGGGGGCAGACGGAACCGGGATCCGCGCGGGCATTATCGGTGAGATCGGCGCCGAGGATCTGCGCCTGACGCCGGCGGAATCAAACGAAGTGCGCGTGCTGCGCGCCGCGGCGCGCGCCAGCCAGCTGACCGGCGCGGCCGTTACCATCCACAACTCTATCGGTCACAGCGAGCTTTGGCACACGGCACTCGATATCCTCGAGCGCGAGGGCGCCGACATGGGCCGGGTCGTCGCGGGCCATATCACCGGGGTCGATGCCGACTTCGTCGAGACCCTGATCCGGCGCGGCGTCTACGTCCAGTTCGACACGCTCGGTGCGCCGTTCTTCACCCAATATCCGATGCTCGACACGCGTCCGAACATGCTGACCATCCTCGAACTGATCAAGCGCGGTCATGCGAGCCGCATACTCGTTTCTCAGGACGTCTGCACAAAGGCGCAACTGCACAGGCATGGCGGCTTCGGATATGAATTCGTCCTTCGCCATCTGGTGCCGTTCCTGCGCGCCAATGGCGTTTCCCAGGCGGACATCGACCAGATCGTGATCGGCAATCCGGTGCATGTGCTGAGCTTCGTCAAGCCGCGTCCTTATCGCACGCGCATCCGCGAGTGAGTGTCCATGTTTTATGAATGACTCTTTGGGAGGGGCCCTAATGCCGCGCTTCAACAGGTGAGCACCGTGATTGCAGACGTACCGAAAGGGCGCTGGTTGAGCCGCAGCAATTATGTGCTGCTGGTGCTGACGACCGTCTATGCGCTCAACATCGCCGATCGCTTCGTGCTGGGTTCGCTGATCGAACCGATCAAGGCCGAGTTCCAATTGTCCGACGGCGGCGTGGCGTTCCTGACCGGCGTTGCGCTGGCGATCTTCTACGTTGCCGCGGGCATTCCGCTCGGCCTGCTGGCCGACCGGACGAACCGCCGGACCATGATCGCCTGGGCGCTTCTGATCTGGTCCAGCTTCACTCTGCTGTGCGGGTTCAGCCAGACTTATTGGCAGCTTCTGCTCGCCCGTATCGGCGTCGGGGTGGGGGAGGCCGGCGGGACGCCGCCCTCTCAATCGCTGCTTGCCGACGAGTTTCCGGCCGCCAGCCGTGGCCCGGCCATGTCGATCTTCTCGATCGGTTCCACCATGGGGGCTGCGCTCGGCATGGCGGGTGCGGGCTGGCTCACCGACCTCTATGGGTGGCGGCAGAGCCTGATCGTCTTCGGGGCGATCGGACTGCCGCTCGCGCTGCTGGTGCGCCTGTCGCTGCGGGAACCGACGCGCGGCGCGACGGACGAGGTGCGGCCGGCGAGAGCCGTTGCCGCGCCGGGCATCATCGATACGCTGCGCTACATACGCGCGCATGCCGCCGTCTTCCATGTCCTGCTCGGCGCCACCATCGTCACTTTCTCGGGCGCCGGGCTGCTGTGGTGGACATCGGCCTTTCTGATGCGTTTCCACGGCCTTTCCGCCGGAGAGGCGGGCATATCGCTGGGGATCATGAGCGCGGTCGGCGGATCGCTGGCGATGCTGGGAGCCGCCTGGGTCATGGCCCGGCTCTCATCCC
>JASBTC010000457.1 GCA_030148625.1 Sphingobium sp. | reverse complement strand
ACGTGACGCAGAGCGGGTTGAGGCCAAATTGCAGCATCCGGACGACCTGATAGGTGCTGTCCTTGCCGCCGCTGACCGGAACGATGCAGTCCCAGTTGTCGCCGCCCGGGCGCCGGTACTTCTCGAGCACCTGTTCGAGTTCGATGGCGCGCTGGCTCCAATCGACCTCCTGACGCGCCTCGTAGCTGCGACAGGCGTTGCAGATGCCTTCGGCGTCAAGATGCAGGTCCGGCTTGGTGTCCGGCATCACACAACGTTTGCAGTAAGTAAGCATTGACTGTCCGTCCGCCTCGATCAGTTCTTTTCCATCAGGAACCAGGTAATGTCGTCCTGCGGGAAGCTGGGATCCCGCCGGTACGCGAAGCCATAGTCGACCAGCTTGAGGTCAGGGTGGCGGTCCATGATTTCACCAGCGAAATCCCGCTTGAACAGGCGGTCGGTATGTCCGCGATAGGGGATCGCGACCGGCGCTGGATTATAATATTCCGCGACCAGCAGATAGCGGCCGCAGGCAGCGACGAGCTTGTCATAGACGTCGGGCAGAACATCAGGGTTGAGATGGATCAGAACCCCCTTGATCAAGGTCAGGTCATGGGTCCGTGACGGGACGAAATCCAGGATCGACTGGTTATGGACCTGAGCCGGAGGGATCACCTGACCGAGTTCACGCGCGGCGTCGGCGTTAATCTCGATGCCGGAGGCATCGATGCCCGGATAGAGCAGTTTGATCGCCTTGAGGTTCATGCCGATATTGGCGCCGAACTCGATACAGCTGCCCAGATTGCGGGTCGCACGCAGCGCCTTGGCAAAGAAATCGAGGTTGGACGCCAGCAGCTGATCGCCCTGGTTCCGGCCGATATACTCGGTGCCGAATTCACCAGCCCAGAAGGCTTCCTGATCGGTCTTGAACTGCTCCTGTTGCATCAGTTCGCACTTTCCTTGTCGTTGTCATCATTGTCTCGCGCCAACATAGCGCGAAATAAAAACTCGGCACGCTCCCAATCTTCCGGCGTGTCAATGTCCTGAACGCGCGCGCGCGGAATGCGCAGGCCGATGCTGTTCGGCCCCATGATGGGCCGGCCGGCGATCCATGCATCCGCCCGGCCCCAATAGAATTGGCCTGCATCGTGATAGGCCTCTTCCAGATCCTGCGATCGCGTCCCCGCATGCTCGGGCTGGAACATCGCAAGCCGGCCGTCGCCATCGAGGCGCACGGCGCGCTGGATAGGGAAGGGAAAGCTCGTCACCGACAATACATAGTCGCACGGCTGCGTTTCGATCATCGATCGCGCGGCTCGTAACTCGGAAGGGCGAATGAAGGGCGCCGTGGCGTAGATGCAGCACGCCCGCTCGACAGCGGCCTGCCCGGATTGCCAAGCCACCGCGTGCGCGATGACCGGCACCGTCGGCGTCTGATCGTCGGCAAGCTCGGCAGGCCGGCGGAACGGAACCTCTGCGCCCTCGGCGACCGCAATCTCCGCCACTTCATCGTCATCGGTGGAGACGACAATCCGGTCGAAGCACCCGCTCTCGCGCGCTGCGGAAATCGACCAGGCGATCATCGGGCGGCCGCAGAACGGCTTCACATTCTTCCGCGGAATACGCTTGCTGCCGCCGCGCGCCGGGATGACCGCCAGATTCATGCCGCGATCGCTTCCGCCACCGCAGCAACAACCTGCTCCTGCTGAGCATCGGTCATCGTGGGGAACATCGGCAGGCTGATCGCCTCGGCATAGTAGCGCTCGGCTTCGGGATAGTCCCCTGCCCGAAAACCCATTGCCCGGTAATAGGGTTGGGTATGCACCGGGATATAGTGGACGTTGACTCCGATCCCGGCCGCCCGAAGGCGGTCAAACACTTCCCGCCGCGACCAGTTCGCCCGTGTCTGCGGCACGCGGATCACATAGAGATGCATGCCCGAATAGCCGTCGGGATGCCGCACCGGTGTCGTCACGGACAGATCGGCGAGAAGCGCGTCGTAGCGCGCGGCGATCGCGTGCCGCCGCGCCACATAGGCGTCCAGACGGTCCATCTGGCTCACCCCCAGCGCCGCCTGCATGTCGGTCATCCGGTAGTTGAAGCCCAGCTCGACCTGCTGATAATACCAGGGGCCGTCGCTCTCTCCATCCATCCGGGCCTGGTCGCGGGTAATGCCATGGCTGCGCAGCAACGCCATGCGCTCGGCAAGATCGCTGTCCTGCGTCAGCGCCATCCCGCCTTCGGCCGTCGTGACGATCTTCACCGGATGGAAGGAGAAGACAGTGATGTCGCTGTAGCGGCAATTGCCGATGAACTCGCCGCGATACTTGCCGCCGATTGCGTGCGATGCATCCTCGATGATCCGGAAGCCATAGCGCTCGCCAAGCGCCGCGATCGCCGCCATATCGCAAGGTTCCCCGCTCAAATGAACGGGAACAACCACCTTCGGCAATCGCCCCTCGCGCGCGGCGATCTCGAGCTTCCGCTCCAGCGCCGGTACGCTGAGATTGTAGCTTACGGGGTCGATATCGACGAAATCCACCTTCGCGCCGCAGTAAAGACCCGCGTTCGAGGAGGCGACGAAGGTGATTGGGGTGGTCCACAACCAGTCGCCCGGCCCGAGCCCCAGCGCCAGGCAAGCCACATGCAGCGCCGCCGTGGCATTGCTCATCGCCACGGCGTGCGCCGAACCGACATGCTCCGCGACCCGCGCCTCGAAGCGCGGCACCGCCGGCCCCTGGGTCAGGAAGTCCGATCGGAGCACGGCGGCGACGGCCTCGATATCGGCCTCGCTAATATCCTGCCGCCCATAAGGTATCATTGGTCAGATGTTTCCGATCTTGCCGGCGTTCGCGCTTATCCAGCCCTGGAGTGCAGCCGCATCCATCCAATCAGGGTTGTTGTCGCTGGTGTAGCTGAACCCTTCCGGCACCTTGTTGCCGTCCTTGATACGGTCTTCGCAATCCGCCCAGCCGTTGATCGCCGGCAAGATCTTGTAATGTTCGGGATATTCGTAGGTGAAGTACGAATCCTCCTCGCTGATCATCTGCTCATGCAGCTTTTCCCCCGGCCGGATACCGACTATTTCCTGGCGCGCGTCGGGCGCGAGCACGCTCGCGACGTCGGTGACCTTCATCGACGGGATCTTCTTCACATAGATTTCGCCGCCCTCCATGTCGTCAAAGGCGTGCCAGACCAGCTCGACGCCCTGCTCGAGGGATATCATGAACCGGGTCATACGCTCGTCGGTGATCGGAAGAACGCCCTTGTCCCGGATCGACATGAAGAACGGGATCACCGACCCGCGGGAACCCATGACGTTGCCGTAGCGGACGACGGCAAAACGCGTGCCATGGCCGCCCGAATAGGAGTTGCCCGCAATAAACAGCTTGTCGGAAACCAGCTTGGTGGCGCCGTAGAGATTGGCCGGGCTGCTGGCCTTGTCCGTCGAAAGCGCCACGACGCGCTTCACCCCCTTGTCGATACATGCGTCGACCAGGTTCATCGCGCCATTGATGTTCGTCTTGACGCACTCGAACGGATTATACTCGGCCGTGGGCACGATCTTCGTCGCGGCGGCGTGCACAACATAGTCGACGCCATCGAGCGCCCGATACAGCCGGTCCTTGTCACGGACATCGCCGATGAAGAAGCGAACACGATCGTCCCCGGCGAATTTCTTGGCCATCTCCCACTGCTTCATCTCGTCCCGCGACAGGATCACGATGCGCTTGGGGCTATATTTTTCCAGTGTCATCGGGACGAAGGTGTTCCCAAACGATCCCGTGCCGCCTGTTACCAGGATGCTGGAATTCTGTAGCATTGACTAAGCCCCATTTCATTAAGCGACGCCCACGGGGTACGCGGCGCGTCGCCACAGTTTGTTACAGATCGGACACGGGTCGTTTAATCCTCGCGGCGGACGCTTAGAGAATGTTGGCGCACGAGGGAAGCGGGAGTTGCGCCCGTTTACGAGGGCCCTGCCGATAATCCGGCACGAAACCCGGTCGACTCGTCGTAGGCGCCAAACGGCCCCTCCTCAAACGCGGCGGCAATGTGTAGCAACCTCGCATGAAAGCTGGAGCTCCCAAGATATCTCGCCGTGCCGTCGTAGCGACGATGGCGGCCTCAGGCCCGGCCGCCGCAGCGCAGGCCAGGGCACGTCAGCCCCTTGAGCAAGCCCCCCGGGGCGGATCGGTGGCCGACTATGGCGCCAAGGGTGACGGCCGGACCGATGACACGCTGGCGATCCAGGCGGCCATCGACGCATCGAGCAACGTGTACTTGCCCGGCGGACGCGATGGACGGGTCTACCGATTCACGCGGCTGAGCCTCCCGCCCGGCACGCGATTGCACGGGGACGGTCCGCGCAACTCGATCCTTCGGCAGGTTCCGGGCCCGCACCGCGAGGCCCTGTCCATCCGGCCGGGCGCGCGGGGCCGCCTGAACGACGTCACCGAAGGTGCGGTAGCGTTTGAGAATTTCGGCATAGAGGTTTCCGCCCCGGTCGGAATTGCGATCGGGCCCGGCGCCCTTTCGTCCATGCTCCGGACGGACAATCTCCGCATTATGCACCAGCACGCCAACCCGCGCGCCAGGAAACCCTATTCGACTCCCCCCACAAGTTGCGGGATCGCCCTCGACGGTACTGATGGCGTGATCCTGATGGCAACGCATCACAACCTCGAGATCCGGTCATTCGATACTGCCATCCGAGCACGCGGCGTCGTCAACGAATGGTATGTTCAGGCATGGCTGATCGATTGCCGGATCGGGTTCGACCTTGCCGACGTCTCCACATGGCGCCTTGAGGCGACGTTCGAAACGGGCGTGCCGCGCGCCCGCATGTTCGCCCTTTCCGGCGAAATCGCGAACCTGATCGTCGATGGCGGACGATGCGAGATCACGGAATCCGATGGCTACATGTTCGCGTTCGGCGAACGGCTGCGCGCATCCAATGTCCGCATCCGCAATCCCAACATCGGCATTGAGGGAGATGGCGGCAGATGGCCCGGGCGCAAGTTCACCGGAGGACTGCCGCAGGACATCATCTTCGACCTCTCCCGAGCCGAGAATCCGCTGATCGCCGGCTCGCCCGGAGCCTCGCTTGAGCATGCCATCGCCATCCGCCTGGGCGGATGGGAGCTGGGAGACGGCAAGCTCGTCCTCGGCAGAAACCTCGGAAGCGGCGACGCGATGCTGGCCAACCGCGCGGATGGACGACTTCAGGTTCAGGGCTACAACGCCATTCAGCTGAGCGCGGGCTCCCCGCCACGGCTGGGGATCGACCTCAGCGACCTGGGACTTGGGTTCAACGGCAGCAACCCCATTGCCAAACCCGTCATAAAGGGGCGGCGCAACGGCAATGAGGCCCTTTCCAGCCTGCTCGCCGCGCTCGCCGCCTATGGTCTCATTGACGACCGCACATCGTCCTGATCGTTCCGCTGAGAATGGCAGCCTCAACGCGCCAGACGGAAGTCCTCGATTACCGCATCGAACCCTTGCTGCCCCTGGCCGCCGGCAGCGACTAGTTCGAGCGATTGATGGCTGCATCCCTGAGGGATGACCGGACCGGGAGCGTTGCGCGTTTCGTTCGCAACTGCAGCCCCGCTGCGCCACACGACAGTGGGCTGCTTGCCCGCATAGCAGCTCAGTTCCCAATACATGCCCGCGCCGGAATCCGCGATTTCCACGCGCCGCCGTTCGCTGAAGCGATAGCTGCCGGAAGCCAGGCGAAACCATTTGCGAAGAACAGGGCCGCGATCACCGGGGCCGGCATAGACGCGTACCGTCTGCCGATCACCGCCTGCCGCTTCAATCGCAGCACCAAGAGTGGTGCCTTCACCCACCCGGTGCCAGGCAAACGGAGCCCAACGCGGATCCGTCGTCACGGCGGACAAGTCACTCGCCTGCATCAACCCGAGCGGCCGCCCGGGTTGCGATGCGAAATAGCGATCCGCAATCGCATACTCGCCCAGATTGATCAGCCGTGTCGCAAGCTGCGGTCCGATTGCCTGGCTCACCCGCCCGTCCACCCGTGATCCGGCTTCGATCAGAAGCCGGGCGGAATCGGTCGCCGTCGCATCGGACCCGGTCGCTTCAAGCCGAAAAGACAGGATCCAGCGGGGATTCCGATCGATATAGGGGATCAGCTCCGCACGTATCTGGTCATCCGACAGCGCGCGCAGAAGGACCGGAAACAATGCCTGATACGCGTTGAGGCTGGTGCGAAGCGCCTTGTCGTAATGGCTAAGAGCGCCCCTATGATCCCCCTTCTGCACTGATCGCTCGATGAGCCAGAATTGCGTCAGCAATTCGCGCCTCGACATCGATTCCGAAAGACGGGCGAAGCGTTCCGCCTCGTTGTCGCGCCGGTCCATCGCGGCAGCGAACGTCAACAGACGAAAAGCCGAAGCGTTGACCGCTTGCCCTTCCAGCGAACGGCGCGCCGTTTCACGCAACGTGGCGGCAGTCACCGCAGCTGGCTCGGCCATCAGCCGACGCTCGGTCACGGCGAGGGGCGCCATGGCATCGAACGGGACGATGCGCGAAACGACCTCCGGCGCCGAGTTCCGGCTTATATTCGCAAAGGCGAACAAAAGCGCGAACACCGCAACCGGAACGGTCAGAGCAGCGATGACCAGACCTCGCAGCCGCCGACCGCGCTCGCCGCCCGAGCTGGCAGGCGATTCAGTCCTCACGTTTCTCGGACGAGCTGTAGCCGTAGCTGTAACCATAACCATAGCCATAGCCGGCGTGGCTCTGGGCCAGCTTTGTCAGGACCACACCATAGATACGCGCATGAACTTGCTGCAACCTGCCCAAGGCTGACTGGACCCCGCGAACCGCGACGCCGCCAACTTCAACAACATAGACGACGCCTTCGACTGCGCGCGTCAGCAACGGTGCATCGGCGAGACCCAGTACCGGCGGGGAATCGATCAGCACATGATCGAAATCGCCGCTCTTCAAGATCTGCTGGACCAGCAGCACCATCCGTTCACCGCTAAGGAGTTCAGCCGCATTTGGCGGCTGCGGCCCCGCACTGATATAGCTGACGCCGTCCGACGAAACCTGGCTGAGACCACGCCAGTCGTCCTCACCCGCCAGGAAGTTGCTCAACCCCCGTTCATTGCCTCCGCCAAGGGCGAAATGGACCGTAGGTGAACGCATATCGGCATCGATGACGAGCACCCGCGCCCCGGTACGGCGCAGAACCGACGAG
>JASBTC010000456.1 GCA_030148625.1 Sphingobium sp. | reverse complement strand
AGGATGATCAGCGATCGCGGCATCGATTGCGCGGCACATTCGATGCCCAGGATCGTCTCGAGCGTGACCACCGGAATGCGCTCGTCGCGCAACCGCGCGATGAAGGCGTCGCCGACGGGTTCGATCGAAAGTGCGGCATTGTTGTCGCGCACGATCTCACGGATCGCCGCGCGCGGTATCGCGAACTGATGGTCGGCCACACCCACCACCAGTGCCGGAATGATCGAAAGCGTCAGGGGCATGCGCAGCGTCAAGGTCACGCCCTTGCCGGCAACACTGGCGATATCGACGACACCGCCGGTCCGTTCGATATTGGCGCGGACCACGTCCATGCCGACGCCGCGTCCCGAAAGCGCGGTGATCGTTCGCGCGGTCGAAAGCCCGGGCTCGAAGGCCAGGGCCAGACGCGCCTGGTGCGACAGCCGCTCGGCACGCTCGGGCGTGACGATCCCGGCGGCGATCGCGCGCGCGATCAGTTGGTCGACATCGATGCCGCGGCCGTCGTCGGCCACTTCGATCGCGATCTGGTTGCCCGATTGGCAGGCGGTGATGCGCAGCCGCCCCTGCGCAGGTTTTCCGGCGCGCGCGCGCTCTTCCGGCCGTTCGATGCCATGGTCGAGCGCGTTGCGGATGATGTGGGTCAACGGATCGCGGATCAATTCGATCATCTCGCGATCCAGCTCGACATCGCCGCCCTCGATACGCAACTCGACCGGCTTGCCCAATTCGGCCGTCAGGTCGCGGACCAGGCGCGGGACCGACGCGAAGAGCTTTTCGATCCGCTGCATGCGTGTCCGGGTGATCGTGTCGCGCATATCGGCGACGCACAGCGAAAGGCGTTCGAACGCCCCTTCCACCGCGGCCTCGGTGCCCGCATCCTGCAATCGTCGCGACAGATCGTTGCGGGCAAGCACCAGATCGGAAACCCCGGCCATCATGCGATCGAGCAGATCGAGCGAGATCCGGATGCTGCGCGCGGCACCACGCTGCGCCGGCGCATGGGTTTCGGCCGGCACGTCGGCGGCGGCGCCATCGACGCGAACCGCGGCGATCAGATAATCGTCGCTGCCATGGACCGCCTCGCCCGTGTCGAGCGCCTCGGCCAGTTCGGCGATGCGGTCGACGATCGCCAGCACCGCGCTGACCAGCGCCCTGTCGGCCGGACGCGCACCTTCGCGCACCTGCGACAACGCATCCTCGGCGGCGTGGCTCAATCGTTCGAGTCGGTCGAGATTGAGGAAACCGCAGCTTCCCTTGACGGTATGGACGAAGCGGAACATCGCATCGAGCCGCTCGCGATCGGCCGGATCGGCTTCCCAGGCGACAAGCTCCCCCGACAGCGCCTCAAGCGTCTCGCGGGTTTCGGCGATGAATTCGGCGAGAATATCGTCCATGGGGTCCGCCAGCAGCTGCGGACCCGTCATGGCGTAGGCGTGGTTAAGAAGCCGTTAGAGCGTGTTCAAGAAAGCGCGGCAGAGCGCTTTCTCGAGGCGGCGCCGGCCCGCTTCCCTAGCCTACAGCAACACCCGTGCCGATGACCGCGCCGAACAGCAGCGCCGGATCGTCGGGCTCGGAGACCTGGATCAGCCCGCCGCTTTCGGCGACGATCTGGTGCGCCAGCCAGGCGGCGGCGGCACGCGGCGTCAGCGCATCGGGGGCCACTTCGCCGAGCAGGGCCTTGCGCAGTTCGGCGTCGAGCACCAGCCGGGGTCCCTCCGCGCGAACGACGATTTCGGTGTTGAGCCCGTTGCGTTCGGCGCCGACGTCGAGCCGGCCGCCGCGCACGAGCGCATCGCCACCCATCAGCGCCAGATTGAGCAACACCTTGATCGCGGTCTTGCTGAGCGTCGCATCCGCGACCATCCAGCCCAGTTCGATACGGCCGTCGACGCCGAACAGTCCCTCGATCGCGGCCTTGGCCTCGCGTGCATCCACCTCTTCGCCGAAACCGCCGGCGGCGCCGAACGCCAGACGAAAGAATTTGAGCTTGTTGGCGGAGGTGCGCGCGCTTTCGCTGAGCAGTTCCAGACAGCGGGCACGCATTTCCGGATCATGCTCGTCGGCGAGCAGTTCCAGCCCGTTGTTAAGCGCGCCGACCGGGCTCAGCAGGTCGTGGCAGAGCCGCGAGCAAAGCAGGCTGGCGAAATCCACGGTGTTGATCGACATTCCGATCCCTTCATTCGATTTGCGCGCCCTTCTGGCGAAGGCGGCCGCCTCATGCAACCAACGCGATCCGTTGGCAAATCTGCTTGCCACCCATATCGTCGCCCAACCGCCACAATTCGGCGCTCTCGCCCGCCAGGATCAGCCAGAGCTGCGCGGGCGTTCCGACCGCCGCTTCACGATCCCGCGCCGAGGGTTCCGCCGCGCCGCGCGGATGGCTGTGATAATGCCCGATCCAGGCCGGCCCGCCGGCGCGCGCGCCACGCGCCGCGTCGAACAATGACTGGGGATCGATTTCGAAACTGTCCTCGGGCCGCGGCGATACATTCGCGGCGGACACCGCATCCATGATTTCGAGGTCGTTTCCGAACAATAATCCGCAAATCTCGCGGTCGGGCGCCGCCGCCGCTTCGGCAAGAATCCGTTCGAGCAGCACCCTTGAAATCCGCATGGCCATTCCCATCTCCCTAAGCGATGGACCGGGGGGTTTCCACTGTCGATGCACGGATCGCGGACAGCGCGAACGGATGGCGTCTGGATCGCGCCCTTGCCGACGCGATACCCACGCTTTCGCGCGAACGCATCAAGGCGCTGATCGCCGGCGGCAAGGTTACCAACGCGGCCGGAAACGCGATGCGCGACCCTTCGGCCAAGGCCGCTGCCGGCATGGCCTTCGCCATCGAGATTCCGCTTCCCGAACCGGCGCACAACGAAGCGCAGGACATTCCGCTGGTGGTGGTGTTCGAGGACGAGCATCTGATCGTGATCGACAAGCCCGCGGGGCTCGTCGTCCACCCGGCCGCCGGCAATGCCGACGGTACGCTGGTGAACGCGCTGCTCCATCATTGCGGCGGCAGTCTGTCGGGCATTGGCGGCGTCGCGCGGCCGGGCATCGTCCACCGCATCGACAAGGACACGTCGGGCCTGATGGTCGCCGCCAAGACCGACCGGGCGCATGAAGGGCTGGCGAAGCAGTTCGCGGCGCATTCGATCGATCGGCGCTATCAGGCGATCGTCGGCGGCCGCCCCGCCCCGCCCGCGGGTACCGTGGATGCGCCGCTCGCGCGGTCGCCCAGCAATCGCAAGAAGATCGCGATCGTGGCGGGCGGCAAGCGTGCGGTGACGCATTATCGCACCCTCGAGTTGCTGAGGGATGCCGCACTGGTCGAATGCCGACTCGAAACCGGCCGGACGCATCAGGTTCGCGTCCATATGGCGTCGATCGGACATGCGCTGCTCGGCGATCCGGTTTATGGTCGCCCCAGGGACGCGCAACGTGCGGTGCTCAAACGGCTGGAATTCCACAGGCAGGCGCTGCACGCCGCGCATCTGGGCTTCCGCCATCCGATCACAAGCGCGACTTTAGCGTTTGATAGCAAAATGCCTGCGGATATGCAGGAACTGTTCAGCTCATTGGTGGTATAGAAGTTTCAAGAGAGACCGCGCCTCGATAGGGCGGTCGAAGGGAGTGAATGAAGACCATGGCCGGCAACACCAACGTCCCCGCGACGATCCCCGCTCTGGGTGGTGAACAGAGCCTCAATCGCTATCTGACCGAGATCAAGAAGTTTCCGATCCTGGCGCCCGAGCAGGAATATATGCTCGCCAAGCGCTATCAGGAACATCAGGATCCGGCGGCAGCGGCCCAACTCGTCACGTCGCACCTGCGACTCGTGGCCAAGATCGCCATGGGCTATCGCGGCTACGGCCTGCCCGTTTCCGAGCTGATTTCGGAGGGCAATATCGGCCTGATGCAGGGCGTGAAGAAATTCGAGCCCGATCGCGGTTTCCGCCTCGCCACCTATGCGATGTGGTGGATCCGCGCCTCGATCCAGGAATTCATCCTGCGCTCGTGGAGCCTCGTGAAGATGGGCACCACCGCCTCGCAGAAGAAGCTGTTCTTCAACCTGCGCCGGATGAAGAACAAGCTCGACGCGTTCGAGGATGGCGATCTGCGCCCCGAGGACGTCACCAAGATCGCGACCGATCTGGGCGTCAGCGAGGACGACGTCACCAGCATGAACAGGCGCATGGCGATGGGTGGAGACACCTCGCTCAACGTCTCGATGCGCGAGGATGGCGACGGCCAGTGGCAGGATTGGCTGCAGGATGAAGGCCCGTTGCAGGACGAGCGCATCGCCGATGCCGAGGAACGCGACGTTCGCCACACCATGCTGGTGGAAGCGATGACCGACCTCAACGATCGTGAAAAGCATATCCTGTCCGAACGCCGTCTGGCCGAGGATCCCAAGACGCTCGAGGAACTGAGCCAGGTCTATGGCGTGTCGCGCGAGCGCGTCCGCCAGATCGAGGTCCGCGCCTTCGAGAAGCTGCAAAAGGCGATGATGCGCATCGCCGGCGGCAAGGGACTGCTGCCCGCGCTCGCCTGAGCCGCGCACGTCACCGGAAATCGGGGGTCGCCACCTTCGGGTGCCGACCCCTTTTTTTCGTCCCAAACACTGTCACGCTGTGGGTGGCGAAGCGGCGGCGGCTCGTCTATCCGTCCTTCGCGCCCCGGACTTCAGGGGTGGGCAGGACCGGAGGGAATGGATGCTCAAGCTCTTCATCGGCAACAAGGCCTATTCCTCCTGGTCGCTGCGCGGCTGGCTGGCGGTGCGCCAGTCGGGATTGCCGTTCGAGGAGAATGTCGTCCCCCTGTACGATCATGACTGGGACGTGCGCCGCGAAGGCGACGAATTCGCGCCGTCATCGGGCAAGGTGCCGATCCTGTGGGACGACGACGTCGTGGTCTGGGACAGCCTGGCGATCATCGAATATCTCGCCGAAAAGGCGGGCCGCGAGCGATTCTGGCCCGAGGACGCCGCCGCGCGCGGCATGGCGCGATCGATGGCGGCCGAGATGCATTCGAGCTTCGCGGCACTGCGCCGCGAGCACAGCATGAACGTCCGCCAGATCTACGAGCCGCGCGAACCGTCCGATGCCGTGAAGCAGGATATCGTCCGCATCATGCAGCTCTGGGCCGAAGCGCGGGCGCGTTTCGGTGGCGAGGGCGATTTCCTGTTCGGCGATTTCGGCGCGGCGGACATCATGTTCGCCCCCGTCATCACCCGCTTCATCACCTATCAGCTTCCCGTCGCGCGGTTCGCCGAGCCCTATATGCGCGCGGTGATCACTCACCCCTTCATGCAGGACTGGATTGCCGGCGCGCAGGAAGAGGATTGGGTGATCGAGAAATTCGAGCAACCACAGGGCGTCTGAAATTCCCTATTGGGGGCCATGGCTGACGAATTCGACCAGCCGGCCATCGGGATCGCGCAGATAGCCGGCATAATAGTTCGGATGGATATGCGGCGCGAGTGCGGGCGCACGATCCAGCTGGTGGCCGGCGCGTTCGCCCACCGCATAGATGCCGTCGACGGTCGCGCGATCGGGCGCGGCAAAGGCGAAATGCGCGTCGGACGCCGGATCGCCCTCGACCAGGAACAGGTCGAGCGAGCGCCCGTCGCCAAATCCCTTGGCGGCGGCATCGACCTTCAGCGCATAACCGAGCGGGGCGAGCAGGTCGGAATAGAAACGGACACTGGCGGGCAAGTCGCGCGTCCTGAGTTCGAGATGATCGATCATGGCTGTATCTCCAGCATTGCGGGGGCAGAGGATTCGAGCGCGGGCGGATCGACATTGCCGCCGCACAAGGGGATGGCGACGCTGCGTCCGCGCCACCGCGCGGGGTCGGCGATCAGCGCGGCAAGCCCGGCAACGCCTGCGGGCTCGACGATCAGTCCGAGATGCGTTTCGACCAGCGCCATCGCCGTACGGATCGCATCCTCGTTCACCAGCACGACATCATCGGCAATCAGCCGCACGGCATCGACCGCATAGGCGACGGGCACGCGCACCGCGATGCCATCGGCGATGGTGCGTGCCTCGGGGGTTTCGACGATCCGGCCGGTGCGCACCGACTCG
Source organism: Sphingobium sp. (assembly GCA_030148625.1). Next base: position 19,258 of record JASBTC010000456.1, on the reverse strand, counting down.
GCCATCGCCGGCGCCCGTTCGGCGGCGACCAGGACGATCTCGGTCCGTGGCGAGACATGCTTCATCCATGTCCCCACCCCCGACGCCAGCGCGCCATTGCCCAGCGGCACCAGCATCGCGTCGAACGGCCCGGCGCGCTCGGTCATTTCCAGCGCCAGCGTGCCGGCCCCCTCGGCGATCGCGGCATCCGCGCCATCCTCGACGAAACAAAGCCCGTCCTGCTCCGCGATCGAGCGGGCGATCCGCTTGGCATCGTCGAAATCGCGCCCGAGCAGGCGGACATCGGCACCCAGCCGCGTCATTGCCTCATGCTTCGCCACGACGATGCCGCGCGACGCGACGACGATCAGCGGAACCCCTCGGCTTCGTGCCGCCCAGGCCAGCCCCTGACCGAAATTGCCAGCGGACGCGCAGATCAGCGGCGGCGGCGAATCCATGCCGGCCAGGAAGGCACCCGCCCCCCTTCCCTTGAACGAGCGGATCGGATTTGCGGTCTCGTCCTTGAAGGTGACCATCGCGCCGACGAGCCTGTCGAGCGCGTCGGATCGCCGAAGCGGCGTGTCGAGGAAGACCGGATCGATCCGGTCGACGGCGGCAAGGATGCCCGGGGCGGTTGGATAGTGCATGGCCGGAGAATAACCGCTCACTTTTGCCGTTTTTCAGCGAATCATTGCCTGTCAGCACCTGAAATCGGCAAGATCAGCTGCTATGATGCCGGAATCATGCGTAACGCTCTGGATAATTTCGATCGCCGGATTCTCGATATCGTGCAGCGCGACGGCGAACTGACCGCCGACGCGATCGGCGCACGCATCGGCCTTTCCGCATCGGCGACGCTACGCAGGCTGCGCCGGCTAAAAGCGGAAGGCACGATCGCGGCGATGGTCGCGGTGGTTGACCCGGCTGCGGTCGGCAGGCCGACCTTCTTCATCGTCGCGCTCGAAATCGAGCGCGAACGCCCGGAACTTCTGGCGCAACTGCGCCGCTGGTTCGCCGATGAGGATCAGGTGCAGCAGGTCTATTATGTCACGGGCAGCGCCGATTTCGTGCTGATCATCACCGCGCCCGACGTCGATTCCTACGATGCGCTGATGGCCAGGATGATCGCCGACAATGCCAATGTTCGCCGCTTCACGACCAATGTCGCGCTGGGCATCGGCAAGCGCGGCCTGTTCGTGCCGATCCCGCCCGCTACGGGGTGAGCCCGCGTGCGAGATGCCGGTATGGCGGGTCCCCCCGCCAAGCCAGCGGAGGCCAACGTCAGAATTCGCTACCGTCCTTGCGGCGCTGCTCGCCGAGCGCCCCAAACAGATGCATGTCGATATCCGGATAATGGCAATCGGTGGCTGCAGGCCGCCCGATCGCGACATAGACACAGTCGGCGGCGCTTTCGTTGATCAGGACATGACCGTTGCCGTCATTCTTGGGAAAGGCGGCAATGTCGCCGGCACGCATCGGGTGGCGGCCATGATCGTCGACCAGCACGGCTTCGCCCGCGATCATCACGACCAGTTCGTCCTCGCCTTCGTGCCAATGGCGCTGCGACGACCAGGCGCCCGGCTTCAGCACGACATGGCTGGCGCCGAAATCGGCGATCCCGCTGGCCGGCGCGAGGCGGCGATACCAGCGCTCCTTCACGACATCGGCATATTCGGCCGGATAGCCGGTGGCATTGGTCTGCGGAATCGCATCCAGATCAAGCTTGGGCATGGTCCCTCCCGCTATGCAAAGCGCGTGACTATGGGTAGGCGCCAAGCATGATATCGTCCATCGATCCCGTCGATCTCGCCGCGCGCCTGATCGCCTGCCCCAGCATCACCCCCGCCACCGGCGAAGTCTTCGACGTGCTCGAAGAGGCGCTGGTCGGCATCGGCTTTTCGGTCCACCGTTTCATCGCCGGCGAGGCACCCGACGGGCCGGTCGAGAATCTGTTTGCCGTGCGCGGCAGCGGCGCGCCGCATTTCGCCTATGCCGGGCATCTCGACGTCGTGCCGCCAGGCGACGGCTGGCATGGCGATCCCTTCGTGCCCGAGATCCGCGGCGACCTGCTCTACGGCCGCGGCGCGGTCGACATGAAGGGATCGATCGCCGCCTTTGCCGCCGCCGCCGCGCGCCAGGTCGATCATCCCGGCACGCTGAGCCTGATCATCACCGGCGACGAGGAGGGCTATGCCGTCTTCGGCACGGTCGAACTGATCAAGTGGATGACGGCCAATGGCCATCATCCCGATCTGTGCCTGGTTGGAGAGCCGACATCGGTTGCGCGGCTGGGCGACATGATCAAGATCGGCCGGCGCGGATCGGTCAATATGTGGATCGAGGTCGCCGGCACCCAGGGCCATGTCGCCTATCCCCATCTGGCCGACAATCCGATCCCGCCGCTCGTCCGCATCCTTTCGCGCATCGAGGCGATCGAACTCGATCAGGGCACCGAATGGTTCCAGCCGTCCAATATCGAGATCACCGATATCGAGGTGGGCAATCCGGCAACCAACGTCATTCCGGCAAAGGCGACCGCACGGCTGAGCATCCGGTTCAACGCGCTGCACAGCGGCGAAGCGCTGACCGAGCGCATCCGCGCGATCTGCGAGGCCGAATCGCCGCGCGCGACGTTGACGGCCCGTATCTCGGGGGAAGCTTTCCTGACCGCGCCGGGCGCCCTGTCGGACATGGTATCCGCCGCGATCACGCAGGTGACGGGCGTGACGCCCGAATTGTCGACGACAGGCGGGACGTCGGACGCGCGCTTCCTCTCGCAAATTTGCCCCGTGGTCGAATTCGGCCTGCTCAACGCGACGATGCACAAACTCGACGAAGCCGCGGCGATTCAGGACATTGCGGCGCTGACCGACATCTTCGCATTGATCATCGACCGCGCACTCGGGCGGCCCGAATCCTGAGAATCAGGCGCTGAGCGCCGAGCGCACGCCGTTGGTCCAGGTCAGGAAGTCGCGTTCGCGCATCGGCATCGCGATCGCATAGCCCTGCACGGCGTCGCAGCCGATCACGCGCAGCACATCGGCCTGCTCGCGCGTTTCGACGCCCTCGGCGATCACGCGATGGCCGAGCCCGTGGATCAGGCCGATCACGGCATGGACGATGGCGCGTGCCTGTTCCGAGCTGGTGACGTCGGCGATCATGCTCCGATCGAGTTTCACCTGATCGACCGGCATGTCGCGCAGGCGCGAAAAATTCGAATAGCCCGTCCCGAAATCGTCGATCGCGATCAGTGCGCCTTCGTTGCGCAGCGCCGCCATCTCGCTGAACACCGCCTCACCACAGGTCATGGCCAGTCCTTCGGTGATTTCGAGTTCCAGCATGCGCGGTGTCGCGCCGTGATACGCCAGCCGCTCGCGCAGCCGCCGGAAGAAATCGCGCTGCTCGATCTGGCGCGGGCTGATGTTGATCGCCAGCCGCTGGTCCAGACCGAGCTTCTCCCAGCGTGCGGCAGCGGCGGCCACCGCATCGATCACCCAATCGCCGATCTCGACGATCAGGCTGCTTTCCTCGGCCGTTTCGATGAAAGCGCCCGGCAGCCGCACGCCCTGTTCGGGATGATTCCATCGCAGCAGCGCTTCGGCCGACAGGGTGTTGCCGCTGACCAGTTCGATCTGCGGCTGAAAGACGAGTTCGAAACGCTGTTCGGAGAGCGCGAGCCGCAGGTCCCGCTCTAGGCACAGCTTCTCGTTGAGCGCGTCGGCCAGCGAATCGGTATAGGTCTGGACCTGGGCGCGGCCGCAGGCCTTGGCATGATACATGGCGACGTCGGCCGCCTTCATCAGCGTGGTCAACGAACGGCCATGATCGGGATGGAAAGCGAGGCCGATCGAGGCGCCAACCCGGATCGCATGACCCGACAGGTCGATATCCTCGCCCAGGGCGTAGAGGATACGCTGCGCGACGCGCTGACCGTCTTCCGTCGATGCGATATCGGGCAGGAACATCGTGAATTCGTCGCCGGCAAGCCGACCGATCCGCCCCAGTCCGCCCCGCCCCGGCGAGCCTTCGGCATTCAGCACGGCCCGCAACCGATTCGCCACCTTGGCGAGCAGCTGGTCGCCATGGGCATGGCCGAGCGAGTCGTTGACCGACTTGAAATTGTCGAGATCGACGAACAGCAAGGCCGAGCGCGCATCGGCGGGCAATTCGGTCAGGGTGCGTTCGACGTCGCGGCGGAAATTGGTCCGATTGGCGAGCGTCGTCACCGGATCATACATGGCGAGATTGTGGATGCTGTCGAAGGTCGAGCGCGTCTCGGTGAACAGCGCGTCCATGCTGTCGGCCAGTTCGGGCAGGAATTCGCGCACCTCGGACGGCGTGCGCGATTCGAAATCACCATGGGCCGCCTGCGCCAGCCGCTTGATCGCACTGTCGACTGCCGCGGCGACCGAAGCGAGTGCGCGATCCGCGGACGCCCAGCTCATCGCGGCGCAGACGATCGCAACGACCAGCGCGTTCGCCGCCGTGGCGCTGTTGGCGCCGTGCATGGCACCGCTTCCGCCTGCCAGGATGGCAAGGATGAAGGATCCCGCACCGACGCACATCGCGAACGCAATGGCCCGACTTTTAAGCGAAATCCCTTCCATCATGCTCCCGCGGCAGGTGACACCGAAACCTCCAATCCAGCGAATTGGATTAATGTTTCTTGTCACGACTCCGTAAAGATTGGCTTTACGATGTCGTTCTGTCGCGTTTCAGGATGATGTAGAGCGCCCCGTTTCCGCCATGGCGGGGATGCGCGTTCCGGATCGCGGCAATGCGGTCGGCATGGCGCGACGATGCCAGCCAGTCGCCTACCGCTCCCCGGATCGCACCGCGGCCGCGCCGGTCGCCGCGCGGCGGCTTGCCCGTCACCAGCAGGATCATCCGGGTTCCGCGCGAAACCGCGCGTGCCAGGCTCGTATCGAGCAATCGCCACGCAGAATCGAGCGTGTGACCGTGCAGGTCCACCGTCATCTCGGGATCCACCACACCGCGTTGCAGCCGTCGATCCCAGCCGCCGTCCAGCGTGTTGGCGGCTGGTGCGGTGCGCGCATCCTTGATGGAGGGAGATTTGGCGACTGCCGCAGGCGTCGGTTTCGGACGGTCCGGCGCCGGATGAACCGGCGGATCGAGCGGACGAACGGGTGCCGGCCGCCCATCGAGCGGCGTTACGCTGGCGATCACGCGCGCCCAGAGCGCGCGCTCGTCAGCGCCGAGCCGCCGTCCCGCCACCGGGTGCCGCCTCCGCAAGCCGCGCCAGCGTGCCGACGGGCAGCAGCAGGAACGCGGTCCCCCGGCCGGACATGCCGCCCGCGATCGCCCGCGCTTCGGCACCCGCACCCCAGAATGTATCGATGCGATTGGCGCCCTTGATCGCGCCGCCCGTATCCTGCGCCACCCAGATACCCGCGGTTTCCGCGCGATCGAGCGAAAGGAAAACGGGGGCGCCCAAAGGCACATAGGCGGGATCGGCAGCCACGCTCGCACGCCCGCTCACCGGAAGACCCATCGCGCCGAGCGGTCCGGGACCGGTCAGTTCGCGGAAAAAGACGAAACTCTTATTCTCGCGCATCGCCGCCTGCCCCTTGGCCGGGTCGGCGCGCAGATAGGCCATGATGCCCTGCATCGATCCCTGGCCGCGCGGGATCTCGCCCCGGTCGATCAGCAGCTTGCCGATCCCGGTATAATCGCGCCCGTTCTGATTGTCGTAACCGATGCGCATCACGCCGCCATCGGGCAGGAGCAGCCGGCCGGATCCCTGGATCTGGAGAAAGAAGAATTCGACGGGATCGGCGGCCCAGGCGATCTCCAGGCCCCGGCCAGCCAGTGCGCCTTCCTCGATCTGGGTGCGGTCATAATAGGGAACGAACGCATTGCGGTCGACGCGTCCGCGGATACGCTTGCCCTTCAGCGCCTCGTTGAACAGGCTGAGATCGACGTCGATCAGATCGGCCGGACGGCGATAGACCGGCACTTCATATCCCGACCGCTTTTCGCGTGATCCGCGAATCTCCGGCTCGAAATAGCCGGTGGCATGGGCAGCACCTGTGCCGACCTGTACCGTCTCGAAATAGCGGCGAAAGAAACTGGCGGCGTCGTTGTTCGACCAGCCCGTGGCCGCCGCGCAAGCGGGCGCCCAGTCACTGCCGCGGGTCAGTCCGCTCGCATCGGTCCGCCGCTGGACGGACGGGCACGAGATACGGAAGGCGGCGAGCGCACGACGCGCCTGGGCTTCTCCGATCTCGAGCTTGGCGATGGGGGTACCGGCAACGACACCCTGGCTGCGCGCATTGGCGGCATCGGCGGGCGGCGGCGCTGCGGGCATCGCCGCAATCGGCGTCGCGGGCTGCGGCCGCGCCGCCCGCTCCGGCTGAGCTTGCGTTCCGGACTGGACAGGGCGGTTCGATTGCGGCCGCGCCGGCGCATTCGCCGACGGCGGCACGATGGCCCCCGAGCAGGCAGCCAGCGTCAATACGGCGAGTATCGCCGTCCCCCGCCATATCGCCATGATCAGGCGGCCTCGTCGGTGTCGGTCAGGATCCAGTTGGGATCGTTCGAACGCAGGTTGCGGCTGAACGTCCAGACATCGTGCGTGGGAACGGCGTCGCTCAGCGATCCGGCGATGACGTTGCCGTCGAGATCGCGCGTCACCGCAGCGATGTCGGCATCGAAGCGTACGGTAACGGAGGCGGTCTGCCCCTGAACCTCTGCGTCCGAGATTATTGCGTTCTCGATCAGGACCAGGCGATTGTCGAGCACCTGGCCCGCCGCCTTGCGATCGGCGATCGCTTCCGCAAAAGCGGCCCGGACGTCGTCGCCGACAAGCTCGCCGAGAGTCTCTTCATCGCCCGACCAATAGGCCTCCAGCACCATGCGATAGGCCGCCTTGGCACCTTCGACGAAACGGGTGGGTTCGAACTGGGAATCGAGCGCGGCGATCGCGCGGACACCACGGATCGCGGCGGGGCCGACAGCGGGATCGCCCACAACGCGGGCTTCGGGGCTGATGTCGGGAACGGGCGCATTGGCCCGTGCCGGGGCGATGCGCTCGTCCGCGGTGCGCGGCAGCGGCTGCTGCTCATGGCCAGTGCGCTTGCCCAACACGGCATAGAGCCGGAAAGCCAGGAAGAGCGTTACCAAGGCAAGAATGACAACCGTTACCACAAAACCTCCGATCGCGCGTCAACACCCTACATAGGCGCATGACGCGCGCGTTTCAAATCGTCGACTGAGAAGTGTGTTCCGCACCGCCCGGCATTGCCCTTCCCGGCAGCGCCTGCTAGCGCGCGCGGCATCTTTTCAAGGTATCGAGGACAAATCCGGACATGGCCGAAGAAGAAGGCGCGACGATCCCGAACGAGCCGTTGGCGAACGGCGAGGACACCCTCCCCCAGGTCGGCGTCATTTCGCAATATGTGAAGGATTTCTCGTTCGAGAATCCCAATTCGCCCGCAGTCTATCAGTGGGCGGGCCAGCCCAAGATCGACATCCAGTTCAACATCGGCGCCAATCAGGTCGGTGAGGACGTCCATGAGGTCGTGCTCAAGATCGATGCGCGCGCCGAAGCCGAGGACGGACAGGTCGCCTTCCAGGTCGAATTGTCCTATGCCGGGCTCTTCGGACTGCGCAACATTCCCGAGGATCAGCTTCAGCCCTTCCTGCTTGCCGAAGCGCCGCGGATCCTGTTCCCCTTCGCCCGCCGGATCCTGGCGGACGCGGTGCGCGACGGCGGCTTCCCGCCGCTGATGCTGGAGCCGATCGACTTTGGCGGTCTCTATCTGAGCCAGATCCAGGCACAGAGCGATCTCGCCACCGTGGAAACCGGCGGCCAGGCCTGATCCGGGTCATGGGAGGAGCGTGACGTGAACCTCCTCAAATCGATGGGCACCATCGGCGGACTGACCATGGTCAGTCGCGTCTTCGGCTTCGCGCGCGAAATGCTGATGTCGCGCATCATGGGCGCGAGCGGCGCAGCCGACGCGTTCCTGGTGGCATTCCGCCTGCCCAACACCTTTCGCCGCCTGTTCGGCGAAGGCGCCTTTTCCGCCGGTTTCGTGCCGCTGTTCAGTCAGCGCTTCCACGGACCCGGCGGCATGGCGGACGCCAAGCGCTTCTCCGAGGAGGTGCTGGCCTTCTTCGTTCCCGCTCTGCTCGTCTTCACGCTCGTCTTCGAAGTGGCGATGCCGCTGTTCGTCTGGGCGATCGCGTCGGGCTATGCCGACGAACCCGAGAAATTCGCGCTCACCGTGTTCCTCAGCCGGATCACCTTCCCCTATCTGCTGCTGATCAGCCTGGTGTCCTTCTTTTCGGGCATCCTCAATTCGCTGACGAAATTCGCGGCCGCCGCCTTCGCGCCGGCATTGCTCAACGTCGCGATGCTGATCGCACTGCTCATCGTCCCGACCGGCGGGGTACGCAGCGCCACCGCGCTTGCGGTCGGCGTCACCGTGGGCGGCGTGCTCCAGCTCATCCTGCTGTGGCATGGCGCGCGCAAGGCGGGCGTTTCGCTGACATTGCGCAAGCCGCGGATGACGCCCGATGTACGGCAATTCTTCGTCGTGGTGATCCCCGCGACGCTTGGCGCGGGCGTCTATCAGATCAGCCAGCTTATCGACACCTTCTTCGCCACCCGGCTTCCCGAAGGTTCGATGAGCTATCTCAACTATTCGGACCGCCTGAACCAGCTGCCTTTGTCGGTGATCGGCACTGCGCTGGGCACCGCGATCCTGCCGCATATCAGCCGCTTCATCAGCCAGGGCAATCCCGGAGAGGCGGCCAAGGTCCAGGGTCAGGCAGTCGATCTTTCGATGCTGCTGTGTCTGCCCGCCGCCATCGCGCTCGGCGTCGTGGCGCCGGCGCTGGTTGCGGCCCTGTTCCAGGGCGGCCGCTTCACCGCCCATGACGCGATGATCACCGGCAACGTGCTCGCGCTCATCGCATCGGGCTTGCCCGCCTATGTCCTGGTCAAGGTCATCACGCCCGGCTTCTATGCACGCGGCGATACCAAGACTCCGGTCAAGACAGCGGTGATCGTGCTCGTCGCGAATGTGGTGCTCAATTTCGCGCTGATCCCACCCTTTGGCATCTACGGTCTCGCCATGGCGATTTCGGGCTGTTCCTGGCTCAATGCGATCATGCTCTACGCGATCCTCAGCCGCCGGGGCCACTTCCGCATCGAAGGCTGGCTGTGGAGCCGCATCGCCCGGCAATTGCTGGCGGGCGCGATCATGGCGGCGGCGTTGTGGGGCATGCGCATGCTGTTGCAGGACTGGTTCGCCGGATCGGTCGTTCAGCGCCTCATCGGCGTCATCGGCCTGTGCGGCGTCGGCGGCCTCGTCTATTTCGTCACCGCCTTCGCGGTCGGCGGTATCGATCGCAACGCGATCCTCGTTCTCCTCCGCAAGAAGAAAGCTGTCTGATGCGCGTCCTTTCGGGAATCCAGACCACCGGAAACCTCCACCTCGGCAATTATCTGGGCGCGATCAAGAATTGGGTGAAGATGCAGGACGAGGCGGACTGCCTCTATTTCCTCGCCGATCTCCACGCGATCTCGATCTACAACGATCCCGCCGAACTGACGCGCAACACGCGCGACATGGCGGCGGCGCTGATCGCGTCGGGCATCGACCCCAAGCGCTCGACTCTGTTCAACCAGGCGCAGGTGCCCGCGCACCCCGAACTCGCCTGGCTGCTCAACGGCACCGCGCGGATCGGCTGGCTCAACCGCATGACCCAGTTCAAGGAGAAATCGGGCAAGAATCGCGACAGCGCGAGCGCCGCACTCTACGTCTATCCCGTGCTCCAGGCGGCCGACATCCTGCTTTATCAATCGACCCATGTGCCCGTGGGCGAGGATCAGCGCCAGCATCTGGAGCTGACGCGCGACATCGCGATCAAGTTCAACCAGGATTTCGGGCGCGAGGTCTTCACCATCCCCGACGCCTATATTCCCAAGACCGCGGCGCGGATCATGTCGCTGCGCGACGGCACGGCCAAGATGTCCAAGTCCGATCCGTCGGACATGAGCAGGATCAACCTGGCCGACGACACCGACATGATCGCGCAGAAGGTCCGCAAGGCCAAGACCGATCCCGAGCCGTTGCCCGACAATGAGGCCGCACTGGCGGAACGCCCGGAAGCCCGCAACCTGGTCAATATCTATGCCACGCTGGCCGACACGACGCCCGAGGCCGTACTCGCCGATTATGCCGGCCAGGGCTTCGGCCGGTTCAAGCCGGCGCTGGCCGATCTGATGGTGTCCGTGCTCGGCCCGATCACCGCGCGCTACAATGAATTGCGCGCCGATCCCGCTCAGCTCGACGCCTATCTTTCGCTCGGCGCGAAAAAGGCCCGGACGCTTGCCCAACCGACGCTCGATGCCGCGTATGACGCGCTAGGACTGGTCAGGGGCAGGTGAACGGACACGCGTTGCATCGGCCCGGTCAGGCACGGACGAACCGTGCAACCCCATCGACGGGCTGTGCGTTCAATTGCTATTCATGCGGTTTGACATAAACGTCTACGTCACTGAAACATTGAATGGTTTCACCCCGAAGGGTCAAGGTCATGTCTATCGTCCGTAAAATCGCGTTGGCGGCTGCACCGATCGCTCTGCTTGCGCTCGGCGGCTGCGCCACCGGGCTCACCTCCAACGTCACCCGTTTCCAGCAGATGCCGGCCCCGCAGGGCCAGACTTTCGCGATTGTGGCGCGCGATCCCGTGCTGCAGGATAGCCTGGAATTCGCGCAATATGCGCGCCTCGTCGAAGCGCGGCTGGCCCAGCAGGGCTATGCCCGCGCCGAATCGCCGGCAAGCGCCAGCCTGCTGGTCAAGCTCGACTATGGCGTCGACAAGGGCCGCGAGAAGATCCGCAGCTCGCCCTTCGCCTATGGCTCGGGCTGGAATCGCGACCCCTTCTACTGGGGCCCCTATCGTCGCTGGGGCCGTGGCGGCTTCATCTACGGCTTCCATGATCCGTTCCTGTTCGGCGGCTATGGCTATAACGATGTCGAGAGCTACACGGTCTATACCGCCGATCTCGACATGGTGATCGAGCGCCGCAGCGGCGAACGCGTGTTCGAAGGCGAGGCAAAGGCCCAGTCGCGCAGCGACGACCTGACCTATCTCGTCCCCAACCTCGTCGAGGCGATGTTCACGGGCTTCCCAGGCAATTCGGGCGAAACGATGCGCATCACCGTTCCGCCCCCGCCAAAGAGCTGATCGGTCCGATCATATCCCGGACCTGAAATAGGGCTCCATGCCAACCCGGCAGAACCGGGACGGCATGGCGCCCTTTCTGTTTTCATGTCGGACGCGCGTGCCGGATCGGTCACAAGCCCGGCTCCAGACTGTCCTACAAAACCGGGCATCATGGTGAGGGGCGAAGCCTATCCTGAACGCGCGCCCTGGTAGACGGTCAAAGGGCTGGCGATGACGCGGATTTCAAGGCCGGGCCACGGATGTGGCGGACGGATTGTGCCTCAGCTTTCCAGTTCGCGGATCAGCGAACGGACGTCCTTGTCGATATCGGCATCGCTTTCGCGCAGCTTCTCGATCTGCCGGACCGCGTAGATCACCGTGGTATGGTCGCGGCCGCCGAATTTGCGTCCGATCTCGGGCAGCGAGCGCGGCGTCATCCGCTTCGCCAGATACATCGCGATCTGGCGCGGTCGTGCGACGGCGCGCGCGCGCCGGGCGGAGACCATATCGTTCTGGCGGATATTGAAATGCGCACAGACCCGGCGCTGGATTTCGTCGATCGTCACCCGGCGCTGGCTGGCCTGGAGTACGTCGACCAGCACTTCCTGTGCGAAATCGACGTCGATCGGACGGCCGTTGAGCTGGCCATAGGCGACGACCCGGTTGAGCGCGCCTTCCATCTCGCGGATGTTGCTCGCGATGCGGTGCGCCAGCATCTCGATGACCTCGCCGGGAATGGCGACGCCTTCGACCGTGGCGGCCTTGCGCTGCAGGATCGCCAGCCGCAGGGCGTGATCCGCCGGCTTGATATCCGCAACCAGCCCCATCGACAGGCGAGAGAGGATGCGCCCCTCAATGCCTTCGAGCGCCTGGGGTGAGCGATCGGCGCCGATCACCAGCCGGCGGCCGCTCGTCATGATCTCATTGACGGTGTGGAGGAACTCCTCCTGCGTCGATCCCTTGCCGGCGATGAACTGGATATCGTCGATCATCAGCAGGTCCGCAGACCGGAGTCGCGCCTTGAACGCCAGCGTGTCCTTGGCGCGCATCGCCGAGACGAACTCGACCATGAACTTCTCGGCGGACATGTAGAGCACGTTCGCCTGAGGGTTATGGCGGCGAAACGCATGGCCGATCGCATGCATCAGGTGGGTCTTGCCCTGCCCGGTCCCACCATGGATGAAGAGCGGATTGAACAGGACCGCGCCACCTTCGCCGAGCGTACGTGCCGCATTCGCGGCAAGCGCGTTGGCATCTCCCGACACGAAATTCTCGAAGGTGAAGCGCGGATCGAGCAGAGAGCCCGCAACGGTCGGCGCAAGAGCCTCGGGCACAGCCTCCGGCTCGGCCTGATCACCGCTCTCACCCGCTTCGGCCGACATCGCATAGACTGGCCGCGACTCGCCGTCGTCGGCGACGATCTCGACGCTCCGGACGCCGCACCCGACCGCGCGCCAGGCAAGCGTCAGCCGCTCCGCAAAATGCGACTCGACCCAGCGGGCCATGAAGGCAGAGGGCAGCACGAGTTCGACCGTGGCGTCGGCGGCGCGGAAGCGGCCAAGACCGATCGGCTTCAGCCAATGGTCGAACGTCCGCACGCCGCAGTCCCGGCGAAGGCCTGTACGGACAGCTTCCCACGCCTGAGTCAGCGTCGCGCTCTCCATCGCCAGTCCATCACCCCCCAACACCATTATGTCTAAGCCCTAACCCTTTCCTGCAGGTCGCCCCGCTTGTTCACCCGCACAGCGATCCCACGGCCGGAACGACTGGTCGCGGCGCGGAGAACGCTGAGGTGTGCTGCTCCGGCAACCGATTCGATTGCCGGCAAGAGGGGTTTTGTGAGACGGACTCGGTCCGGGATCAAGGCCGTGAATGTCAAAAATTTGAAATAAACACGCTTGACGGCGGAAATCCGACATCTCTCAGATATCGTTGATTTTCAACAGCTTAATAAAAGTTGCCGAATCGTAACTACCGCGAATCGCGGGAAAAGCTGGCATGACAATCGCGTGACAGAAAAATGAAAAAAGCCCGCCGGCATCGCTGCCGGCGGGCTTCCGAACCCTGAAAGCGAAAACGACTCAGCCGAGAGCGGCGACTCGCTTCGTCAGACGCGCGAACTTGCGCGACGCGGTGTTCTTGTGAAGCACGCCCTTGGCAACGCCGCGAGCCAGCTCGGGCTGCGCAGCGGCGAGCGCGTTGGCTGCATCTGCCTTGACGCCGGATTCGAGCGCAGCTTCCACTTTCTTGATGAAAGTACGGATGCGACCGATGCGGTTGCCGTTGACCTCAGCGCGACGATCGTTGCGGCGGATGCGCTTTTTTGCCTGCGGCGTGTTCGCCATTTTGTGATGCCTCTGCTTCTCGAAAAAACAAGGCGCGGGGTTGCCCGCGCCCGGAAAGCGGCTCCCTTAGTCAGGTTTCCGCAAATCGTCAACCGCTCAGCGCTGGCATTTCGCGCAGAAAAAGGTCGATCGTCCACTGTCGACGCGACGCTCTACCGGCTTGCCGCATGTGGGGCAATCCAGTCCCTCGCGCCCATAAACACGCCATTGCTTGAAGAAATAGCCAAGCTCGCCATCGGGCCGCACAAAATCCCGCAATGTCGATCCGCCGGCCTCGATCGCGGACGCCAGCACCGCCTTGATCGCGGCGACCAGCGGATCGAGTCGTTTGCGCGTGATCCGCCCTCCGGGCGTGACCGGCGAGATTCCGGCGATGTGCAGCGCCTCGCACACATAGATATTGCCGAGACCGGCAACGACTCGCTGATCGAGCAGCAGTGCCTTGACCGGCGCGATCCGATTCTCGAACGCATCGGCCAGATGTGCAGCGTCGAACACATCATCCAGCGGCTCCGGCCCCAGCGCCGCGAACGGCGCGAACACCGAAAGCGCCGCGGTCTCGACCAGATCGAGCGAACCGAATCGTCGCGGATCGTTGAGCGCCAGCCTGCGCCCGCCTGCGGTCTCGATCACCAGATGGTCGTGGGTTCCGATCTCTTCCGGATCGACTCGCCACCGCCCCGACATGCCCAGATGGAAGATCAGCGTATCGCCTCGGTCGGTGTCGATCAGCCCGTATTTGGCGCGCCGCCCAAGCCTCGTCACGCGCGCACCGGTCAGCCGCTGGCGCAGGTCGGGCGGGATCGCGCGGCGCAGATCCGCACGGCGGGGCTCGACACGCGTCAACTCCGCGCCATCCAGCACGGAGCGGAGGCCGCGGACAGTGGTCTCGACTTCTGGAAGCTCTGGCATCGCCCTCGCTTAACAGCCTTTGCCCCACCAACAAGTCTTAGCTAGAGGATGGCCCATGACCGACACCGTCTCCTTCGGCTATGAGGATATCGCCCCCGACGAAAAGACCGCGCGTGTCCGCGGCGTCTTTTCGAGCGTCGCCTCCAGCTACGACATCATGAACGACGCCATGTCCGGCGGCATGCACCGGCTGTGGAAGGATCGCTTCGTCCGCCGCGTGAAACCCCGCGCCGGCGAGCGGATCCTCGATGTCGCGGGCGGTACCGGCGATATCGCGTTCCGCATGGCGCCGTCCGGCGCCGACATCACCGTGTCGGACATCAATCCGGAAATGCTGGCCGTCGGCATGGAACGCGCGGCCAAGCGCGGCATCGAAGGGCTGATCTGGCAGGAGGAGAATGCCGAGCAGCTGAGCTTCGCGGATTCGAGCTTCGACGCCTATACCATCGCCTTCGGCATCCGGAACGTGACCCGGATCCAGCAGGCACTGGGCGATGCGCATCGCGTGCTCAAGCGCGGCGGGCGATTCTTCTGCCTGGAATTCTCGACCACGCTCTGGCCCGGCTTCGCCGAAATCTACGATGCCTATTCGCACAAGCTCGTCCCCAAGCTCGGCAAGGCGCTGGCGAAGGACGAAGACAGCTATCGCTACCTGATCGAATCGATCCGCCGCTTTCCCGATATGAAGACATTCGAGGGCATGATCGCCAAGGCCGGTTTCGTCCAGACGCGCGTCGAACCCCTGCTGGGCGGCCTCGTCGCAATCCATAGCGGCTGGAAGATTTGACCCACCCCACCGTCCATCTCTGGCGCCTCCTGAAATGGGGCCGCACCCTGGCGCGCCACGGCGCGCTGACCGGCATCGAGCACGATGCGCTGACGCCGCCGCGCGTGCGCCGACTCATACGCTTTGCCCGCCTGGGCGCACGCGTGCCCAAACAGCCGCGTTACGCCGACGCCTTTCAGGCAATCGGCCCCGCGGCGATCAAGCTCGGCCAGTCGCTCGCAACCCGGCCGGATCTGGTCGGGGAGATTGCGGCGAACGACTTGCTCCGCCTGCAGGACGCGCTGCCCCCTGCCCCTTTCGAGCAGATCAGGGAAAGCATCGAGACCGCGCTCGGCAAGCCGATCGAGGTATTGTTCCAGTCGATCGATCCCGATCCGGTCGGAGCCGCCTCGATCGCGCAGGTGCACAAGGCAGTCACCACCGATGGCCGCGTCGTCGCGGTCAAGGTGCTGCGCCCCGGTATCGAGGATGATTTCGCCGCCGCGCTCGAAACCTATGAATGGGCGGCCGCGCAGGCCGAATCGTTTGGCGGCGAGATCGCACGGCTGCGCCCGCGCCTCGTCATCGCCACCTTCCGCCAATGGACGTTGCGCGAACTCGACCTGCGGCGCGAAGCGGCCTCCGCTTCGGAACTGTCCGAGGCGATGGCGGCCGAACCGGGCTATCATATCCCGGAGATCGACTGGCAGCGTACCGCGCGCCGCGTGATGACGCTGGAATGGCTCGACGGCATCAAGCTGTCCAAGCGCGACGCGCTGATCGAGGCCGGCCATGATCCCGCGGTGCTGGCCGCGCGCCTCGTCCGGGCCTTTCTGCGCCAGGCGATCGCCGAAGGTTTCTTCCACGCCGATCTCCATCAGGGCAATCTGTTCGCGCTGCCCAATGGCGATCTCGCCGCGATCGATTTCGGCATCATGGGGCGGATCAACCGCCAGGCGCGGATGTGGCTCGCCGAGATCCTCTATGGCCTGCTGACCGGCAATTACCGCCGCGTCGCGGAGATCCATTTCGAAGCGGGCTATGTGCCGCCGCACCACAATGTCGACGAATTCACCACGGCATTGCGCGCGGTGGGGGAACCGATTCGTGGCCTGCCGGTCAAGGATGTGTCGATCGGGCAGATGCTCGACGGGCTGTTCGCGATCACGCGCGATTTCGACATGCAGACCCAGCCGCATCTGCTGCTGCTCCAGAAGACGATGGTGATGGTCGAGGGTGTCGCACAGACGCTGGATCCCGACATCAACATGTGGGACTTGTCCGGCCCGTTCGTGAAGGAATGGCTGCGCACCGAATTGGGCCCTGAGGCGCAGATCGCCGACCGGCTGATTCTCGACTTCCGCACGCTGCGCGGCCTGCCCGACCTGATCCGCCGGATCGAAGCGCAATATCCCAAGCCCGGCGCGGCGCCCCCGCCCCCGCCGCTGCGCGAGGTGGAAGTGATCCGCATCGGCGGCGGCTGGCGCTACGCGGCCACCGCATTCCTCGCGGCCGGGCTGGGCGCGGCCGCGATGGCGCTTTTCGGCTGAGACATTTTTCCGATCGATGCGGTACGATTGACTCGCGCGATCATGCGCATACATTATGCGCATTCATCTGGAGAAACTCATGCGCAGATCCGCAGCTCAGAAGCGCGCGACAAATGTCTCCATCGACGCCGAACTGATCGACGAGGCCAAGCGGCTGAATGTCAACATCTCCCAGGCTTGCGAGCGCGGGCTCGAAGAGCAGGTCGCGAAATCGCGCGCGGAAGCCTGGCTCGAGGCGAATCGCGAGGCGATCGAATCCTCCAATGCCTATGTGGAAAAGCACGGGTTGCCACTCGAACGCTATCGCCTGTTCTGATGGCCCGCTTCGACGTTCATCGTTCCCCAGGCGCTTCAGGCTTCCTGCTGGATTGCCAGGCCGATGTCCTGAGTGGCCTCAATACCCGCTTCGTCGTCCCGCTGCTCCCACCGGAGATCGCTCCGCTTGCGGGCGAACGGCTCAATCCGAGTTTCACGGTGGCCGGCGAGACCGTTATCATGGTCACGCAATTCGCATCCTCCGTCCCGTTGCGCGATCTCGGCTCACACGTCGAATCCTTGGCCAGTGAGCAGCCAGCGATCATGAATGCGATCGACATGCTGCTGACCGGCTATTGATGCCGCACCGCTCATCCGATCTCGACAGCCGCGCAGTCGCGGGGCATGAGTGCCGACGATGACCGCTCGGCGCATCCTTCTTATCGTTGGCGGCGGAATCGCGGCCTACAAGGCCTGCGAGCTGATCCGCCTGATCCGCAAGGCCGGCATGTCGGTGCGTTGCGTGCTGACCGAGGGCGGCGCGCATTTCGTAACGCCGATGACGCTGGCGGCACTCTCCGAACAGCCCGTCCACACCAATCTCTTCGACCTCAAGGACGAGGCCGAGATGGGTCATATCCAATTGAGCCGCCAGGCCGACCTGATCGTGATCGCGCCCGCGACCGCCGATCTGCTCGCCAAGATGGCGGCGGGCATTTCCGACAGCCTTGCCACCACGCTGCTGCTCGCGACCGACAAGCCAGTGCTCGCAGTGCCGGCGATGAACGTCCGCATGTGGCGGCATGCCGCCACGCGCCGCAATGTGACGCAGTTGCGCGCGGACGGCGTGACGATCATCGAACCCGACGAAGGCCCGATGGCGTGCGGCGAGTACGGCCCAGGCCGCCTGCCCGATCCGCAGGCGATCATGGGCGCGATCCAGGCGCATTTTTCACGGAGCGACGCGCTTGCCGGCCGTCATATCCTCGTCACGGCGGGGCCGACGCATGAGCCGATCGACCCGGTCCGCTACATCGCCAACCGCTCGTCGGGGAAACAGGGCTTCGCCATCGCCGGTGCGCTCGCTGCTCTGGGCGCGCGCGTGACTTTGGTCGCAGGTCCGGTCACATTGCCGACGCCGCCGGGCGTGACACGCGTCGATGTCGAGACCGCGCGCGAGATGGCGGTGGCGGTCGATGCCGCGCTGCCCGCCGACGCCGCGGTGATGGTCGCCGCAGTGGCGGACTGGCACACCGAGGCGAGCCCGGAAAAGATCAAGAAGACCGGTGACGGCACGCCACCGACGCTGCGTTTCACCGAGAATCCCGACATATTGGCGACCCTTGCCGCCTCCCCCACCCGCCCCCGCCTCGTCATCGGCTTCGCGGCGGAGACCGAGAAGCTGATCGAGCACGCAACCGCCAAGCGCGCGCGCAAAAAGGCCGACTGGATCGTCGCCAACGACGTGTCGGTCGATGTGATGGGCGGCGAGCGCAACAGCGTCCATATCGTCACCGCCGACGGCGTCGAAAGCTGGGAGACATTGCCCAAACAGGCGGTCGCCGATCGTCTGGCCGCGCGGATCGCCCAGGCGCTGGCATGAACCGCGACCTGTTGCTGCTGCGTCCGCTTGCCGCGCTCAGCGACCTAGCCCTGCTCATGGCGCGGCTGCTCACCGGCAGCTTCCTGATCCATGGCGTGCTCGACAATATCGCCAGCCGCGAGCGTATGGCCGAATTCGCCGGCTTCCTTGCCGCCAATGGCTTCGCCGCGCCTGACGTCATGGCGCCACTGTCGATCTGGGCGCAGCTTGCGATCGGCATCGCGCTGATCCTGGGCCTGCTGACACGCTGGGCCGGGCTGCTGCTGGCCTTTAATTTCATGGTCGGCGTGGTGATGGTCCACCTGGCGCAGAGCTTCCGCGAGATCTGGCCCGCCGCGGTGCTGATCGCGCTCGGCCTGCTCTTCGCGACGCTCGGCGCCGGCCGTATCGCACTCGATCGATTGCTCGAAAGGAAATCATGACCATTACGATCGCGCTGAAGCGCCTGCCCCATGGCGAGGGCCTGCCCGTTCCTGCCTATGCGACCGAGCATGCCGCGGGCATGGACGTGGTCTCGGCCGAAGACGTGATCCTGCCCCCCGGCGGCCGCCATGCCGTCGCCACCGGCTTCGCCATGGCGATCCCGGCGGGTTATGAAGTGCAGGTGCGGCCACGCTCGGGCCTGGCGCTCAAGCACGGCATCTCG
>JASBTC010000455.1 GCA_030148625.1 Sphingobium sp. | reverse complement strand
CGTCCGAGTCCGATGGTTCCGGGCGCTCGGCCCCGTCCGCTGCCGGCGCCTGCGATGCTTGCGTCGTCGGCAATGCGATGCTGTCCCTGTCGGCGCGGGATTCGGTGATATCGGTGATGCAGCCGACCGCGCGTGCGCCGTTGGTGGCCTGATCCCGGGTCAGGCAGGCGACCGATCGGAGCCAGCGTATTTCTCCATCCGGCCTGATGATCCGGAATTCGGCATGGTAACGCTCGTCGTTCGCGATCAGGCCCGATACTTTTTCGTAATCGATCGCGGTCGCGGCATCCACATCGTCGGGATGGATATGGCGTCTGAAGTCCGCGATCGAAGTGATCGGCGTCTTCCGGGAATCGAGCCCCAATATTTCATACCAGCGTGCACTGCAGAACAGCTCGTCGGTCTCGAGGTCATAATCCCAAAGCCCGGCACCCATAGCCCTTAACGAGAGCGACAGCCGATCATATTCTGCCTGGAGAGATGTCTGGTCGGACATCGTGATACACCTCCGAAGGGCAGAGTGCTGAACTTTACCAAAGTCCGCAACGGGTTGTTATGCGAACGCTGCGCCTAGAATGATTAGGCGTTCGATAGACTCATCGAACGACTTCAAAATCGCGGTAGAACGAAACATCTAGAGCAGTGATCCGCTTTCATCGGATCACTGCTCTAGACGTTATCGCAGCATTCGCACAATCCTTTGTGATCGCGTCAGGCTGGCCGGTGTCAGTGCGGCTGTCCATCCAGCGGGCGAACCTCGATACCGCGATCGGGCGCGATCCCGACCCGCCTGTCGGTGCAGGTGCATTTATATCCGGTCTGGCCGGCCTTGTTGGTGAAGGTGCTGGTCTCGCAACTGGTGTGCTTGTTCGACAGCTGCTTCTGGGTGCAGCGACCACCGGTCACGACCGTGGCGGCCTGGACGGCGGTCGACGCGCCGATGGCGAAGAGCGCGGCGGAATAGAGCATAAGCTTGTTCATGATGACCTCCTGGACGTCGATTGACGATCGCGCTCGATGAGCACGAACGGAGGTGTGGCAGCTTCCGGAGAGTGCGATTGTGATCGCTGTCACATGGCCGGCATCGGCTGCGCCGCCATTGCCTGTCCGGGGGGATCAGCGCGATGCACGCACTGTCATGGTTCCGCTATTTCCGGCGCCGCCGTGTCGCTGCCCGGCGGCGCGACGATCGCCGCGGCGGTCACGTCGGCCGTCACATTGGCGACGGTGCGGAACATGTCGGGGATGGTGTCCACCGCCAGCAGGATCGGCAGAAGCTCGATCGGTGCGCCCAGCGCCATCGCGGTGGGCGTCGCCGCCGCGAAGAAGCTGACCACGCCCGGCATGCCGAGGATGGTCAGTGTCGAGAGCACGGCGATCGGAATCGCGATCGCGATCTGCAGCGGTGCGACCTCGATCCCCGCCATCCATGCCAGTGCCAGCCCGAACAGCAGTGATGCCGACGGCGCCGTGATCTTGAACACGGCGACCGACAGCGGCAGGATCACCGCCGCGTCGCGCTCCGCAATGCCGATGCGTCCGGCGCTCGCCAGCATCGCCGGCAGCGTGGCGATCGACGATTGCGTGCCCGCCGCGACGGCCTGGGCCGGTGCCATGGCGCGCGCGAAGCGCCACAGCGGCACGCGCCCGGGGCCGAATGCCAGCAGATAGCAGATCGCGGTCAGCACCAGCGCGACGACGATCTGGATGATGATATAATGGCCGAGCGCGAGTGCCGCACCGACCCCGGCAGTTGCGCCGATCACCAGTGCCAGCGCGAAGATCCCGATCGGCGCGGCGCGCAGCACCCAGCCGACGATGACGATCATCGCGTCGGCAAGCCCGCGGAACGGTGCCAGCGTGGCTTCTGCCCGCGTGCGTTCGACGCGGCCGAGCGCGATGCCGAGGACCAGCGCGAAGACCACCACCGGCACGATGGCGCCTTGCGCCGCGGATGCGACGACATTGACGGGCATCAGCGCGGCGATCGCTTCCGCGGTCGAGGGGATCGCCGGTGCCGCCGCTGCCGGGATATTGGCGCGCAGCGCGGCGACCACATCGGGCGACAGCGGGAACATGTGGAGCAGGGGCGGGACGATCAGCGCGGCGACGATCCCGGCCATGAACAGCAACGCGACGAGCACCAGCGGCAGGCGCCGTCCGATCCGCCGGTCGGCATGATCCTCGGCGGTCGCCAGATCGGCGACGCCGGTCACCACCAGCGCAAAGACGAGCGGTACGATCGTCATGCGTAGCGCGTCGAGCCACACCCCGCCGATCAGGCGCGCGACGGCGATGCCGTCGGGTCGGTCACTCGCGATTGTCGACCCCGCCGCAAAGCCGAGGGCCAGCGCGAGCATCATCCAGCCGGGGCCCGGAATCCGTGTCGACAGGCGACGGAGACGTGCGATCATGTCCGGATCAGAGCTTGTCGTTGCCGGCGGTCCAGCGGACCGAAAGCTCGATCCCGCTGCCGATCGGCAACAGCGCGGATTCCAGTTCCGGCAGTGCGCGGACGGCGTCGCGATATTTCCGGACCTCGACGCGGGCGGCGACGGGCTCGACCATATTGTCGGCCACCACGATCGCTTCCTCCGACAGCTTGGGCAGGAACGCCTCCAGACAGGGTATGTAGAGATCCTTCCAGATATCGAGCAGCACGAGATCGAAGGGGCCTGGATCGTCGCCGATCATCGCCACCGCATCGCCCAGCCGGAACTCGACGACGTCGGACAGGCCGGCGCGCGCGATCATCGCGCGGGCATGCGCCTGTTTGTAATCGGCCAGATCCATGGTGATCAGCGTGCTGCCGACCTGGCGGGCCGCATCGGCGAGGATGAGCGTGGAATAGCCGTAGCTGGTGCCGAGCTCGAGTATCCGTGCCGGGCGCTTCGCCAGGATCAGGCTGTGCAGGAAGCGGCCGGTATCGGGCCCGATCGGCAGCAGGAATTCGTCGATATGCGCGGCCACGGCGCTGCCGAGCGTGGCCATCCGCGACTGATCCTCGGCCGCACGCCGTTCATACTCGGCAAAGACCGCCGCAACGGCCGGATCCGAAAAATGCACTGTCTGCCCTCCCACAATCGCGGCGCGAGACTGCAACTCAAAACGCGGGGAAAGCAAGTACGCGCTTCAGAAAGACCGTCCCGGCAACCGGCGTTTCATAATAGGGATCGACCGGCTCGAATCCCATCGCACGGTAAAGGCGCTGCGCGGCCGCCATGTCGGGCAGCGTGTCGAGCCACATTTCGCGATAGCCCATATCGCGCGCGGCTTCGATCAGCGCGTCGACGAGACGGCGCCCGAGACCCAGGCCGCGCCCGGCCGGAGACACATAGAGCCGCTTCATCTCGCATCGCCCCGTCTCGTCCATCGGGCGCAGGGCAACGCAGCCCAGCGCCGCGCCATCGGCATTGCGCGCAAGCAGCAAAGTGCCGCGCGGCGATGCATATTTGCCGGGCAGCGACGCGAGCTCATCGGCGAAATCCTGATAGGTCAGATCGACGTCGAGCGACGCTTCATAGGCGCGGAACAGCGCGGCGACGGCGGTGAGATCTTCGGGCGTGCGAGCGGGGGTGATCGATATGCCGGCGGACATGGTTCGCTCATGCCAGCGTTCCAGCCGCCTGCCAATGATCCGCGCGAGTTTGCGCGGACATGGTAATAACGTATGGAGACGGGTAGCAATTCGAGACTGATTGATGGAGACGGATATGACGGACGCGTTCGAGGGATTGGAAATCCGTTCGCTGGTGACCGAGGAAGGCGATCTTCGGTTGAGCCTGGAAAGCGTTGCACTTGCAGAGCCGCAGGCCGACGAAGTGATCGTCGAGGTCCAGGCCGCGCCGATCAATCCTTCCGATCTCGGCCTGCTGCTCGGGCCCGCCGATGTCGCGACGATGCGCGCGGGCGGTACCGCCGAGCGGCCGGTGCTGACGCTGACCATTCCGGAGCGGCGCCTGGGCGTCGTCCGGGCGCGGATGGGCGAATCGATGCCCGTCGGCAATGAGGGCGCGGGCGTCGTCGTGCGGGCCGGCGCGGACGTCGCGGACATGCTGGGCAAGACCGTCGGCATGCTCGGCGGCGCGATGTACACCCAATATCGCAAGCTGCGCGCGCGCGACTGCGTCGTTCTGCCCAAGGGGGCGAGCGCCGCCGATGGCGCATCCTTGTTCGTCAATCCGCTGACCGCGCTCGCCTTCACCGAAACGATGAAGGCCGAGGGGCATAGCGGGCTCGTCCATACCGCCGCCGCATCCAATCTCGGCCAGATGCTCAACCGCATCTGCCTGGCCGACGGCATTCCGCTGGTGAACATCGTGCGCCGCGACGAGCAGGCCGCGATCCTGCGCGAGATCGGCGCCGAATGGATCGTCGACAGCAGCGCACCCGATTTCGAGGAGAAGCTGGTTGAGGCATTGGCGGCGACGGGCGCCACGCTCGGCTTCGACGCGATCGGCGGCGGCAAGCTGACCAGCCAGATCCTGCACGCGATGGAACTCGTGGCGAGCCGCGGCGCGGCCTATAGCCGTTACGGATCGAGCAGCCCCAAACAGGTCTATATCTATGGCATGCTCGATACCGGCCCGACGATCCTCGACCGGAATTTCGGCCTGTCATGGGATGTGGGCGGCTGGCTGCTGACGCCGTTCATGGCAAAGGCCGGGCCGGAAGTGGTGGGGCGCATGCGCCAGCGCGTGCTCGACGAACTCAAGACCACATTCGCCAGCCACTATACGCGCACCATCGGCCTCGCCGAAGCGCTGCAGCCCGATGTCGTCCAGGCCTATCAGGGCAAGGCGACGGGCGAGAAATATCTGATCGATCCCAGCAAGCGGGGATGAACTGCGGAGCGGAGCCCATAGGTGCAAATGGGCTCCGCTCCGATGCCGGTCCCGGCCGCGGCGCGGTCTTGTTTCAGAAACGTGCGGTTGCGCTGAGGCCGATCGTGCGCGGCTGGATGATCGCGATATAGTTCGGACCGGCGAAGGGCGAGGAGAAGGTGGGCGCGAGCATCTGTCCGCGAACGTCGAACAGGTTGCGGAGATAGAGCTGGACGTCGATCGCATCGAGCCTGAAGCCCGCACGCAGATCGACCGCGACATAGTCGGGCAGCCGATATTGGGTGAGGCTGGTGCTGGCGTCGAAGCTGGCGACGCGATTCGATGTGAAGCGCACGGTGGCGCCGACCGATGGCTGCAACATGCTGTCCCGCATGACATAGTCGGCGGCGACGCTGGCGGTGAATTTCGGCACATTGGGCAATGGGTCGCCCTTTGACCCGCCGAGATCCACATCGTCTTCGGCGAGTTTCGCATTCTGATATGCAAAGGCGCCCGTGAAGCTCACGCCTCGCGCCGGACGCGCGATCAGCGTCAGTTCCGAGCCGTATATGTCGGCATCGCTCTCCGCATTGGTGATGACGCCGATCCCGTTGCGGGCGGCATTGATCTGCATGCCGTTCCACCGGATGTGATAGCCGGCGATGTCGATCGCGAATTTTCCGTCGCTTGTGGTCGCCTTGAGGCCGATCTCATAGCTTTTCAGACGATCCGCCCCGAATGTCGGATCGCCGAAGGGCTGACCGGTCGTGGGATCGTTGGCGATGAGATTTGGTCCGCCGGGGCGATAGCCCGTCGCGTAACGCACATAGGCGGTTGC
Organism: Sphingobium sp.; assembly: GCA_030148625.1. Next base: position 3,262 of record JASBTC010000455.1, on the reverse strand, counting down.
CCGATCGCTGAAATGATAGCGGGCATTGGCGAGGTAAGTGAAAACGCCCTCATGCGAAGATCGTTTCGGCTGCGAGCCGACGAAGAAGCCCGAACCGATCTGCTCGGCCCGCTGATTGTTGCGGGCATAGCGAATGCCGCCCGACACATCGAATTTGGGCGTAAAATGATAGGTCAGGTCGCCGAACGCAGCGATTTCCTCATAGACGGTCGGCACCAGCCCATCGAGGAAGATGTTCGGAAAAGGCTGGCCGGTCAGGTCGAAGGGAGAAAATCTCTGCCGGCTGGCCGATTTTTCATGGGTATAGAATCCCCCCACCAGCCAATCCAGATCGTTCGATCCGGTGGAGGCGAGGCGCACTTCCTGGGTGAATTTGTCGGTGGTCACGTCCACCGGCACGCCGACCGCGCCGATCGGAAAACCGAAGGATTGCAACAATCCGGCGAAGCGCCCGGAGCCGTCGAGCACATAATGCGTCCGGGCCGCCTGAAAACTGGAAATCGAGGTGAGTTTTGCCGGACCCAGATCATAGTCGATCGTGCCGCTCACCAGCCTGAAACGCTGTTCGAAAGGCTCGGGAACCAAGCGTCGCTGGTCGAGCGACCCTGTCACCGGCCTGCGGTCGAAATCATAGTCGGCGTTCCCGATCCCGGCGCGCGAGATATTCTGGAAAAAACCCGTGAGCCGGATGCTGAGCGCATCGCTCGGCGTCGCCAGAACGTCCAGCCTCGCGCCATAAACCCGCGATCTGTTGACGTTCTCGTCGCCGAGCGGGAGATTGTCGATATAGCCGCCGTCGCGCGAATAGAATCCGCTGGCACGAACGGCGAGCTTGTCCGTGACGATCGGCAGATTGATCGCGGCCGCGCCATTATAGTTGATGTCGCCATGTCGCGTCGCCGACAGGCCGGCCTGGACATCGATGGCTGCGGCATGCGTGTCGGGTTTTTTGGTCGTGTATTTTATCAGCCCGCCCATCGTGCTGGCGCCATAGAGCGTGCCTTGCGGCCCACGCAGAATCTCGACCTGATCGATGTCGAACAGGCCGACGTCCAGGGCGAGCGCAAAGGCCTTGGAATAGGCGCTGCTCGAACCATAGGGGACGTCGTCGACATAGACACCGACAGTGGAGCCGCCATCGCTGTTGGTGTTGACGCCTCGCAATGAAACCTGATTTTGGCCGGCACCGCTGCTTTGAAAGCTGAGACCGGGGATCGTGTCGGCAAAGTCGCGAAACTGGGTCTTGCCGTTTTTTGCCAGGCTGTCGCCCGACAGCACGGACACCGATTGCGGCGTGTCGATCAGGCGCTCCTCGCGCTTTTGCGCGGTCACGATAATCTCGGCGCTCTCGTCGTCGGCTGGCGTCCGTCCAGTGGCTGCGCGTGCAGCAGATTCCGATGGGCCCGTCTCGACCGCGGCGGGCCGCATCCCTCGCGGCGCTTCCACGATCAGCACGCCCGCGCGCCCGATCCGCATGGTGAAGCCGCTGCCCTGCAGCAATTGGCGCAGGCCACCCTCGGCCGAGTACGATCCGTTCAACGCGCTGCTGCGCGCATGTCGGGCTTCGCGGCCGTCGAAGACGATCTGACGCTTGGTGGCGCGGCCGAAACGGGCAAGGGCGTCGGCCAGATTCTGGGCCGGGATCTCGAACCGGTAGGTCGCGGCCTGCGCCATCGCCGGCATTGGCAGCGCGAACAGCGCGGCTGCGGCGCTCATCGTGGCCGTGCGTGCGGCCGATCGCCGAAGCCGCCTGTTGTGATCGATCGCCATATCATCCCCCATTTCCGGGCCGCTTGTCGGCCGCCTCGAAAGGAAGACGCGGGTGGTCACGAAAGATTCATCTGCCCGACGCGCATTTTTCGCATTCGGGCTCAGCGGCCCGCCGACACCAGCAGGATGTCGCCCTCCGCCGATCGCACCGCCTTGACCGGGAACACCGCGGTGACGCCCTCGACGAAGGCGTCGATATCGCCGCCCTGGAACTGTCCGCTGATCGGGATGCGTGCGTCTGCCGCGCTGCCGACACGCAGCTTGGCCGTGCCATAGCGATTGACGCGTTCCACGGCGATGCCGAGCGGTTCGTTGTCGAACTCCATCAGTCCGCCTTCCCAGGCGAGCGAGCGGCCCGCATCGATCGTATCCAGCCGTGCGAGCGGCCGGGTGGCGGCGATCACCATTTCCCGCCCGGGCGTCAGCAATTGTTCTGCGGTGTCCTGACGCCGGCCGATGCGGAGCGGTCTGGGTTCGTCCGCGCGGCCGCTGATATCCATCACCGCGACGCGCCCTTCATAGAGGACGACGCGGACCTGGCCCGACAATTGCTCGACGCTGAACTGCGTGCCCGTGGCGATCACCATCCGGTCGCCGGCCTGGACCGAGAAGGGGCGCAACGGATCCTTGGCGACGACGAATTTCGCGCGGCCGGACCGAAGCCATAATTCCCGTCGATCGCCGAGATAGCGCACATCGACCCGTGTCGAAGCATCGAGCGACAGCGTCGATCCGTCGGCCAGCGCTACCACGCGGCGCTCACCGACACCGGTCTGGTAGGTCGCAGGGGAGAGATGCCACCAGATGCCGGCACCGACGAACAGGATCAGGCACGCCGCGAGCGCGGCATAGCGCCGCCACCCGCCGACACCGGCCCAGCGCCGTCGGTTCGCGCGCGTCACGCTTTCCAGCGCATCGCCGCGCATCACGATCATCTCTGGTGAGGATCCGCGATCCTCGATCGCATCCCAGGCGATGACGGTCCGTTCGAACAGCGCGGGGTGCGCCGGATCGGCTTGCAGCCAGCGATCGAAGGCCGTCTGCTGTTCGGGCGCAAGCGGCCCTTCGGCGATGCGCAGGCACCACCAGGCCGCGGCCTCGCGCGTCGCGTCCGATATATGGCCGGCGCGCGCGCTCATTCGTCCTCCTCCAGCCTTTTGGTGAGATGCGCCACGGCGCGGATCAGATGCTTGTCGACCGCGCTGACGCTGATGCCATAGCTGTCGGCGATCTCGCGTTTGCGCATTCGTTCCAGGCGGAAAAGCAGGAGGATCTCGCGCGATCGATGCGACAGTTCGGCGACGGCGCGCGCGACATGGCCCAGCCGCTCGCGCCCCTCCAGCAGGCGCAGCGGATCGACATAGTCGGCGTGCGGCGCCTGATGCTCGGCATCGATGCGATGCGCGTCGCGGACCTGTTGCCGGCGATAGCGATCGCGCAGCAGGTTGGATGCGATCCGGAAGATATAGGCGTCCGGCCGCTCCATCTCGTG
>JASBTC010000454.1 GCA_030148625.1 Sphingobium sp. | reverse complement strand
GGTAGAAGACGTTCGGCGTGCGGTAGCCGATGTCGCCGGCCGATGCGTTGAAGTCGGTAGCCTTGCCGATCCATTGTGTCGACCAGGTCGCGCTGATGCCGTCCTTCTCCGCCGTCAGCACGCCATAACCGTGCCATTTCGGATAGCCGCCATTGCCGCCGCCGATATGGCCGTCGAACGGGATCAAATTGCCGCCCGGGAACGGCAGCACCTCATATTTGTTGAGCCAGGTCGCATTGAGGTCGAGCGAGATCGCGACGTCGCCGATCATACGGTTGTAGACCAGGCCGAGATCGAGGCCGTTCATCCGTTCACGTCCGGTATTGATCGGTTGCGCGGACAGATAGGTCACTTCGCCGGTCAGCGGACTGCGCGTGAAATCATCGCAGAATTCGCTCGAGAGATTGGTGCTGGCATAACAGACGGCGAGCTTGGTCGATCCCGGGATCGCCCGGATCGCATCCTTGATGTCGATATCGAACCAGTCTGCGGTCAGCGACAGGCCCGGTACCAGATTCTTCGGCTGGATCACCGCGCCGATCGTCCAGGTGGTCGAGCTTTCCGGCTTCAGATTCTGGTTGCCGCCGGCGGTCGTCAGGATGGTCGTGCCGAGCTGGACATAATTGGCGGGAACGCCGGATGCCCGGCAGTTCGCGATCAGCGTCGCGTTGCCGCTCGTCGAATAGCGGCTGCACGGATCGGTCGTCGTCAGATTGCCTTCGGATACGCCGCCGAACAATTCGGGCACGTTGGGAATGCGGAAGCCGGTGCCATAGGTGCCGCGCAGCCGGAAACCGTCGTCGATCATCCAGTCCGCGCTCAGCTTGTAATTCCAGTCGCCGCCGAACAGGTCGTAGTTCGAATAGCGCACCGCGCCGTCCAGCGTCAGCGCCTTGAAGAAGGGCTGGTTCGCCAGCACCGGCACCGAGAGTTCGAGATAGGCTTCCTTGGCGGTGCTCGAGCCCGAAATCGGATCCTGCTGGTTGGTGTTGGCGACGCCGAGCACGGTCAGCGGATCGGGATCGCGCCAGCCCTTTTCCTTGCGATAGACCGCGCCGGTCGCGAACGAGACCGCGCCGGCGGGAAGATCGAACAGGCTGCCTGTCAGGTCGGCAGTGACCGTCGCCAGTTCGTTGCCGCCGCGATCGCGCGAGGTGAACAGGATATAGTCGAGCACCTGTGGGGTCAGGTCGCCGAAACCGAGATAATCGCCGCACGGGATCGCGGCACCGGCGGCCAGGCTGCATTTGCTCGTGTCGAGCGAATTTGCGACGCGTTCGAGGTTCGCGACATTGGTCGATCCGTCGACCGCGGTGTTGCGGCCGAAGCTACCCGCCACTTCCCACGACCAGTCGTTGGAGAATTTGCCGCGCAGGCCGAGCGTGCCCTGCCAGGTATCGGTTTCCTGGAAGAACTGGCGCGGACCGGGCTCGGCAAGCCGGCGCTGGATCAGGACGATGTTCTGCCCCGTCGGATTGGTGGGATTGCTGGCCGCGATCGACAGATTGCGCAGCGTTCCCGGCGTCGCGATCTGGTTGGATTTGCGGTAGGTGTAGAGAAATTCGCCGAACGCCTCGATATTGTCGTTGAGGTCGTAATCGGCGAAGAATGCGGTGCTGACGCGCTCGACCGGGCTGACCGCGTTCAGGAACGGCGCCGAATTGAAATTATGCTTGGCCGCGCTGTAAGGCTCGAAGAAATTGCCGTTTCCGCCCGGCACCTGATTGAAATTGATCTGCTGGCCATTGGGCAGCACGGCACGGCCACCGACGGTGGACGCGCTGTTCACGCATGACAGCTTGCCCGGCGTCGTTTCCGCCAGCGAGCACGGCGCGCGGCTCGCCATGTTGACCGCGCTCGTCTTCTGATAGGTGACCGCCGCCATGAAGCCGCCACGGTCGTTGCGGATGCCCCAGATCAGATCGGCCGTGAAATCCGAACCGTCGCCACGCTCGCTGATGCCGTAGCGCGCATTGACGCCAAGCCCTTCATAGTCGGTGCGCGTCACCAGATTGACCACACCGGCCATCGCATCCGCGCCGTAGATCGCCGATGCGCCGTCCTTGAGCACATCGGTACGTGCGAGCGCGACGACCGGGATCATGTTCAGGTCGGGCGACGAGTTCGCGCCGGTTCCACCCGCGACGAGACGACGGCCGTTGAGCAGCACCAGGGTGCGCTTGATCCCGAGGCCGCGCAGATTGACCTGCGCCGTGCCATAGCCGTTGCCCGTCCAATAGGCCGAGGTCTGGTTGCCCGCGAAACCCGCATTGGCGGGAAGCCGCTGAAGCACCGTCTCGATATTGGTGACGCCCGTATTCTCGATCTGCTCCGCCGAAACGACGGTGGCGGGACCGACCCCGGCAAGATCGGGACGGCGGATGCGCGATCCGGTAACGATGATGTCGGTACCCTGCGCTTGCGCGCCGTCAGCTGCCGTATCGGCCGCCGCCTGATCGGATTGCGCAAAGACCGGCGTGGAAATCCCGATGACCAATGCCGCTCCGACAAGCAGCGTCGTTCTCGTCTTCATATCAAAGCCCCCTGTTTCCCATTGTGATTTCCGGCAGAGAGCACTGGTTGTATATACAGGTCAATATGGATTCTTCGTTTTAATTCAAATAGTTATATTCACATCCAGAAGTCGCAACCGGTACCATCAATACGCAGGCCAAGCCGGTACCCCTCAATTTCGGTGGAAATTTCCGCAGCGGCGAAGAATTGGGCGCGCGACGGCCCAACCCCGCCCGAAAACGGACGCGACCGAAGACGAACCGAGCGCGTGAAACGACTCGGACTCAGTGCTGTCATCCGATGCCGATCGGCAACTGACGTCTGATCCAGCTAGGCTAACTCATCCTGTCATTCCCGTGCACGCGGGAATCCAGCTTTTCCGTGAAGCATCAGAAAGAAGAAGAAGCGGGATTCCCGCTTTCGCGGGAATGACAGGATGGGTGGTGTGATCAGACCCTAGCCGGCCGCGTCGAGCGCCTGTGCGAGGTCCTCGAGAATATCGTCGATATGCTCGAGCCCGATCGACAGGCGGACATAGCCGGGCGAAACGCCGGTCGCGATCTGGTCTTCGGCCGAGAGCTGCGAATGGGTGGTCGATGCCGGATGGATTGCCAGGCTGCGGGCATCGCCGATATTGGCGACATGGTAGAAGAGTTTCAGCGCATCGATGAACCGGCTGCCCGCCGCCGAACCGCCCGCCAGCTCGAACCCGAGAAGCCCGCCGAGCCCGCCGGTCAGATAGCGATCGGCGCGCTCGCGCTGGGTGCCGGTCTGGAGCGACGGATGGATCACCCGCGTCACGTCCGACCGCGCGGACAGGAATTCGACCACCTTCAGCGCGTTTTCGCAGTGGCGCGGCATGCGCAGCGGCAGGGTCTCGACGCCCTGGATCAATTGAAAGGCACTGAGCGGCGACAATGCGGCGCCAAGATCGCGCAGCAGGACGGTGCGCGCGCGCAATATATAGGCGATCGGCCCAAGCGGCTTGGCCGCCTGTGCCCAGACCGCGCCGTGATAGCTGGGATCGGGGGTGTTGAGCAGCGGCTGGCGTTCGGGAAAGGCTTCCCAGTCGAAATTGCCGCCATCGACGATCATGCCTCCGATCGAGGTGCCGTGGCCGCCGATATATTTGGTCGTCGAATAGACGATGATCGCGGCACCATGATCGAGCGGCCGGGCCAATAGCGGTGCCGCGGTGTTGTCGACGATCAGCGGAATGCCCAGCGGCCTGCCGACCGCCGCGATCTCCGCGATCGGGCAGACGACCAGCTTGGGATTGGGCAGGGTCTCGACGTAAAAGGCGCGCGTGCGATCGTCGGTGGCGCGGGCAAAGGCCTCCGGATCGGCGGGATCGACGAAGCGGACCTCGATCCCCATGTCGCGCAACGTGTTGGCGAAGAGATTATAGGTGCCGCCGTACAGATCGGTGCCGCTGACGATATTGTCGCCGGCGCGCGCCAGATTCTGGATCGCATAGGCGGATGCCGCCTGCCCCGAAGCGACCGCCAACGCCGCGGCGCCACCCTCCAGCGCGGCGATGCGCTGCTCCAGGATGTCGGTCGTCGGATTGCCGATACGCGTATAGATATTGCCGAGTTCCCTGAGCGCGAACAGGTTCGCGGCATGTTCGGCGCTCTGGAACTGATAGGATGTCGTCTGGAAGATCGGCGGCGCCACCGCGCCCGTCGTCGGATCCGCCCGCCAGCCGGCGTGCAGGGCAAGCGTTTCGGGGCGATAATTTCCAGCAGCCACCAGCCATTCTCCTTCTTTGATCGCTCCGGGTTAATGGGAGATTCGACGGAGCGCCAGAGGCGGAACGCCAAAGCGTGAACGATGATCAGGCGGCCCCGACCGACCCAAGCAGGCGCGTCTCGACATCCGCCACCCGGCCGTCGCCCGATCGCCATGCCGGACCGCCCGCCAGACCGTCCATCGTGCCGAGATAATCGAGCGCGGTGCGGATATGCCGGCGATCGATGCGCCCTGGCTGCAGCAATTCCATCAGGTCGGTCAGGAATATGACGAGCATCTTCATCCGGGCCAGCCTGAAATCCTGCCGGCGACCGAGCATGTCGAAAAGGCCGGCGGCCTGGATGAACCAGCGCCCCTCGCCCTTACCGTCCGGATCGCGGCGCACCGTATCGAAGAAGCTGCCGAAATCGACGACGCCCGGATCGGCGCCCTGCGCCATCATGCGATGGCCGATCGCCTGCAATTCCTCGCGCCGGATCACGCAATCGCGCCAATCCTCCGCAAGACGATGCTGGTTGATCGAATCACCGGAGATCGCGTCGCGGATATTTCCGAGGCAGCTCTCCAATGGGTCGTCGCCATCCGGCGATTGCACGCCGATCGCCGCCAGATCGCGTCGATAAAGTTCCAGCCAGCCGAAAAGCGCGCAGAAGCGATAGATGCTGCTGGCGAAGCGATATTGATGATGATGCGGGCCAGTCGCGGCCTGCGGCTCGCGGACGAAATCCGCCCTGAGCAATTCATACCCTGCCAGCCTTTCGGCCGGATCCCTGTCGTCGCGCGACAGGCTGTAAAGACGATCGCCCAGTTCCTGGGCAGCGAGAAAGATCGAGGTTCGATAACGGTTCCGGACCTCCTCCAATGCATGGCGCGATACCCTCGGTCCGGCCACGCGAACGTCGATCGCGTCCTTGAGATAGAGCGCCGCCAGGCCGCCGAGCACAATCACGACGAAACCGAGCACAGCCAATATCGACAGTGCCCCAACCCCCATTCCGAAAATCACAACGCGCTCCCCACCGGCTCTGCCAGCTACCGACCCCCGGCAATCACAACCGGACGCAAGGGATGACAGCGACCGATAAACAATCCCTTGCGGCGATCTCAAACGGAACAATCTCCATTCTCGATCCATTGCGGGGAAAGGCACCCGATCATCGAAAGATCGGTGCTGTACTTTGACAGCGAAAAATCACGTTGATATCAACTATTATCAGAATGAGCCGTAGGAGCGGATGATGTCGGCAGAACCTTCCCTGATCCCGGCCAGAGAGCTGGCAGCGCGCAACCCGGCGCAATTTCCCAACGAAAGCGCCGAATATCGCGCGGCGCGCAATGCGCTGCTCGCCGAGGAGATCGAGCTGCGCCGCCATATCGAGCGCGTCGCCGAACAGCGGCGACGGCTTCCTGCCGGCGGCAAGGTACCCAAGGATTATCGCTTCGTCGGCGAGCAAGGCCCGGTGACGTTGAGCGCGCTGTTCGGGGACAAGGATACGCTGGTGGTCTACAGCTATATGTTCGGGCCGCAGCGCGAACGCCCCTGTCCGATGTGCACGTCGTTGATGGCGTCGTGGGAAGGCAAGGTTCCCGATATCGAGCAGCGCGTGGCGCTGGCGATGGTCGCGCGCTCGCCGATCGAACGGCTGATCGAAGCCAAAGAGGCGCGCGGCTGGCGCCAGCTCAAAGTCTATTCGGATGGCGACGGCGATTTCACGCGCGCCTATGTCAGCGCCGAGGATGCCGATATGCCCGGCTATACCGTCTTCACGCGGCGCGACGGCTCGATCCGCCATTTCTGGAGCGGCGAGATCGGCGGTGGCATGGCCGATCCGGGGCAGGATCCACGCGGCGCGCCTGATCCCGATCCGCTCTGGACCTTGCTCGACACCACGCCCGAAGGACGCGGCACCGACTGGTATCCGAAGCTCGGCTATGACTGATCCGCAGCGGATCGACCGGGCATCGCGCGTCATCCGCGCAGCGCCGGAGACAATCTGGCGCGCGCTTGTCGATCCAGTCGCGCTGATGGCCTGGCGCCCGCCGGCGGGCATGACGGGCAGGTTCGACAGCTTCGACGCGCGCGAAGGCGGCACCTATCGCATGACGCTGACCTATGACGATCCCGGATCGGCGCACGGCAAGAGCTCGGAAGATGCCGACACCGTCGACGGGCGGTTCGCGGAACTGGTGCCGGACAAGCGTGTCGTCGAACTGGTCACCTTCGATTCCGACGATCCTGCCTTTTCGGGCACGATGAAGATCACGACCAGCTTGGCCCCGGTGCCCGGCGGCACCGAAGTCGCCATCGCATGCGAGAATGTGCCCGATGGCATCAGCCCCGAGGATCATCAGGCAGGGATGAGCTCGACGCTCGACAATCTGGCCGCCTATGTCGAGTGAAGCGGCGCGCTGACCGCTGATGCAGGGCGCGGACGCCGGGGGATCGATGACGCCTCCTCTTCATGGTCCTGGGTCTCGCCGAAATGATCCTCGACGGTGCGGCCATCGTCGCTGCGGGCGTCGCGGAACAGGAAACCAATGATCTCGTGGAGCCAGACGCGCCGGCCCATCCGGTAATACCACCGGATCGCGTGACGGATCTTCGGATCGGGATTCCATATCCAGCGGCGCAACGAACGCGGGCGGAGCTGGGCGATCGCCTCGATCGCCTTCACCCACAGGAACAGACGCCATGGCGGCATCCGCTCCATCGCCAGCACCTGATGCTTATAGTCCCAGCGGGTGCGATCGGGCTGGACGACGCGACGGTCCCTTGCCTGACGGTAATAGGGAGTCCAGCGATGCGGCGTTACGTAAAGCGCCTGGATCTGGTCCGGATCATAGGAGATGAGCTGGCGCAGCCCACGCCACAGATCGGCGTCGGTCTGGTCGCCGAACCCGGCGACCCAGGTCGCCATCGACAGGATATTGTGCTGGCGGAGCAGGCGGATCGCCTCTCGATCGGCGGTGGTAGTACCGCCCTTCCTGATCAGCTTCAGCGTCGCTTCGTCGGTATTCTCCATGCCGAGCAGGAAACGCTCGAACCCCGCCTTCTTATACAGATGCAGGATATCGGCATCGCGGACGATATCGTCGGCACGCGTCGAGCCGACCAGCGTCACGCTGATATCCTCGGCGATCAGCGCTTCGAGAAAGGCCCGCCACGGCTTGCGGCCAGCGCTGGGATTCTCATCGGCGAAATTGAACACCTCGACGCCGTGGACACGGTGCAGATATGCGACCTCCGCGGCCAGCTTCACGGGACCGCGGTGGCGCCAGCGCGTCCAGAAGCCGCGCTGACCACAATAGGTGCACAGATGCGGGCAACCACGTGAGAACTGGATGACGACGGCGCGCTTGCCGCCCCAATAGCTGTAGCGCGCATGGTCGATCAGTTCCCAGCCGACCCGATAGGCGTCGAGATCGGTGATCACGGGCGCGGCCGGGGTCGCGACGGGCATGCCGTCGTGGCGAAAGGCGATACCGGGAATTGTGTCCAGCGGCTTGCCATGTTCCAGCGCATGCATCAGCCGGCGCGCCGTCTCCTCCCCCTCGCCGCGGACCACGGCATGGACATAGGGTTCGTCGCGCAGCACCTCTCGCCAGAAATAGGTCGGATGAACGCCGCCATAGACGATGCGCGCCGCGGGCAGCGCCCGGGCCACCATCGCCGCGACCCGCGCGATGACGGGATGGCCGGATGACGAACCCGAATGGCCGAACAATACGGCATCGGGCGCGAGCCGCGTGACCGCCATTGCCAGGTCCGCGATCGGCATGGGGCCGAACTCACCGTCGATCAATGTCACGCAATGACCATCGTCGATGAGCGGCCCGCCCACGCTCAGCAAGCCCAGAGGAGGAAGCTGCTCGCGCGGAATACGGCTACCGATCGCGGGATGGGGAACATTGACCAGCACGATACGCATTACCGATCTCCCTCAGCCGCGACGCGACGGGAATGACAGGGCAAGGTCGAGCGGTGATGTGCGGGATGTGGAAAGATCGTGCAGGTGCGGGCACGCTTCGTCATTGCGAGCGGAGCGGGCCGAAGGCGGCCGCAGGCCAACCAATCCAGGGATGCATCAACACTCTGGATTGCTTCGTCGCTACGCTCCTCGCAATGACAACGAGTTGCAGAGGCGAACGATAAGACGCTTGCGCTCGCGCCCGTTCGAGCTCTTCACTTCTTCCCCTTCGCCCCGATCAGCTCGTCGAGCATGAACTCACCGCCCTCGCGGTACAGGTCGGTCAGCGTGTCGAAGGTCAGGTACATGTCGTGCGTCTCGTTGGGGATGACGCGTTCGACCATCTTCACCGCCGGGCGCTTGGCGCGGAGCAGATCGGCAAGCACGATCGACTGGTTGAAATCGACGTTCCGGTCGTCGTCGCCCGCTGCGATATAGACGGGAGAAGTCCATTTGCCGGCATGCGCCATCGGCGAATGCGGATATCCGCCTTTCAGGAAATCGTGCACGCCCGCCATGTCGAAGCCCACGGCGAACACGTCCGAATTGCGCGCCAGCGCCTGTGCGGTCAGGTAACCGCCCCAGGACAGGCCGTAGATGCCGATTTTGCCCACTTTCAGATCGGCCCGCGACTTCAGATAGTTGGCGCCGCCCAGCACATCCTTATATTCGCTGGCGCCGGCATCGCCCCAGCCGGGCGCATTGCGGAACGCGTGGCCGCGCATGATGCTGCTGCGATATTCGACCGAGAGCACCGCGCAGCCGCGATCCGCGAAATACTGGTTCATCTCGTACAGGTTCGAATAGGCGTCCATATAATGATAGCCGAGCAGCATCTGGCGCCGGATGCCGCCATGGACATAGACCACGCCGCAACCGCGCGGCTTGCGCGGCACGAAGAGCTGGCCGAACGCGGTTTCGCCATCGGTTCCAGGGAAGCTCACCGCCTGTGGCTCGACCATCGCGCGCGCGGGATAGTCCGCCGGAATCGCCGGCAAAGCGGATGCGGCGCTGCGGCCATCGGCATCCCGGACGGTCACGCGCGGCGGATTGACCCAGCCTGCATCGATATAGGCGAGCCGGCCCTGCGCCAGCGGTGTCCCACCCCATTGGCTGGCGGGGCCCTGGGTCAGTGCCTGCGGCGCACCGCCGTCAAACGCGACCGACGACAGATGGCGCCGATCGAGATCGCCGATATTGTGGCTGTAGATCAGGCTGCGGCCGTCATAGGCGAGCGCGGCGGATTCCACTTCGCCCTCGCCCGGCGTCAGCAGCACTGCATCGCCGCCACGCTCGGGGATCGCATAAAGATGGCGCCAGCCGTCACGTTCCCAGACAAAGCCGATCCGTCCCGTTCGTGACCAGAAAAGCTGGTCGGCGCGGATGCCGGTATTGGTCGCATCCTGTGTCAGCCCGTAAAAGGCCGAGCCCATGCCGGTCTGAGCCTGCCACAGCCGGCGCGGCGCGGCACTCTGCGCGCCCGCATCGCCATCCACGCTCCAGATCGACCAGGGTTCGGCCGAAACATAGGGGCCTTCATAACCGATGCCGAGAAAGGTCGGCTGTTTCCCCACCGTGCGGCGAAAGGCGACGCTGCGCCCGTCGGGCGACCAGACAGGGCCGGCATCGACCGCATCCGCGGGTTTCGAAATGGTTCGACGATCGAGCGTCGTCAGATCGAACAGCTCGATATGGCCGGCACGCTCGAACGCGAGCCTACGTCCATCGGGCGAGAAGCGAAGATTGGCGGTCGTGCCCGGCAGCAGCAGCGCCGCTTCGCCGCGCGTGAGGCCAAGCGATGCACTCATCAGCCCGCGTCCGGTGCTCCAGACGATGCGCGCGTCGTCGGGTGAGATTTGCAGGTCCTCGCCCGTACCCAGCAGTTCCGGTGTCGCCGTGCCATCGGTGCGGACCATCCAGATCTGGCGCGACGGCGCTTCGGGTGTCGAGCGCGGATTGGGAATCTCGCCTTTGTTGTTGGCGGGCCCGCCGCGCGCATAGACGAGGATGCTGCCGTCACGGTTGAGCGCTGCATCGGACAATTCATGGCCATCATCGTCGGGATAGACGGCGGCAGTGCGCGGCGCTTCGCCCAGCCGCATGAAATAGATGGCACGCTTGCGTCCCTCACGCGAAACATAGGCGATGGAGCGGCCATCGCCCGAGGCCTGGGGCTGATAGACGAGCGGCGCGCCCAGCACTGCCTCGATCGGGAAGCTGCCGTGGTAGCGCGAGGGCGGCGACGCCGGACGCTCCGCCGCGGGACGCGGTAGCGTCAGCCTGGTATCGGCACGCCCGAGCGCCTTGCGCGTGAACGAGATCGTGCGGCCGTCCGCCGACCAGCGCGGGTCCACGTCGCGCGCAAAGGCGGGTTCCAGATAATCGATGCGGCCGGCGCCGAAATCGAACAGCGCGATATAGCCCCAGTCCGCCTGGCGCGCCGCGACATAGCCGCCCGTGACATGGCCGCCGCGCGGATTCTCGAAGGCCAACGCATTGCCGTCTGGCGAAAAGACCGGATTGCGCACGCCGCCGCGGATGGTGAAGGCGATCCTGGGCACGCTCCAATTGCCGGTCGCGGCATCGCGCTCCGCCAGCCAGAGCCCGTTGCGTTCCTCATTGGGCCAGACGGCGCGCTCGCCGCCGGGCGAACGAAGCGCGTCGGTCGGAACGGAGGTGGCGGCGGTGCCATGATCGCCCGGCGCGGCACCGACGGCGACCGGAGCGAGCAGCAGCGCCATGGCCGACGCCCCGGCCCAAAGAAAGCTGCCGTGCCTGTTGCGATGCATGAAATTCCCCCGCCGCGATTCCGATGGAACAGCCATGGGCCGTTCGGCCCTCTGCCTGCGCCCGATTAGGCCCGAGCGAACCTCAGCCGTCAACGATTTGATGATCGGAGAAACGCCTGTGGCGGATCAGCTTTCCGGTTCGATCCCGAGCCCGACCAGCAGACGCGAGACCATATTGTACGATGCGACGATCATCATCAGTTCGAAGGTCGCAGCGGGCTCGGGGAAATGCAGCCGCACCGCTGCCATCGTCGCAGCATCGATCTCGACATTGCGACTGCTCTCGTCAGCCAGCGAAAGCACCGCGCGCTCGGCCGCATCGAACAATCCATTGTCGACAGCAGCCGCGGCGACATCTTCGAGCGCGTCGAGCTGCGCCTGGCTACCGCCGGCGTCGAGGAACGGCCCGCGATGATGATGGAATTCATAGTCGGCGCCGTTGATGCGCGCGACCGCGCAGATCGCCAGTTCGCGATGGCGGGCAGAAATCGCCGGGCTTGCGCGAACCTGCCCCATCAGCGCACTCCAGCCCGAAGCGATGGCCGGGCTGTGGAGCAGCATCCGGTCCAGGTTGAGCAGATGCCCGCCGCGCCGGGCCCGGATCGCAGCCACGACGGGTTCCGCATCGGCGTCGTAATCGTCGCAATAGATTATGGCGGGCATCGACGTCCTCTCCGTGCGTGGCAGTCCACAACTCGATGACAAGCATCTCTGTCAGCGCGGCGCCAATCCTGCAGTCGGCACCACGCGCGCAGACGCCGTGGCGCGGGCAACGATCGTGCCGTCGGGCGCAAGCAACTGCCCTTCGAGAAAGGCGATCGTCTTGCCGAGCTGGACGACGCGGCCTTCGCCGGTGAGCGGGCCGGGCCGCGCGGGCGCCAGGAAACTCACATTGAGGTCGATCGTCGCGGTATAGTGCGTGCCTCCGGTCTTCACGAGCACCGCCGGCCCCAGCGTGTCGTCGAGCATGGCGGCGAGGAAGCCGCCCTGAATATTGCCCGCCGGGTTGCAGAATTCAGCGCGGCCGTCGAAACCGACACGGATGGTACCCGCCTCCCCGTCTTCATCGAGCAATTGCCAGCCCAGCGTCTGCGCACAGGCCGGTGTCGGAAATCCATCGAAAACGCTGGCCGTCATGAGCACCTCCTCGCCATCGGTGCCAGCATGGCACCTACGGGGCGGCGCGTCATCCGATGTCAGGGCTGGAGCTCGACATTGTACGACATGGCGAACTCCATGAACTTCATCGCCGATGCCATGTCGGCGGATTTCCAGCGCACCGAACGCGCGCCGGTCCGTTCCACATTGGGCAGATAGGCCAGCAGTTCGGCCGGGCGATAGAAATGGAAAGTCAGGTCGATCGTCACCGGCTGCATGACCTTGGCCGGCTTGAGTTGCGGGATCTTCTGGACGGCCTTTGCCGCGGCGGCGCGGATCAGCCGCTGCGCTTCGGCCGGCACCAGATTCTCGGCGGCATGGAAACCGATATTGCGCTTCACCACCACGGTCTCCGCGCCGGGGATGACCGGCGCCAGTTCCTCGACCGCGGCGTCGTCGCCCGTCGCCAGGATCACGGGCACGCCATATTGTGCGGCCAGTGCGGCGTTCATCGACCCTTCGGAAGCCGGCACGCCGTTCAGTTTCACTTCGGAAATGCGCGCGCTGGAGAAAGTATGCGCACGTACGCCGCGCGGGTTGGACGCGCCGGCGTGATAACCGATGAAGATCGCACCGTCGAAACGGCCATTCTGGATACCCTCCATCATCATCAGCGGGCGCGGGCTGCCGCGGATCAGACGGACATCGGCGGGCAGGTCCTCGATCAGGATATTCTGCATGTCGCCATGCGCATCGGCGACGATGAATTCGGTCGCGCCGGCTTCACGCGCGCCGGCGATCGCGGCGAGCAGTTCGTCGGTCATGATCTTGCGCTGGCGCTGATAATCGATGCCCGTTCCGGTGATCTGATTGGGCGTCACCGCCCCGGCAATGCCCTCCATGTCGATCGAGATGAAGATGCGGCGGCCCTGCCCCTGGGATTGGGCGGGCTGAATCGCCGCGATCATTGCGATGCAGGGCATGGCGACTGCCAGAGCAGCCTTGCGCAGCCCCCGTGCACGCTGAAGATTCTGCGATCGGTTCGACACGGCGATTCCCCCTCGATGGATTATTGGTGGTCTCAGTAGCATTTCCGTTGCGCTTTTCCATGCGGGAATGGCATTTTCACAATCAGCGAATCAATTCCGAAATTCGAAACAATCCAAGAGGGGCAATATGACGCTGACGATACCGCGCGTGATGCTGGGCGCATTGCTGCTTGCAGGCAGTTCCACCCCGGCGCTGGCCGAC
Organism: Sphingobium sp.; assembly: GCA_030148625.1. Next base: position 2,803 of record JASBTC010000454.1, on the reverse strand, counting down.
CGGTTCGACAGCGTGCGCGCTGCCATTCGCGAACAGCTGACCGAAAAATCGGTCCCCTCGGTCGCGGTCGCGGTGATGCAGGACGGCAAGGTCGTCTGGGAGGAAGGTTTTGGCTGGGCCGATCGCGAAAAGCGGATCCCGGCCGACGAACACACCATGTATTCGCTCGCCTCGATCTCGAAGCCGATCACCGCCACCGGACTGATGACGCTGGTCCAGGCCGGCAAGGTCGATCTCGACAAGCCCGCCAACGATTATCTTGGCGTGGGCAAGCTCACCGCGCGCGTCGGCGACGTCCGCGGCGCCACCGTCCGCCGCGTCGCCGGGCATACCGCCGGCCTGCCGCTGCACTTCCAGTTCTTCTACGCAGATGAGCCCGTGGCCCGGCCGCCGATGGACTATACGATCCAGAGCTACGGCAATCTCGTGACCGCTCCGGGCGAGAAATATCAATATTCCAATCTCGGCTTCGGCGTGCTCGACGAGATCATCAGCCGGGTCTCGGGCGTCAGCTATGCCGACTTCATGCGCCGCGAAGTCTTCATACCGCTCGGCCTCACGCACACGTCGGTCGATATCGGCCCCGGCCTCGAACGCTTCGCCGCAATGCGCTACGGCAAGGACGGCGAACCTGTTCCCTTTTACGAGTTCGACCATCCCGGCGCTTCGGCAGTGTTTTCGAGCGCGCACGATCTGGTGCGGTTCGCGGGTTTCCATCTGAAGGATCATCTGTCGGGCCAGAAAGCGATCCTGAGCGACACGTCGATCGACGAGATGCACCGCCCCGTCGATCCGCAGGCGGTACGCGAAGACGGCAGCGGTTATGGCGTCGGCTTCAACGTCCGCACCAAGGACGGGTATCGCGTCGTTTCGCACAGCGGCGGCATGGCCGGCGTCGCGACGCTCATGCAGCTTTTCCCCGATCGCAATCTCGCCGTGGTGGTGCTGACCAATTCGAGCAGCCCCGCGCCGCGCATTATCGCCGACAAGATCGCCGCGATCATGCTGCCAGGCTGGAAACCGGCACCGATCGCACCCGAAGAACCGAAGACGCCCGCTTTCGCACCGTCCTCCGATCTGGTCGGAAACTGGAAGGGGACGCTGACGACGCCGACCAAGGCCATGCCGGTCGAGCTGACTTTCCAGCCCGACGGCCAGATCCGCGCCAAATTCGGCGATCAACTGCCGACGTTGGTTTCAGAGGCGAGCTTCGACAAGGGCTATTTCGACGGCGATCTCAACGCCCGCATCCCCAACCCCGAAACGCTGCGTTACAGCTATTCGGTGCATCTCTCGCTCAAGCTGCGCGGCACCACGCTCGACGGCGCGGCCACTGCGATCGGCGATGGCGACAATCAGCGCGTGCGCAATGCGTTGACCCACTGGATCTCGCTCAGCAAGCAGCCCTGACGGCATCAGCCCGCCGCGCGGGTGCGCAGTCGCCAATTGGCGATATGCGCACCCGCGAGCAGCAGGCTTCCCGCGACGGTCAGCGCGGTTTCGGTCGCTGCCCGGCTGGTGAACAGCGCGCCGATCGTCATCAGCACCAGCCCGGCAATGCCCGTGAAGGCGGGCACGAGCGCGCCATGACGGCGATGGCCGCCCGCCAGCGCGACTGCGCTGGTCGGAATCGCTGCGGCAAGCACCAGCAGATGAAATCCCTCCGGCAAGTCGAGCGTGCGGGCGAGTGCCGGCAGCGCCGCGATCAGGATCGGCAGTGCCAGACAATGGATCAGGCATAACAAAGACGCGCCTACCGAAAGGCCATCCAGCCAGCCATGCCCTGATCCGATCCGCCGTTGCATGCGGCGCAGATGATACTTTATATCATTGATTGCAAGAGGGCTGTGTCAAGATTCGGTGTGGCGGACGAAAGGCGGCGCAAGCAAGCGATAGAGCATCGCCACAAGGGCATCAGACGGTGAAGCCTGAAGCCGTAGGGCACCAAGATGATCGCGTGACGACAGTGAAACGAGAGCCTATGTCTGAAGGCCCCAATCGAAGGGACTCCCATGCAGCCGCTCCGCGCCCTGATCCTCGCGTTCCTTCTCATCGCGGGGCCCGCTGTCCATGCGCAGCTTCCCCCCTTTCCCGCCGCATTCCACGCGCAGGAGATCACGACCAACGGCACCACCATCCATGTCCGCGTCGGCGGCAAAGGCCCCGCTGTGGTTCTGCTCCACGGCTATGGCGAAACCGGAGACATGTGGGTGCCTCTGGCGGTCGAACTGGCGCGCGACCATCAGGTGGTGGTGCCTGACCTGCGCGGCATGGGACTCTCGACGAAACCCGCCGGCGGTTACGACAAGAAAACGCAGGCGGGCGACATTGCCGGCATACTCGACACGCTCAAGATCGAGCGGGCGGACCTCGTCGCACACGATATCGGCAATATGGTCGGCTTCGCCTTTGCCGCCCGGCATCGTGCGCGCGTCACACGGCTTGTATTGATCGACGCACCGGTGCCCGGGATCGGCCCGTGGGAAGAGATATTGAAGAACCCGCTGCTCTGGCATTTCCGCTTTGGTGGGCCCGATATGGAGCGGCTGGTCGCGGGGCGGGAGCGCATCTATCTCGACCGTTTCTGGAACGATTTCTCCGCCGACCCCAAACATTTCAGCGAAGCGGCGCGCCGGCATTATGCGACGCTCTATGCCCGCCCCGGCGCGATGCATGCGGGCTTCGCGCAATTCGCCGCATTCGACCAGGATGCGATCGACAATCGTGCCATGATCGCGTCGGACGGCAAGCTGACCATGCCGGTTCTCGCACTGGGCGGCGAAAAATCGTTCGGAACGACGAT
>JASBTC010000442.1 GCA_030148625.1 Sphingobium sp. | reverse complement strand
ACCGCGCCATTGGCAAAGGTCACCCGCCGTGTCGGATATTGCACATCCTCCAGCATTTCGGTTGCGACGACGAAACCGGGCACGAGCCGGTTATGCAGCGCTCCGACATCCTCAGCCGCATCCCAAACGGTTTCAGCCGGCACGTCGATGAGAATCTGGTGATGGATGGCGGGCATGTCGGGAACTCCTCATTGCGTTCGTCGGCACCGGCATAGGCATGCCGATCCCAGCGCGCTGGCAAAAAACGGACCTCGTCATCGGCCGGTCGGCGACATCGTGCGCGATCGGCGGTATGGACTGGCGAATGACCGCCGCCGAAATCGCCATGCCGAATTTCGAGGATTGCGAACGCGTCCGCTATGCGCGCGATCCCGCATTCGACGGCGTCATCTTCATCGGCGTGACCTCGACGCGCATCTATTGCCGCCCGGTCTGCCCGGTGCGTCAGCCGCTGAGCCGGAATGTCCGTTATTTTCCCAGCGCCGCGGCGGCCGAAGATGCGGGCTTCAGGCCCTGCCTGCGATGCCGTCCGGAGACTGCGCCCAATTCGCCGGCATGGAGCGGTTCGCGCGCCACCGTCACGCGCGCGCTGCGGCTCATAGAGGAGGGGGCCCTCGACCGGCATGGCGTCGACGATCTTGCCGACAGGCTCGGCATCGGCTCGCGCCAGTTGGCGCGGCTTTTCCGCAAGCATCTCGATACCACGCCGACCGCCGTGGGCCGCACGGCCCGCATCCAACGCGCAAAGCGGCTGATCGACCAGACCAGCCTGCCGATGACGGAAATCGCCTATCTTTCGGGTTTTGGCAGCCTGCGATCCTTCAACGCCGCCTTTCAGCAGACTTATCGCCGCGCTCCGAGTTCATTGCGTCGCTGACGCTTCGTAACCGATATTATGGCGACGATATGCACTGGCGCCGTAATTTCGGCTAAGCCCTTGTCGAAGGATGGCCAGACCAATGGCCTGGAACGGAGATGCATGTCCGATGTCGTTTGCTGGCGGATGCCGTTGCGGCGCGTGCCGCTATGTCCTCGATTTCGCGGCGCTGCCGGCGAGCTATGCCTGCCATTGCCTCGACTGACAGACGATGACGGGCAGCACCGGCTCGCTCCATGCCGTCGTCCCCATGACGCGCCTCGCGATCGAAGGCGCGCTGGAGGGCTGGTCGCGGATCAACGGCGAAGGCACCCGGACGACGCATTTCGTCTGCGCCATATGCAAGACGCGGATCCACAGCACCAATGAAGGCCGCCCGGGCCTCGCCATCCTGCGGACGGGCTCGCTCGACGACAGCGCCGATGTCGTGCCCGTCGTCCATATGTGGGCGAAGCGCAAACACGCCTGGATCGGTTTGCCTCCGGACGCGGAGGTCTATGACGAGGCCGCCCCGATCGACCGGCTGAAGGCGATCTTCGCGCTCAACCTGGCTTGATCCTTCGCGCTGTCGGGCTCAGCTTCGCGCGAAGCGAAGCCCGACCGCACGATTGGCGTTGATCACCAGCCCCGCGCTTTCGGGATCGAAGGTGACGGCGAACCCGATCGCGGAGAATACCCCCAGGCTGGATGCCTTCCAGATCGTGGCGGTCAGCGGTTCCAGCTTATAGCCATGGCTGCCATGCCGCCCGGTCAGCCGCAGCCGCGCGCCGTCCGGTCCGTCGGAGACTTCGGCGGTCGCATCGAAAGGGGCGGAGCGATAGACGCCGGCAAAGGCGCCGATCTTCGCTTCCGCGTCCCGCTGAACCTCGTCCAGATCGTCCTCATTGCCGAAATCGCTGAATTGCAGGCCGGTTTCCGAAGGCGCCACACCCCATTTGATGAAGTCGACCGGTGGTGCGAGTTCGAAACCGCCATTGCCGTTGGATTTGAGGGGAAAGGGCATTGCCGCGTCGACCGAGACGAAGGGCTTGTCCTCCACTTCCAGCAGCTCGACCAGCCGTCCGGTCCGGCTGGAGCGGAACAATCCGGTCCGCTTTTCACCCGTTTCCGCCGCGCCGATCGGTTCCAGCCCCTCGACACAGGCGTCGATGATCCTGTTGGCGAGCTCGACCGAATTGACGTCGGTGCGATTGGCGGCGACCGAGATGTTGAGCCCGGCGCCGGGCACCTTGATCATCTGCGAATTGCCGCCCATCACGCCGCCGCTATGCGCGATCGTCGGTACGCCGCGATACAGCGCGCTGATCAGCCCCAGGCCATATCCCGTGCTGCGGCCGTTCGACAGGTCGCGCGGCGTCTTCATCAGCCGCCAGGTCTCGGCCGAGCCGACCACCGGCCGGTCCATATGGCGGAGCCAGCGGAGCATATCGTCCATCGACGACACCATGCCGCCCATGCCGGAGATCTCCATGCCCATATATTGCTTGGTATAGCCGCCGCCCGCATCGACCATGTGCAGCGTGGCGCTGTTGGGAACGAAGTCGGTATCCCACCGCCGCATCATCGTGTCGTGCATGCCGACGGGCTTGAAGACGCGCTCTTGCAGGAACGCATCCAGGCTCTGGCCGCTGATCCGCTCGATCGCCGAACTCAGGATCGCATAGGCACCGTTATTGTAGCTCCAGTTCGTCTCGGGCGCGAAATCGACATCGTCGATCGTCTCGTAATAAGCGAGCATCTCCCGCTCGGTGGTCGGAACGCCGGTGCCGTGCACCATCATGCACAGCGTCACGGCGTCGCGCAGGCCGCTGACATGTCCCATCAGTTGGCGGATCGTGACGCGCCGCGCGACGTCGTGGAATTCGGGGAAATAGGTGCCGACCGTGTCGTCCAGTCCCGCGCGTCCGTCCTCGCAGAGCAGCAGATAGGCGAAGCACGCGAAATGCTTGGACGTGGAGCCGATCCGCATCCGCATCGTGGGGGAAAGCGCGACGGGCAGCTCCATATTGGCCAGCCCGAAACCCTTGCGATAGACCGGAACCCCATCGATCGCGACCGCCACCGCGACGCCCGGCAACTGGCTCTGGTTCACCGAAACGAAGATCGCGTCGATTGCCACGGGATCGAGTTTTGCGGTCGGTTTCACGTCGGACATTCTTCTCTCCACGCTTGATTATGTGCCCCGCCCGCAAATGCGGTGGGGAAGGGGAACGGGGTATGAAAACGGGGTTTCGGCCGGGAGTGCCGGCGCCGCGATCTCCTCGCCGATTCGAAAATGATTATTGATTCATTTTTGAGGCCGGGGCACGGCGGCGTCAATAAAAATGAATCTGGATTACATTTTTCTTGTGCGGTCTCCGCGCCGCGCGGCATAAAGCGCCATGCCGAAGCGAAGCCCCGCCTATATGGCCGCCCAGAACCGCCGCATCCTGGAAGCGGCGATCGCCTGCATCGCGGAAAAGGGCGTGGAGAAGACCTCGATCGACGATATCCGCAAGCAAGCGGGGCTGAGCGGCGGGACGATCTACCTGCACTTCGCCAACAAGGAGGAACTGATCCTCGCGGCGATCCGCGAATTTTCCTATGTCTCGCCCGCACCGCAGCAGACGTTGAGCGAGTTCCGGTCCTTCCTTGAAACGATCCCGATCAAGACCGCACTCACCCCCGAACAGATGGTCTCGGCCAGCCTGCGCCTGAGCGCGGAGGGATTTCCGCCGAGCGCCCTGAACGAGGAACTGGTGACGCAGCTCCGGAAAAGCCTGGCCATGTTCGCCGCCACATTCGAGGCGCTGGAGAAGAACGGCGAACTCACCTTGCCTTTCCCGCCGGAGCGGATGGCGAAGCTGATCTACGCCATCGAATATGGCACGGGATGGCTCAATCTCATCCTCGGCCTGCCCGTCGAGCAGACGATGAAGGAAGTGTACGAGACGCTGGATTTCCTGCTGGGGACGCGGGAGGGGTGATGGGGAAGTTAGGAGAAGGTGTCATCCCAGAGGAATTCGGAATTTGGCGCACTGTGACCGGAATCGCGGAATGGA
>JASBTC010000439.1 GCA_030148625.1 Sphingobium sp. | reverse complement strand
TGGATGCGGTCGGTGCCCAGCCGCACCCCGAAATCATGCCAGAATGGATCGTCGGTCAGCGGTGAATCGCCCGGCGCCACTTCGATGCGGATGCGATGGCCGCGCTTGAAGACCCAGGATGTCGGCCAGACCTCGATCTCGAGCAGGACGGGCTCGCCCGGCACGATCGGTTCGTCGCGTTCGTGATGGTGGAACGGGCGATGCGCGCTGCTGCGTTCCGGGTCGCGCGCGCGGCGGCTCGCCTTCAGCCAGCCGCGGGTGATGCCGATCCCGGGTGATCCGCTCGCCGGCGCATCCGCTGGCGGCTGGTCGGCCAGCTTGATATAGACGTCGGTGTCGGGCTGGTCGGAGGACAGCCACAGCTTCATGATGATCGATCCGCAGATCTCGATCTCTTCGTCGAGTATCTCGGAGGTGAAGGTCGCGATCGTCGCGAGCGCGTCGAAACTGCCATCCTCGCGCGGCACGGTGGTGCCGGTGCCGGGCCAGCCGCCCCAGTCGGGATGGGCATAGCTGTAATCGGTGCCCTCGCCCCCGTCCAAGTCGGCCGGCGGTTGCCATGACAGCTGCCCGTCATTGAGCGACGCCACTGCATCGGCCTTGCCCGGGGCAAGATAAAGCGGCGTCCATGCGATCTGCGGCAACGGCCAGGCTTCGGCACTGTGCCACTGATTGTCGGGCCGGGCGATGTAGCGCACCTCGGGCTCGTCCATGATGCCGTTGTCGATGCCCTTCAGCCAATGATCGTACCAGCGCAGCAACTCGACATGGATCTGCTTCGAAAGGACCAGCTTGTGCGAGGCATGGATGCCGCCAAAGCCGCCGCACAGCATCAGCTTCCTGGGGCCGCGCACCAGTTCGTAACCCAGCACATTGCCGCGCAGATGCAGCCCGACCATGTTCCAGTTGCCGATCGAATAGACCGGGATATCGACCTCGCCCAGCCGCGCCGACGCGTCGCGCGATCGCCAGAAATCGTCATAGTTCGGATGCCGGAACGACGCGTCGCAGAAATCGAATGTCATGACATCGGCCGGTTTGTCGCCCGGCATGTCCATGATCACGCGCTTGCGGAATTTGGGCACCCACCATTGCGCGAAACCCATCGACCAGATCCCGCCATGGAAGAAGAAGTCGCGATAGGGATCGATCGACGCGTCATAGGGCGCGATACAGGCCAGGCTGGGCGGCCGCATCGCCGCGGCGAGCCATTGGCAGACGCCATAATAGCTGTAGCCGATCATGCCGACCTTGCCCGTCGACCAGTCCGCCGCGCCGATCCATTCGATCAGCTCGTACATGTCCTGCTGCTCGCGCGGGCCCCAGCCTTCATAATCGCCTTCGAGCGACTTGCCCGCGCCGCGCGTATCGGCATGGACATAGACATAGCCGCGCCGCACCCACCAGGCGATGTCGAGCGTTTCGCGAAAGCGATAGGTGGGAAAGATCGGCCGGTCGTCAAATGCCTTGATATAGGGCGCAGTCGCGAACAACGCGGGATGCGGGCCCGGTGTGGTCGGACGGAAAATGTCGACGGAGATATGGACGCCGTCGCTCATGAGCACGCGCACGTCGCGCTCGACCGTCACGTCGTCGCGCAGGTCGAGCCAGGCCGAGGGATCTTCGAGCGCGTCGTAATCGGGTGTCGTCATGCGGGGATCGCCTCGGGATTGAATTCGGTCAGGCGGCTGCCGGGCAGATAGGCCTCGGCAAAGCTGCGGCGCGCGGCGGCACGGGCCAGCCATGGCGCGATTGCGGGGTGATCGGCCCAGATATGCGAAAGGCCGATATCTTCCATGCGCACGATCGTCGGGATCAGGACGATATCGGCGATGGTGAATTGATCGCCGAGCAGCCAGGGGCGCCCGTCGCCGAGCGCCGTATCGACGCGGCGGATGCACGATGCCAGCCGCTCCAGCGACTCCGCGACCATATCCTCGGGGAAACCGTCTTGCCCCATCTGTTGGTAGAAGCGCCGGCGCAGCGGCATCGCCTCTGTCATCGACGCGAAGGATTCGGCGCTCATCCGTTGGAAAAAGGCGATCAGACGGCGATTGAAGGATGGTATCCGGATCGCCGCGGTCGGCACTTCTTCGAAATAGCGCATCCATGCCCGCATCCTGGCGCGGCCCGTCGCATCGGGCGGCGACAGGGCGGGTTCCGGAAACACCTCGTCCAGATATTCGCAGATGACCGAGGAATCGACGATCGCCTGGCCGTCATGAACCAGCGTCGGCACGACACCATTGGGATTGAGCGCGAGATAGGCGGGCGACAGATGCTCGCGCACCGCGAAATCGACTTCATGCGCTTGGTAGCTCAGCCCCTTTTCGCCAAGCGCGATCCGGACCTTTTGCGAACAGGTGGATATGGCCCCGTGATAGAGCTTGAGCATCGCGATTTCCTCTCCCGGCAAGGATAGGAAAACTGCTGGTTTCGCGTCAAACTATAATCGAATAAAGGGAATATATTCTCATTAATTGGGATTGTTGAAGGAGCGCGCGAAACCCGACATCGTCATTCCCGCTTTCGCGCACTGATGTCCGGGATTTTTCTGCTGGAGCTCGCTGGGGGCAGGTATTCCGAGGGATGCTTTGGTCTTCCTGTTCCAGACATGATTTGGCTCCGTCGCCTCCTCCATCGTCATTGCGAGCGAAGCGCGGCAATCCAGGGATGCATCAACCTCTGGATTGCTTCGTCGCTACGCTCCTCGCAATGACGATCGAGGGCTGCTGAGCCTGCGCTACGCTCGCCAAACGAAAATCCCGGACACCTGTGCGCTTTCGCGAGAATAACAAAGAGGGCGCAATCCGACCCTAGTCGACGATCGCCACGCAGCGCGTCCAGCCTGCCGATGCGGCGCGGATCTTCACCGGGAAACAGGCGACAGTGAAACCATGACTGTCGATCGCTTCCAGATTGTGGAGCTTCTCCATCTGATAATATTCGCGTTCGCGGCCCGCCTTATGGCCTTCCCAGATGATCGACGGATCGCCGTCGCGCGCGAAGCGCTCGCGCGTGAAGCTGAACGGCACGTCCCAGCTCCAGGCGTCGGTGCCGACGATCTTCACGCCTTGTTCGAGCAGATGCAGCGTCGCCGCGCGTCCCATGCCGCAGCCGCGCTCGCGATAATCCGCTTCGCCATAACGGGCGCCGGCCGATGTGTTGACGAGGACGATGGTGAGCGGTTCGATCACCGCGCCCGATCGTGCCAGCTCGGCATCGATATCGTCGGGCGTGACGACATAGCCGTCGGGAAGGTGCCGGAAATCGAGCTTGATGCCCGGCTTCAGGCACCATTCGAGCGGCAGTTGATCGATCGTCCGCGCCGGTTTCCCGCCGTCCATGGTCGATGCGAAATGCCACGGCGCGTCCATATGCGTGCCGCTATGCGTCGAGAGCGTCAGCCGCTCCGACGCCCAGGCTTCGCCGTCGATCAGCTGATCCTCGGTCAGGCCGGGAAATTCGGCGAAGAAACTCGGGATCGCGGTCTTGTGGTCGAAATATTCGATGTGCGGCATCAGCGGCTCGGGGTCGGACGGCACCCCGATCTCGATCGGAATCGACAGGTCGATCATGCGCATGGCGCTCTCCTCAATTGGGCTTGGTGACGCGGTTGCGGAGTATGCCGATCCCCTCGATCTCGAGCTCGATCAGATCGCCCGGCTGAATCCAGCGGCTGAATTCGGCGCCGCAGCCATTGCCGACGGTGCCCGATCCGATGACTTCGCCGGCATGCAGCGTCTCGTCCGCCGAAATATGTTCGAGTATCCGATCGAAGCGGTGATGCATGGTGCCGGAATCGCCGCGCGACCATTGCTCGCCATTCACCCGCGCGGTCATCACCCGGTCGTACGGATCGAATTCGTCGGTGGTCACGATCCACGGCCCCATGATGTTGCCGGTGTCGAAATCCTTGCCCTTGGCCGGGCCGAGCCGGCCGGGCATTTCACGGAACTGCGCGTCGCGTGCGCTGACATCGTTATAGATCGTGAAACCGAAAATATGATCGAACGCATCCTCGCGACGGATATTCTTGCCCGTCTTGCCGATGACCATCGCCATTTCGAGCTCATAGTCCAGCCGCTGCGAATAGCGCGGCCAGACGATGTCGTCCTCATGGCCGATGAAGGTGAAGCGGTTGCATTTGTAATAGATGGGCTGCTCGTACCACACCGGCGGGATCGCGAAGGCGCCCGAATCCATCAGCGCGCGAAACGCCTGTTCGGGGTCGGGATCGTCGGCGACGAGCAGGCGCGCATGCTGCTCGCTGCCCTGGAGCAGGTGCCGTTCGAAGACGAGGCAGTCGCGCATCTGCTGCGGCAGCGGCAGCGGCGCCATCAGCTTCAGTCCGGCCAGCGCGACCAGCGCCGCTTCGGGCGGCGCCGCGACCAGGTCGCGTGCCCGCGCCAGCCCGGCTTCGCCTGCGTCGATCAGCGCCTGCATCGATGCGAAGGCGGAATCGGGATCGGCGGCGGCGAGATCGAGCACGCGATCCTCGCCGATCAGCGCCCCGATCCTGGGGCCGGTGGACGAACGATAGGTCAAGAGCTTCATGCAGGCTCCTCCGCTGGGGGATCGAAACGGGAAATGGTGAAGGCGGCGAACGCGCCGAGTATGGCGAGC
>JASBTC010000434.1 GCA_030148625.1 Sphingobium sp. | reverse complement strand
GCGCATCGACCAGCCCCGGAATGATCGTCTTGCCCGCGGCATCGACGATCTTCGCCTCCGCAGGGATCTGCACCTGGCCGCGCGGGCCGATCGCCGCGATGCGATCGCGTTCGATCACGATCACGCCGTCGTCGATGATCCCGCCGGCATCGTCGCGCATGGTGACGATGCGTGCGCCGGTGATCGCGACGCTGCCCGACGGACGCGCCGCGGGAACCGTCATCGACAGCGAGACACCGGTCCTGGGTGGCTCGAACTTGGGCGGCTTGGCATCGCCCGCCGGTGGCGCCGACGCGAACAGCGCATCGGTGCGCGCGGTGAACAGCGTCGGCCCCAGGCTCCAGTGAAGCTGCTCGCCGCCATTGCTCCAGTTCATGTAATCCGCGCCGTCGCCGCTGACCCGCGTGACCGGCAGCGCGCCGCCCTTGGCGCTGGTGCCGACATCCTGTGTCCCCGGCATCATCGGCGTCACAAAGGCCTCGTAATTCTCGCGAAACGCGAAATAGCGGCCGTCGGGCGAGACTTCATAGGCATTGACGAGTTCGCCGGTGGCATGGACCCGCTTGCCGCCGCCCGTCAGGTCGGTCGAGACAAGCTGGCGCTTGCCCTGCGACACTTCGGTCATGAACAGCCGATCGTCGTCGCTGCCGAATTGCGGCCCGCCTGCACCATTCACGACACGCGTCGCCGCGCCACCTGCCGCGGCGACGCGGTAGATGCCGGGATCGACCTCGCCGCGCGGCGAAGTGAGCTGGCCGCCGTCATTCTTTTCGAACGCGATGGTGCGGCCGCTCGGCGAGAAACGCGGGCGCGCATAATGACCGCCCTGCGCCACCACGGTCTTCACCGCGCCACCGGCGGGTGAGGCAGTGCGGATCTGGCCGAGTCCCGTATCGGTCCAGGCGACGAACACGATGCTCTTGCCGTCGCGCGACCAGGACGGCCACAATTCGCGCTCGCCCGCCTCGCCGCGCGTCAGCCGGCGCGGCTGGCCCGTCGCCATGTCTTTCACCCATAATTTGCCGAGCGTTTCGAAAACGACCTGGCGGCCATCGGGTGAGACCGCGGCATAGCGCGGCATCTTGGTCACGACGCTGTCGGGCGCCACCGCGACCGGCGGGCGCGGCGGATCGATCAGGCTCCGCGTATCCGCGACGTGGAACGGAATCTCGCGCGCGTCGCCGCCATCGGCATTCACCCTGCGGATCTTGCCCCCGGCCCAGAAAACCAGAGACCCGGAATCCGGAGTCCAGGCCATGTTGGGATAGACGCCATGAACGGCCCAGGTTTCCTGCACATCCTGATCGAGCGCGTCGTAGATCTTGCGTTCTGCGCCCGTTTCCAGATCCTTGACGTAAAGCTTCGAGCGGGCGCGCTCGCGACGGACGAAGGCGATCGACTTGCCGTCGGGCGACGGCGTCGGCCGCACCGATCCGCCGGCGCCCGAGACGACGGTCTCGACCTCGCCGGTGGCCAGTTCGTAACGCTCGATCGCGAAGAGCTGTGCGTTCGAATTCTGCGCATATTCGAAGATGGGGCCGGGCGTGGTGTTGCGGGCATAATAGACATAGCGGCCGTCACGCGAATAGATCGGCTCACCCAGTTCCTTCTGATGCTGCTCATTGGGGCGCTTGACGAGCAGCACGCCGTTGCCGCCCGAAACATGGTAAAGCCAGACCTCGCCGGTGCCGAGCGAGCGGCTGGTGGTGAAATGCTTCCGCGCCGCGATGAAGCGGCCGTCCGGGCTCCAGCTCGGCTGGCTGAGCAGGCGGAAATCCTCCTTGGTCAGCTGGCGCTTGTCCGATCCGTCGAGATTCATGATCCAGATATTGTCACCGCCGCCGCGATCGGATGTGAAGGCGATGCGCCGGCCATCGGGCGAGAAGCGCGGATGCATCTCATAAGGCAGGCCCTCCGCGATGCGCGTCGGCGCGCCGCCCGCGATCGGCATGGTGTAGATGTCGCCGAGCAGATCGAAAGCGATGGTCTTCCCGTCCGGGCTGACATCGACGTCCATCCATGTGCCTTCGGTCACGTCGATCGGGATCTGGCGGATCCTGAGCCCAGGCGGGTTGGCGACGTCCCATTTCTTCGTCGCTTCCTGTGGCGCGGCGGCCGGCTGGGCAAGCAAGGCGATCGGCGCCGACAACGCCGTCGCGGCCAACAGGATATGGGGGTAGCGCATGGATTTCATCCTAGGGAGGTTTGGGAAAGACTGGTGATCAAAGTCTAAGAGGCCGGAGACCGGTATCCGTGCAATGCCGGCCCCAATGCATCCTTCAGCGGACCTAGCCATTTTTCATAATTGCGCCAGGTGTGAAGGCCTTCGGTGTTGATTGGCCTGCGCACCTGTTCCGAACTGGGCGTATGAACCGCCCGCTTATTCTCGAAGAAGCGCAAACAGGCTTCATCGAACGGAAGCTCGAGATAGTCGAGCAACCGCCGGACTTCGGTTTCGAGATCGTCGACCAGATCCTCGTACATCACCCGGTGGATCCTGCCGGGCAGCACTCGATCGAAATGATCCATCATGCGGACATAATCGGCATAATAGCGGCCGATATCGGTCAGATCGTAGGAGAAGTTGATCCCCCAATTATAATGCTGCGAGAAATTGGCGAAGCCGCAGCCCAGCGGATCACGACGAACATCGACGATCTTCGCATTGGGCAGGATGCTATGGATCAGCCCGGTGAACACCCAGTTGCTGGGCATCTTGTCGGTAAAGAGCGCCCGATCGGTCTGACGATGACGCTGCGTCGCTTCGATATAGTGCCTGCCGCGCTCATGGAGTGCGGCGCGCGAAAGGTCGGCGATGCTGTCCAGATAGCCGCCCGCCGGCTCCTTGGGCGCCAGTTCGCGCGCGATCCGTTCCAGATCGAACAATTCCTCGGTGCCCTCGATCGCCGGATGGCTGGCCAATATCTGTTCGACCAGCGTCGATCCCGATCGCGGCAGGCTGACGATGAAGATCGGATCGCGCGCCGGAAAACCGGCATCCGTCCGCGCCGCGAAGAATTCGGGGGTAAAGACCGCCTCCGCCTTCAGCACATTGGCGTGCAATATTTCGGGATCATAGGGCGTCTTTTCACGGCGCAGCGCACTGCCCCGCGCATAATGCGCGAATGCCTCGTCGAAATCGCCATGATCGTGAAGCGCCTTGCCCAGCGCGAAATGCAGGTGAAGCAGATCGTCATCGTCCTGATCATCGTGATCGAGCGCACCCTTCATCCGATCGATATCGTCGCGATCGAACTTCACCGTCTTCAGGTTCGCCAGCCCGAACCAGGCATTGCCGCGCTGCGGCTCCAGCCGGACCGCCTCGCGATAGGCGGCGATCGCCTCATCGAGCCGGCCGATCGTCTTCAGGACGAAGGCATGCCCCATCCAGCCCCGGCCATCGTCCGGATGTGCGCGGACCAGCCGGCGATAGACGGTTTGCGCTTCGTCCATCCGGCGCGACTGGAGCAGCAGATTGCCCTTCAGCGACAAGGCCGGGAGATGGTTCGGATCGCGATCGAGCACATCGTCCAGCACGGCCATGGCTTCGTCCTGACGGCCGGTCTGATTGAGCAGCTTGAACAGCGCGATGCGGGCTTCGAGATAAGCAGGCGCCAGCGCGAAGGCACGCCGGTACAGATTTTCGGCCTCTTTCGTCGCACCGCATTTTTCGGCGATGGTCCCCAGGATCAGCGCACCGCCGGCATCCTCCGGATTTTCGCGCAGATAGGGCCGGATCAACTGTTCGGCTTCTTCCAGCCGCGCGTCGGCGATCGCACGCTCGGCCGCGGCGACCGCGGGATGGCGCAACCCGATCGCGATCGCCTTGAGCTCCGCGCTCTCGGCCTCACGCACATTGCCAAGCCGCCGCAGCGCTGCGGCAAGCACGCGATGCGCGACGGCCAGATCGGGATAGTCGCGGATCAGCGCACGGATACGCGCGGACGCCTGACCGGGATTGCGATCGATCGACGCGACAATGTCTCTCAGAACCAGATCGACATCGACAGCGGCTTGCCCCCGCACACCCGCCACATCACTCTCCGTGCCATTGAACAGCTCTGGCGATCCTAGAGCCTGATCGTTTCCATACAAGACGGGCGGCGCATCGGCGCCGCCCGAGCAAGTATCGGATCGAAGACCCGATCAGAATGTACGGGTGACGTTCATATACAATTGCCGTCCCAGAATATCGTAATTGCTGGAGTTGAAATAATTGCCGATGCGCGTGAACTGCCCCGCCGATGTCGGATAGGAGCTGATCCGCGGCGGCTTGGTGTTGAACAGGTTGGTCACGCCCAAGGTCACCTGGCCGATATCCTTCCAACGGAACTGGACGGAAATGCTGTGCTCCCAATAGGCTTCGGCGCGGAGATCGGTCGCGACCGGGCCCAGGAACGGAGCCACCGCCAGTTCGTCATCGCTCGAATCCTGCGGTCCGACATAATCCACGCCGTAACGCAGGATCACCTTGTCAGACGGCAATGTGTAGCGAAGATCGAGCGAAGCGACCCATTTCGGCCCCGCACCCGCCCCCTGAACCCCGAGCGTACCGTTATAGTCCACCGGATCGTCGGTGGCGAACAGCTGGAAGATCTGCCTGATCATCCGTGTCGCCTGGGCGTGCGCGACGAACTTGCCGCCAAACGCATCGGTCGCATAGCGCAGATCGAAATCGATGCCACGCACACGTTGCTGCGCCACGTTCAGATACGGGTTGTCGAACGCGTCCAGATTGCCACGCTGCGGATCGCTTGCGGGCAAGCGCGCGCTGATCAACGCGCAATAGGGGTTGTTCGGCCCGAAATCGTCGGCTTCATAGCAGCGGTTCAGGACGAGGTTGTTGAGCACGGTCACTTCGTCCCTCACCAGCACGTCGAAATAATCGACCGCAAGCTGGAGATCCGCGACGGTGCGCGGCGCGGTCAGCACCACACCACCGCCCCAGGAGCGCGAACGCTCTGCCTTCAGCAGACCCGCGCCCCCCTTGGTCGTGACCGTCGGGCCGGACGTCGCGATGAAATTCACCGCATTGGCGCCCAGAATGGGCGTCAGCACCGCCAGGCAATTCTTGTAGACCGTGGACGACGTAGCGAGTGCGCCGAAGCCGCTGCACGGATCGACGTTGCCGCCGTAAAAACCCGTCTGATCGGCAACAAACTGCTCGTAGAGATTGGGCGCACGGAATGACGTGCCATAGCTGCCGCGGAACCGGATCTCTTCGATCGGCGCCCAGTTCGCATTGAAGCGGTAGGTGGTTTCCGCGCCGTACGACCGGTAGTGGGTATAACGGCCCGACGCCGCCAGCTCCAGACGATAGAAGAAGGGCTTGTCCTTGAGCAGCGGGATATTGAGCTCGCCATATACCTCATCGACGACGTCGCTACCGCGCGTGTTGCCCGCCGAGCTGTAATTGTACAGCGTACCGGCCAGCGCGGCAGGAGACGGGCGATCGTTGATGAAGTCGGTACGATGCTCATAGCCGATCGCCGCACCGACCTTGCCGGCCGGAAGCTCGAACAGGGTGCCATCGAAGTTCAGCGAGAATGTCTTCTGCCTGAACGTCGTATGGCCGACATGGTGGGTCCACAGATAATCGAACACATTGTCCGGAATCTGGCCGTTGAGCAGGATCGAGGGGCTGTAGAGGTTGAGCGGCACGCAGCTCGCACCGGCGATGATCGCCCCGTTCCTGACGTTCGACGCGCATGTATAGGCATTGCCGGCGCCGGCCTGGCCCGGCTCCGCGATCGTGATCAGGTTCGCCGGCGTGCCGGCCGGCGCGATGACGGTCTGAAGCACGTTGTTCAGCCGCGTCACGTCGATCTGCTGCACGCTGTAACGTGCGCGGGTGTACGAATATTGGAAGTTCGCGTCATAGCGCCAATCCCCCAATCCCGTATTGCCCTTGATGCCGACATTGCCGCGGGCAAAGTCGACCCGCTGGGAACTGCGCGTCGTCCGGGTGGGGACAATGAATGGCGTGAAGATGTTGTAGCCCGCGGCCGCCAGCGAATTGGGGAAGAACGGACTGGTCGGATAGCCATAGACCGAGATCGGCGTGCCGTAATAGCTGCCGCCGTAGATCTGGTTGTCGTCCGAAAGACCGCCGCCGCTGAGGTTCAACTGATAGGTGTTGTCCTGATAGGATTCGCGGCGGGTGAACAGCGCCTCACCGTAGATCTCGGCGTCACCGAGCATACCCAGTTCGTGAGCAGCATTCAGATAGCCGGTATAGGTCCGGATCGGCGACAGGAGATGATCTCGCAACTGAGTCGGGCTCGGACCGACACGATCGATGCCATTCACGGCGGCGATCGTGTTGATGTTGCCGTTCCGATAGGTGAGGCGACTGGCGGGCACGGTGAAGCTCTGCGCGATGCCATAGCCGCTGGCGATGCCGGTGCCGCCACCGGTCGTATAGGGGAAGCATTGAAGCTGTCCGGTCGCCGGATCCTTCTGTCCGACCTCCGCGCCCGTCGTCGGATTGAAATAGAGATCGCGCGGGCATGCGAATGCCTTGCGGTCGCCGACACGCAGGCCGGTCGTTTCGCGATATTCGAATGCCGCGGTGATATGGCCACGATCGAAGACCTTGCCGGCCGTCGCCGACAAACGATAGTTTCGGCCGCCGCCGCCATGCTGGATCGGCTGGTTGGTGAAGGCGTCAAGCGAGAGACCGTCGAACCTGGCATCGGTGATGATGTTCACGACACCGGCGATGGCGTCGGAACCATAGACCGCCGAAGCGCCTTCCTTCAATATTTCGACTCGATCGACGATCGTGCTGGGCAGCACGTTCAGATCGGCGGACACGAGTTGTGGCCCTGCGCCTGCCGGTGCAAGCCGGCGGCCGTTCAGCAGGACCAATGTCCGTGAGGAACTGAGGCCTCGAAGGCCGATCGTGTTGGCCGCCGGGCCGCCTTCGGAAACGAAACCGAGGAAGGAACCGTTGATCTGCGACGTGCCCGACGTGACGGTCGAGCCCTGGATCGCGTCCGCCGTGGACGTCGATCCGGCCAGAATCCGCTCATCGCGCGTGACGACGGCCACGGGCGACGGGGTGTCGAAATTGGGGCGGCGGATACGGGAACCGGTGACGATGATGACGTTGTCGCCGCTCGCTTCTTCTTGATCGGTCTGTGGAAGTGTCTGAGCCGAGTCTTGTGCGAGGACCGGCTGAGCGACGAGTGCAATTGCAATAGCGGATGCAGTCAGCGAAAGCTGATGAATGCTTAGCATATGGTTATCCTTCCCAGTAGGATAGGAAAAGACTAATCCTCCAAAAGCCGTCGCCAACAACAAAATGATCCGGTCGCACAATTGCGGAAATCATGTTGCTCAATTGCAACAAAAATGCCCGACACAACGAAAGCCGTGCCGGGCATTTTGTTGCAGCGCAATAGGTCCCGCCGCGAGCGGCGGTATTGCCATCAATAGCGGTAGTGATCCGGCTTGAACGGCCCTTCGACCGGCACGCCGATATAGTCGGCCTGCTTCTTGGTCAGCGTGGTCAGCTTCACGCCCAGCTTCTCCAGATGAAGCATCGCCACCTTTTCGTCGAGATGCTTGGGCAGGACATAGACTTCGTTCTGATACGCGTTCGCGTTGCTCCACAGCTCGATCTGGGCGAGCACCTGGTTGGTGAAGCTCGACGACATCACGAAGCTGGGGTGGCCGGTGGCGTTGCCCAGGTTCACCAGGCGCCCCTTGGACAGGATGATGATCTGCTTGCCGTCGGGGAACTCGACCAGGTCGACCTGCGGCTTCACTTCGGTCCACTTATAGTTGGACAGCGCCGAGATCTGGATCTCGCTGTCGAAATGGCCGATGTTGCAGACGATCGCCATGTTCTTCATGCCCTTCATGTGATCGGCGGTGATCACATCGGCATTGCCCGTCGCGGTGCAGAAGATG
>JASBTC010000410.1 GCA_030148625.1 Sphingobium sp. | reverse complement strand
CCGCCGATCAGATGCTGGGGCGGGCGGGCGAAGGCTTTCGTTACGCGCAGGTGCGCCTGTCCCCTGCCCGCCTGTCGCATTGCATGCGCTGGCTCGGCGCGTGCATCCGCGCGCACGAGATCGCAACCGATTATGCCAATCGCCGCCATGCCTTCGGCAAGCCGCTGGTCGATCACGAAGGCGTCGGCTTCATGCTGGCCGAGAATCTGATCGACCTGAAACAGGCCGAACTGATGATCGACTGGTGCGCGGACATACTCGACACCGGATCGCTCGGCACTGCCGAAAGCTCGATGGCGAAAGTCGCGGTGTCGGAGGCGCTGATGCGGATCGCCGATCGCTGCGTGCAGGTGATGGGCGGCACCGGCGTGTCGGGCGACACCATCGTCGAGCAGGTGTTCCGCGAGGTCCGCGCCTTCCGCATCTATGACGGCCCGACCGAAGTCCACAAATGGTCGCTCGCCAAGAAGATCAAGCGTGACTGGAAGGCGGCCCAGTCATGAGCGACGACAAGTCAGGGCGTCTTGCCGGCCGGGTCGCGCTGGTCACCGGCGCATCGTCGGGGCTCGGATCGCGGTTCGCGCATGTGCTGGCGCGTGCCGGCGCCCGCGTCGTGCTCGGCGCACGGCGCGAGGCCCAGCTTGCAGATGTCGTGGCGGCGATTTCCGGCGAAGGCGGCGCGGCCATGGCGGTCGCGATGGACGTGACCGACGAGGCATCGGTCATCGCGGCCTATGACGCGGCCCAGTCGCGCTTCGGCCCGGTCGATACCGTTATCGCCAATGCCGGCATGAACGTCGCCGGCCCCGCGCTCGACATCGATGCCGATGCGATCGATGCCGTCATGGGCGTCAATGTGCGCGGCGTGTTCCTGACCGCGCGCGAAGGCGCGCGGCGCATGATCGCGGCGGGATCGCCCGAAACCGGGCGCGGCCGCATCGTCATCATCTCGTCGATCACCGCAACCGCGATCTCGCCGGGCCTCGGGCTCTACGCCGCGTCCAAGGCGGCATCGCTCCAGCTCGGCCGCACGCTGGCGCGCGACTGGGTGCGCAAGGGCATCAACGTCAATATCCTGTGCCCCGGCTATATCGAGACCGACCTGAATTCGGATTGGTTCCAGACCAATAGCGGCAGGAAGCAGATCGGCAAATGGCCGCGCGCGCGCCTGATGGGCGAGGGCGCGCTGGACGATGCCGTCGCTTATCTGTGTTCAGACGACAGCGCCTATGTGACGGGATCGGTGATGACGGTCGATGACGGCCAGTCGCTGGCGGGATGAGGACGAGGAGCCATCTTTTACATCCTAAGACCATAGAAACAGAGCCAGACCGCCGAGCCCGGTTCGTTGATTCACTCGCGGCGGATCGATGCTCCGGGATACCCCCCTTCGACGAACTTTCCGCGATCGTAGACAAGCGTGCCATTCACCAGGACAGCGGCAATGCCTGCCGAGGGCAGGCCCGGTTGCTGATAGGTGGCGCGATCGGCGATCATTGCTGGGTCGAAGACCGTGATGTCCGCATAAGCGCCCACGCGGATGCGGCCGCGATCGCGCATCGCGGGCACCGCTTTCTCCATGCGTTGCGCGGGCAGCAGCGTCATCCTGCGCAGCCCGTCCATGAGCGGCAGGATCTTCTTCTCGCGCACATAGCTGCCGAGGATACGGGAAAAGGCGCCCGCGCCGCGCGGATGTCCGCGACCGCTCGGATCGATCCAGCCGTCGCTGCCGATCGAAACGATCGGGGAGCCCAGCGCGATATCGACATCACCCTCCGGCATGGCATGACCGATCACCCAGAGCGACGGATCGGCCTTGCGATTGTCGCTCAGCGGCGGCGCCTTCGCACGCAACGCATCGAACTTTTCCTTTGTCAGACGCTCGCCGGTCGAGACCAGTTCGATGTCCTGATAGGTCATCTGGAGCTTCTGCTGGAAACCCTCGTCGAAGATCGTGCTGCCGATATAGGTCGACCAGGCGGTGTAGGGATAGACGCTCGCCCCGATATCGACCCCGTGGGCACGCGCGCCGTCGAGCATGCCGAGCGCCGTCGCCATGCGATGCGTGCCGCCCGAGCTGTTGAGATGGACGATCTCGGCGCGCGCGCCGCTGATCGCGGCCGCGGCGATCACTTCGTTGACCGCTGCGACATTGCGATCGAACTCCATGTGACGGGCATGGACGTGGTTGGGCACGCCGTATTTCGCGGCGACGCGAAACAGCTCGATCGTCTCCAGCGGCGAGGCTCCGGGCGTATATTCGAGGCCATAGCCGATCCCGACCGCGCCGCCCTCGATCGCCTGCGCGGCCAGCGTCTTCATCTTTTCCAGCTGTTCGGGCGTGGCAGCCTTGAACCGGTCGGTCACGCCCGCGGCATCGCGCAGCGCGCCATGGCCGACCACCGTGCCATAGTTTGTCAGTATCCGCCCCGCGAGCCCCTTGTACCAGCCGTCGACATCGACCGGGCCGGCATGCATCTGCAGCGTCGTCGTCACGCCGTCGGCGATCTTGGCGCGCTGCCCGACGGCATCGGTGGTCGGATAGCAAAGCAGATCGATGAAGCCGGGCGAGACGACCTTGCCACCGGCGTCGACCCTTGAGCGCCCGGACAGTTTCTCCCCGGTGATGACCGCGACCCGGTCGCCGCGAATGCCGATATTCGCGATCTCGTCGCGGCCGGATTCGGGATCCATCACCCGGCCGTTGACGATGACCACATCATAGTCGCTCGCGCGCGTCTGGCCGACGCCCGCGCCCGCCAATCCCAGCGACAATGCCACCGCGATTCCCCCACACAGGACGCGACGACCAATATGCGTCGGAAAGGATCGGCTGTTCCCGTGCATTTCTATTCCCCCATCGGCAGAACGATCGGGTGCCATCCATCCATCATCGCGGCCAGCGTTTTTTGCGGCTCTCCGCCGGTCCCCTGGCCTTGCCGGGCTATCGTCACCCAATTGAGTGGAGGAGTTTCAACGTGACGCGATCCTGGCTGCCGCTTCTGCTGTTGCGCAACCTCAGATCGGATAATGGCCCGGCTGGGTCTCCATGGTGATCCAGCGCAGCTCGGTGAACTGGTCGATCCCGGCCTTGCCGCCGAAGCGGCCATAGCCCGAATCCTTGGTGCCGCCGAACGGCATCTGCGCCTCGTCATGCACGGTGGGGCCATTGATATGGCACATGCCCGACTTGATCTGGCGCGCCACGCGCAGGCCCGCCGCGACGTCGCGGGTGAAGACTGCCGCGGTCAGCCCATAATCGCTGTCATTGGCGAGCCGGATCGCATCCGCTTCGTCGCGCGCGCGGATGACCGCGACCATCGGGGCGAAGCTCTCCTGCGAATAGAGCGCCATATCGGCGGTCACATGATCGATCACCGTGGCGTTCATCAACATGCCCTTAGCCGGATCGCCGACGACTTTGGTCGCGCCCTTGGACACGGCATCCGCGATCAGCGCCGCCGCATTCTCCACTGCCTTGCGGTCGATGAGCGCGCCGAGCGGCGCACGCCCCTCGCTGGGATCGCCCGCAATCATCGTCGACGCCTTGGCGGCGAAGCGTTCGACAAAGGCATCGGCGACGGAATCGACCACGATGATCCGCTCGGTCGACATGCAGATCTGGCCCTGGTTGAAAAAGGCGCCGAACGCGGCGGCCTTCACCGCTTCGTCGAGATTGGCATCCTCCAGCACGAGCAGCGGCGATTTGCCGCCGAGTTCGAGCAGCACGGGCTTCAGGTTGCGGCCGGCGCGTTCGGCGACGATACGGCCGACCTTGGTCGATCCCGTGAAGCTGATCCGCCGGACCGCCGGGTGATCGATCAGAGCGCCGACAACGTCGGGCGCATCCTCGGGCGCGTTGGTGACCAGATTGACGACGCCCGCGGGGAAACCCGCCTCGGCAAAGGCCTCGATGATCAGCCCATGGGTCTGGGGGCAAAGCTCGGACGCCTTGAGGATCACCGTATTGCCGCAGGCGAGCGGCGTCGCGATGGCGCGGACGCCCAGGATCACCGGCCCGTTCCACGGTGCGATGCCGAGCACGACGCCGGCGGGCTCGCGGATCGCCATGGCCAGGCTGCCGGGCTTGTCCGATGGGATGACTTCGCCCGAAACCTGGGTGGTGAGCGCCGCCGCCTCGCGCACCATGCCTGCGGCGAGCCTGACGTTGAACCGCGCCCAGGCCTCGGTCGCGCCGGTCTCGGTCATCATCGCGGCGACGAAGGCATCACCCTTTGCGGCGACGGCGTCGGCGGCCCTGAGCAGCAGCGTGCGATAGTCGTTGGGGCCGAGCGCCGACCAGCCGGGCAATGCCGCCGCCGCCGCGTCCGCCGCCGCGATCGCATCCGTCACGCCGCCGGCCGAGGCGCGGGTCGCGACCTGCCCGGTCAGCGGATTGCGCCGCTCGAACGTCGCGCCCGACGCAGCATCCCGTGCTTCGCCCCCGATATGCAGCCGCACGATCGCTTCGCTCATCATTGTCTTCCCAAATCTATTCGGTGCCGGTGAAAATGAAGATGCCCTTCCGCCCTGCCGTTGCCACGTCAAGCCGGCCGTCGCCGTTCAGGTCGGTCGCGACGATCTGCGTGCCGATGCCCGAATTATTGTGGATCAGCCGGGGCAGGAATTCCATGCTCCCATCGGACATGCGACTGGCCTTGAACCAATAGAGCACGGCGGGGCCGTTGGGATCGGGATCTGAATAGCCGTCGGGATGCACCCACCAGCGCTTGCCGGTGATGATGTCCTTCAGACCGTCGCCATCGACATCGGCGACGGTCAGGGCATGGAGTTCGGAGAAGCTCACGCCGTCATTGGGCTGATCGGGACCGCCCATGATCATGTGCCGGACAAAACTGCGCGCGCCATCCGCACCTTGCTTCTGTTCGTACCAGGCAAGACCCCAGCCATGCGCTTCGAGCGAAGTGATGATGTCGGGCAGGCCGTCCTTGTTGACGTCTTCCACATAGATCTGCGCGCCGCCCGGATCGCCCAGCGGCAGCCCCTTGGGGTTGGGCAGGAAATCGACGGGATGGAATCGCCAGGGCGTGCCGTCGATCCTTTCGGGCTGCTCCCACCAGCCCCAGCCGAACACGATGTCCGGCCGGCCATCGCCATTGACGTCGCCCTGTCCCAGCCCGTGCGTCCAGAGCCGCCCCCAATCGCCCACTTCGCTGATCGCAGTCAGGCTCCATGGCTTGCTCGCATCCGCCGGGTCGGGCCGCGCCAGCCAGATCTGCTTGCTGCGGCCGATCACCAGCTCCTTGCGGTCGTCGCCGTCGATATCGGCAAAGGCGGTGGTCTCGTTGTCGATATGATCGATGACGATATGCCGCGCCCAGTTGCGCGATTCACCCCTGGGATTGATGAACACCTCGCCCGGCTGGCCCGGCTGCCCCACCATGAAGATATCGGGCGCGCCGTCGCCGTTGAAATCCTCGACATAGCTGATCAGCGAATTGGCGTAGCCGGCGGGATTGAACGGCGCGGGATCGTAGATCGCATGGCCGACCTCGAAACGCGGCCCTTCATACCAGAAGGGACCGGAGACCAGATCGGGTTTGCCGTCGCCATTGATGTCGCCCACCGCGACGGTGTCGCCGAAATAGAGATCGGCAAGCTGCTGCTTGCGAAACCCCTTGCCGACCGTGTCGGGGGCGAGTGCCCGGCGCAATTGCAGATCCTTGATCCTGACGCCGCGGAACTGGGCCTGCCCTTCGCCGGCCACGCGCAGGATGATCGGCCCATATTCGCCGCCGGCCGGGGGCGCCGCATTGCCGGCGACCACGCGGATCTGGTTGACGATGACTTCGGCGGCGTCGCGCGAAAGAAAGATGCTGAAGCTGTTCCACGCCCCTTTCTTCAATTCCGCATGGAGATTGGCGGTCGGCGACGGCATTTCCGGCGGAAAGGAGATGCGCTTCGCCTCAGGTGTCGGACCCGGCACGCCCGAATTGGCGGCACCAGCCGCCGATGGGCCGCGCGCGGGCAGCGGCGTGCGGCTGATCTCGCGCCCGGCGGCATCGAAAACCGCGTTGTAGACGCGCAGATCCCCGGCATCGAACGAGACATAGAGCCCGCTGATCCGGTCGCCGTTCCGCACCGCGCGCAGGATGACACCGCCCTTGCAGGCACCGTCGCAGCGATATTCGCCCTCGATCCCGACGCCCTGGAACCGTTCGGTCGAGCCGAGCAGCGCCGCGCCCGAAGCAGACGCCTTGCCACTTGCCGTGCCGTCCTTGACGGTCCAGCGTCCGGCCCCGCTTGCCTGCCATTCACCACGCGCGGGATCGAAGGCGCTTTCCCATTTCACATCCTCCGCCCCCAGCGGCGCGGAGAACAGGATCAGCGCAGGCGCCAGCAGGGCGGTGAGGCGTTTCATTTCCCGCCTCCCGCCTTCCGCTCCGGCAGCGCGAAGACGACATAGCGGTTATTGCCCGCGGGGCCCCGCGCCGGGCCGACCGGGGTCATGCCGCCGCCACGCGGATAATAGGTCGCGGCCACCGCCAGATATTGCCGCCCGCGCACCTGATAGATGGCCGGCACGCCCTGCGGGATCGACGGCAGCACCGCTTCCCACAGCAATTTTCCGGTGTCGCGATCATAGGCATGGATCTTCCGATCGTCCGACGAGCTGGCGAAGACCAGACCGCCTTCGGTGACGACAAGCCCGCCCTTGGACCGGCTGACCCCGGTCTGCGCGACCGGATAGTCGGGCACGCCGCCGAGCGGGACTTGCCACAGGATCTTGCCCTGGTTCAGGTCATAGGCGGTGATCGTCGTCCAGGGCGGCCGGATGACCGGCAGGAAGCTCTTGGCCGAGATCATGAAGCCATAGCTGGAATAATAGCGTTCCTCGCCCGGTGCGTTGAGATCCTGACCGGTAGCGCCATGCGCGTCCGCGGCCTGCGCCGTCTGCCCACCCGACGGCGCCGCCTGTGGCGACGGAGTCGGATCGGCCAGATAGGCCACGATCGCGTTGATGTCGGCGTCGCTCAGGCTGCCGGCAAAGGCGGGCATGGTGCTGCGGCCGTTGCGGATCGTCTTGTAGGTGTTCTCGATGCCGAGCTTGGTCGTTACGCCGCGCAGCACCGGCACGGGCGGAATACCCTCCATATCGTCGCCATGGCAGATCGCGCAGTTGATACCGAACAACGCGCGTCCCCGATCCTTCGGGGTCGCGAACTGTCCCACCGGCTGCGCGCTCATCTTCGCGAGCCGCAGCATCGTCGGCAGGTCGAAGGACGAGACATAGAAGCGGCCCGATTTGGGCTCGCCCGCAGTCATGCCCCAGTTCACGCCACCATGATTGCCGGGCATCTGAACGGTGTCGCGCAGCCCCGGCGGCGTGAACAGCCCGTCATTGCGCGCACCCAGGATCTGCGCGATCACCGCGCGCTTCTCGTCCTCGGGCAGCGCGGGATCGACATCGGCCTCTGTGAAGCGCTGGCGCGCGAAGCTGGGCAGCGTGGAATGGGGCTGGGTCGGCCAGGCGATCTCGCCCGGCAGATCGCTCTTGGGCACCGGCCGTTCCTCGATCGGGAAGACCGGCTTGCCGGTCGCGCGATCGAAGACGAACAGGAATCCGGTCTTCGCGGCCTGCACCACGACGTCGACCGGCTTGCCGTCACGCGTGATCTGCATGAGCACCGGGCTGCTGGTGAGATCATAGTCCCACAGGTCGTGATGGACGGTCTGGTAGTGCCAGACGAGCGTGCCGGTCTTGATGTCGAGCGCGATCAGCGAGTTGGCGTAGAGATTGGTGCCCTTGCGATCGCCGCCCCAGAAATCATAAGTGGCCGAACCGAGGCCGAGATAGGCAATGCCCAGTTTCTCGTCGACGGACATGCCGCCCCAGCTGTTGACGCCGCCCGCGGTCTTCCACGCATTCTTGTCTTCCCAGCTCTCATAGCCCGGCTCGCCGGGATGGGGGATGACGTGGAATTGCCATGCGAGCTTGCCGGTACGAACATTGAAGGCGCGAATGTCACCCGGCGGCGCGCCATAGCCCTCGCCGGTATTGGCGCCCAGAATGATGATGTCGCCGACCACCTTGCCCGGCGTGACCGGCTGGATGCTGCCGATCCGGCTGACGTCGCGATTCAGCCCCTCACGGAGATCGACGAAGCCGCGTCCGCCGAAATCGGCGATCGGCGCGCCGGTCTTCGCGTCGATCGCGCGCAAGGTCTGGTCCTTGCAGAACAGGATGCGGCTTTCCTTGCCGTCGGCGCTGCGCCAATAGGAAAAGCCGCGCGTGCGATCGATGATGTTCTCGGCCTTCCAGATCTCCTGGCCGGTCGCGGGATCGAGCGCGGCGACGCTCGTGCCGTTCGAGATGACGTACATCAGGCCGTCGGCGATCAGCGGCGCCGCGTTGGTGATCACGTCGCCAGTGGCATATTCCCAGACCGGAACGAGCTGGTCGACATTGTTCTTGTTGATCTGGGTCAGCGGCGAATATTGATTGGAGCCCAGGCTGCCGTCGTAGAACAGCCATTCGGAAGAGGGCCCCGGGGCCGCCACCGTCGCTGCGGGCGAGACGCCGGAGCCGGTCTGGCAGGCCGCCAGCACACCGGTCAGTACAAGAGCCATGACGCCGATCGCAAGCCGGTTGCGGCTGACCATATGCGAGATCCAATCGGGAAATATCGGGAAAATTCTGGAACTGGCGCCAGGCCGCCGGAACGGCCTGGCGCATGAAGGAGATCAGAAGCTAGCCCGCAAGCGGACACCCGCATAGCGATTGTTGATGCGGTCGAGCACGCGGTTGAGGATGCGGTTGTTGGGCGTGAAGCCCGTCGCCGATACCGTGTAGCCCTCCTCGAACTCCTTGAAGAGATTCCGCACGAACACCTCTGCGGTCCAGGCATCGTTGCGTACACCCACGTTCAGATCGACATAGGTCGTGGCGCCAAGATAGGAGGTCGGCAGGCGCAGCAGGTCGGTGCGATATTTGGACGCATATTTGACCAGCGGCGCGATGTAGAATTCCAGGCCGTCGCTGCCGACCGGAATGCTGTAATCGATGCTGAGGCTCGCCCGGATCTTGGGCGCGTTGTTGAGCGATTCGCCCGCCAGATTGCCCTGGGTGTTGAACGTCGCGCTCGTCGGCGTAGCCGGAATGATCGAGCATGGCACGGTGCCCACCGGCGCCAGCACCGCAACCGAGCCGGTGTAACAGGGCGCATTGGGGAAGGAGAGGATCTTCGCGTCCGTATAGGCGACGTTGAGCGAGGTCCTGAGCGTTTCGACCAGATGCGTGTCGAGCGTGAATTCGATGCCGCGCGTACGCACCTTGCCGACCGGATAGACCCTGAGCGTCGGCGGCTGCAGCGGATCCTCGTTCGGGACCGAGGTCTGCGCCTGGTAATTGTCGTAAGTGCCCTGGAACGCCGCCAGGTTGAACGTGACGCGCCGGTCGAGGAACTGGCTCTTGATGCCGAACTCGATATTCCTGACCCGCTCCATCGGCAGCGGAGTCAATTCGCGGCCGGTGATCGCGATGACGTTGAGTTCGGCGTCGTAGATCGGCCCCTGCTTCGCCTGCGCATAGGTGGCGTAGAGCATCACGTCGGGCGTGACCTTGTACTGCGCGCCGAAGTCGAAATTGACGAAGTCGCCGCTGGCGTTGCCGGTGTTCACGATCAGCGTATTGGTCGTCGGGAAATTGCGGACGATGCCGTCCGACGTCACCTTGGATGCGGCGAGGATCGGCAGGAACGTCCAGTTATAATCGATCTTGTCATGCTCGTAGCGGATGCCGCCCAGGATTTTGAGCTGTTCGGTGACGTCGAAATCGGCATGCGCATAGGCGGAGATCGCCTTGGTGTTGAACGTGCGCTTCCAGTTCACCGGCTGGAAGAAACGCTGATAATCGTAGCGCTGGCGCAGATCGCTGTAGAACAGGCCCGCGACATAGTGAAAACGGCCCCCGGCTGACGAGTTCAGCCGGATTTCCTGCGTCGTGTAGCGGCTGCCATTATAATAATTGCCGAAACCGTCCCATTCCGGACGGACGTTGAAATCCGCGATCGGCAGGGCGATGGCGAGGTTGTCGGCATGGATCGGGCTGCGCTCGTCGAGATGCGAGGTGATCGAGGTCAGCGTGTGGTCGCCCGGCAGATCGAGTTCCGCCTTCAGGACGCCGCCGACACTCGTGCTCTGCGAGGTGCCGTTCAGGAACGAAGC
Organism: Sphingobium sp.; assembly: GCA_030148625.1. The sequence continues at coordinate 2,635 of JASBTC010000410.1, read as the reverse complement.
ATATTTGTTGTTGCGCGGCCCGGGCGTGACGCCGGGCTGGAGCTGGGCGAAGGTGCGGCCCTTGATGTCGGAGCCGAACACGACGCTGGTGTCGCCGCCGGCCAGGATGATCGGGTTGCCGCCCAGCGGCTGGCCGCCGCCGCCCGCCACGCCGTTGCGGTGCGCGCGCTGATAGAAGAACGTGCCGGTCAGCGTGAAGGTCTCGGTCGGCCGGAATTCGATCTTGCTGCGCGTGCCATAGACATAGTCGCTCGCCCATTTGTCGAGCAGCACATTCTTGTAGAGCCCCTGGAAGCCGCGATAATATTGCGACAGGCTGACGCTGATCTTGTCGGAGATCGGCCCCGAGACATAACCGGATGCCGATCGTTCCCCGTCGGTGGTGGCGAGCAGGTTGACGAAACCCATCCATTCGTCGTCCGACGGCGAGCGGGTGACCATGTTGATCAGGCCGCCGGTGGCATTGCGTCCGGCCAGCGTGCCCTGCGGCCCCGGCAGCACTTCGATCCGCTCGATATCGATCAGATAATTGGCGATGTTGGATCGCGAGGGCAGCGGCACATCGTCCAGCGTGATGCCGACCTTGCTCTGCGAGCCGACAGTGGACGCGCCGGTGCCGACGCCGCGCATGTTGAGCGACTGGCCGACGCCCGAAACCGTCGGAACCAGCTTGGTCAGTTCGGAGATGTTCGTCACATTCTGGCGCTGCAGCGCCGCCGAACCGACCACCTGGACCGACTTGGGAACGTCCTGGACATTCTGGGTGACCTTGTTGGCGGTGATGACGATATCGGCCTCGCCGGGCGCCTCATCCGACGCCGCTTCCTGGGCGAAGGCCGCACTCGCCATGAGAGCGAATACCGAAACACCCGCCGCGCGCAGGCTCATCGAATAGAATTTCCCCATTTCACTCCCTCCGTTCTGTTATTTTGCGGAGTCCCCGTCGGACAGGACAAAAGTCTCCAATCCCTGCAGATCGTGCAAGGTGCGCCATTTGCCAGTATGTTGATTGAAACCTCTCAAAACATTGCCGAATGTACGCGATACCTGGTGATCCATTTCCAACGCGACTTCTTGTTCTTATTATGATCTTGCAATCTGCTCATCGAGCGAACGGCGCTTCGATCGCTGCCGGGAAGGACACTCGTCACCTCCCGTCGCAGCGAACATGGCTCGGCCCCGTATCGACATCGTCATATTGACGCGAGCCACGGCGCGGCCAATGATCCAATCCTCAAAGGATGGGCTCCGGCACCGACACACCCTACCCACTCCACCAAGCCCTTGGGCAAATCCCCGGGATTTCGCACGGTGGAGCAAGTCATTACGCAACAGTCTCTGCCTGTCAGAGGCGGCGCACATCGACATGGTCGCCGTTTCCCCTATCAGTCGTTGAACCAATACAGCGCCAAATTGGGTATTGTCAACGTCGAATGTAGCTTGTTGGAAACTAATTTCCTCTATAATGATCTATTGCATGGATTGAGCAACACAATGCCGCGTTGGGGCACCCATGAATGGAGCACCATCGCCGGACCCGTTCCGCAGGAGGAGATCGATGCCATCACCCCGCCATCACCGCGGGACCGACATGAACGGGAGCATTGAAAAAATGAGGTTGAACTTGGTGACGGGAAAGAAGGATTTGGCTGCCGCGGACGCCGTGGCCGGGGCGCCCCTTCTGAAGATCGAGCCGGCCGTGCGGCCGGGCGCATCGCCTCAGTTCAAACTGGGCGAGCGGGTGCGGACGATGCGAGCAAGCAAGGGCCTGACCCTGGCCGAAGTCGCGACCCGGGCCGGGCTCGCGCGGTCGACTTTGTCGAAGATCGAGAACGACCATAGCTCACCCACTTTCGAGGTTCTCCAGAAGCTCGCCGTCGGGCTCGATGTTGCGATCGACGAGCTGTTCGCGAACCGGCCGGTGCTGGCGCCGATCGGCCGCTGGAACCTCACCAAGGCCAATGAAGGACAGATCCAGCACACCGGTCCCTATACCAACGAATTCCTGTGTACCGGCCTCACCCAGAAAAGCGTCGTGCCCTCCAAGGCGCGGATCAACGCCCGCTCGCTCGGCGAGTTCGGCGACTGGATCCGGCACGAGGGCGACGATTTCCTGCTCGTGCTCGAAGGCGCGATAGAATTGCACACCGAATTCTATCAGCCGCAGCGGATGGAGGTCGGTGATTGCGCCTATTTCGACGCGCGCATGGGGCATCTCTGCATCTCGGTCAGCGAGGAGGATGCCCTGATACTCTGGGTGGGTTCGAACCTGACCTCCACCACCGCATGAGGGCAGTGCGATCACGGTCCGCAGGGTACATATGCCGGATCGGACATCTTTTTACCGGAGCGAGACCAATGGCGTTGAAAATGCCGTCCCCCGATCAGGCCGTTCTGGCGCGGCGCACGGAGATCGTCGCCGCGCTGCGTTTGATCGTGCCGGGTGAGGGCGTGATCGACGACGCGGATGCGCTGCGCACCTATGAATCCGACGGGCTGACCGCCTATCGCCAGCCGCCGATGGTCGCCGTGTTGCCGGACTCGACCGAACAGGTCGCCCGCATACTCGCCTGGTGCCACGCCCAAGGGATCAAGGTGGTTCCGCGCGGATCGGGCACATCGCTTTCCGGCGGCG
>JASBTC010000396.1 GCA_030148625.1 Sphingobium sp. | reverse complement strand
GCAAGTCTGGAAGGCGACCGCCTCCAGCGCGGCGCGCGCGATCTGGGCGGCACCGGTGTCGAGCGTCATGCCGGTGATCGAGGCGCGGACATCGGTGCGCCAGTGCGGCGCGCCCAGGCCGACAAAGGCAGGGACGAAATGCACGCCATGATCGGCAGGCACCGAAGCGGCGAGATGTGCGGTTTCCTCGGCGCTGGCGATCAGGCCCATGCGGTCGCGCAGCCATTTGATCGCGGCACCCGCGATGAAGATCGAACCCTCCATGGCATAGGCCAGATCGTCGCCGATACGATAGCCGATCGTCGTCAGCAGATTTTGGTCCGAGAGAAGCGCGCGCGCGCCGATATTGGTGAGCAGGAAACAGCCGGTGCCATAGGTCGACTTGATCTCGCCGGGCGAAAAGCAGCGCTGTCCGATCAGCGCGGCCTGCTGGTCGCCGGCCATGCCGGTGATCGGGATGGCGCGGCCGACGATCGCCGGGTCGGTGATGCCGAAGATATGGGCGTTGGGATGCACCTCGGGCAGAAGCGCTGCCGGAATGCCGAACAGCCGCAGCAACTCGTCATCCCATCGGCATTCGACGATATCGTAGAGCAATGTTCGCGATGCATTGGTGACATCGGTTGCATGGACGCGGCCTCCGGTCAGCCGCCAGAGCAGGAAGCTGTCGACCGTGCCCGCGGCCAGCTCGCCGCGCTCGGCGCGTTCGCGTGCGCCCGGGATGGTATCGAGCAGCCAGCCGAGCTTGGTCGCGGAGAAATAGGGATCGAGGAGCAGGCCGGTCTTGCCGCGCACCATCGGTTCGGCATTTTCCCCGATCAGCGCCGCGCAAAGATCCGCCGTGCGGCGATCCTGCCAGACGATCGCATTGTGAAGCGGGCGGCCGGTATCGCGTTCCCACAGCAGGATCGTCTCACGCTGGTTGGTGATGCCGATGGCGACCGCATCGGCTGAAAGGACGCCTCGCAGCGTATCGAGCGCGCCCTGCCAGATCTGTTCGGGATCCTGTTCGACCCAGCCCGGCCTGGGATAATGCTGGGTGAGATCGCGCGATGCGATCGCCCTGATCGTGACATCGGATGCGAACCGGATCGCTCGGGTCGAGGTGGTGCCCTGATCGATGGCGACGATGCTGCGCTCACCCATGCGGCAAGGCCCGGACATAGGCGTCGAGGGCTTCGATCTGCGCGCCCGACATGCGGTAGCCGAGCTTGCTCCGCCGCCAGACGATGTCGTCTGCGCTGCGTGCCCACTCATGCCGAACCAGATAATCGACTTCGCGCGCGTGCAATCCGGCACCGAAGTTCCGGCCGAGATCGGCCAGGGCGGTGGCGTCGCCGAGAATCCTGGCCGTGCGCGTGCCATAAGCGTGCGCCATGCGCCTGGCTGAACGATCGTCGAGAAACGGCCAATGCCGGCGCACGCTGTCCAGGAAAATAGGAAAATCCGCGAAGTCTCCGCCGGGAAGCGGTCGTTCGCGCGTCGCTCCACCGGCGATCCCGAGGCGTCCCGTCGCGACTTCGGCGAGATGTCGTGCGGTCGTGATCTTGCCGCCGAAAATACTGAGCAGGGGCGGGCCGTCCCGGTCGAGCTCGAGGCGATAATCGCGGGTCACCGCGCTCGCGGCGTCGGTGCCGTCGTCGACCAGCGGCCGGATGCCGGCATAGTCGCCGGCGATCGCATCGGCCTTGATGGGGGTGCACAGATAGCGATTGGCCGCCTCCAGCAGATAGGTGACTTCCGCCTGTGAAATCCGATCCTCCCCGGCATCGGAGACGGTGATGTCGGTCGTGCCGATGAGCGTGAAATCGTCCAGATAAGGAATGGCGAAGACGATGCGGCCATCGGGCTGCTGCAACAGCCACGCATGATCCCCGCCAAGGCAACGCCGCACGATGATGTGGCTGCCGCGCACCAGGCGCGTCCGGCTGTCGCTGGCGATACCGAGGCGATCACGCAATAGGGTTTCGACCCAGGGGCCCGCCGCATTGACGATCGCCCGGCTACGCACATCGAACGGGCCGGCGCCATTCTGCAATCGTGCGGTCCAATGGCTGTCGCCACGTTCGGCCGAAAGCAACTGTGTGCCGGTGGCGATCGTCGCTCCGGCTTCATGGGCATCCAGTGCGTTGAGCACGACGAGGCGGGAATCGTCGACCCATCCGTCCCAGTAGCTGAAACCGCGTCCGTCCTTGCCGGCGAGCGCCGGATCGTCGAGACGGATCGTCCGCGAACGGGGCAATCCGTCGCCCAGCGAGAACAGGTCATACAGCCAGAGACCCAGTCGGACGATCGGCCATGGCCGCATCGACGGCATATGCGGCAGGCGGAATTCGAGCGGACGAACGATATGCGGTGCGGTCCTGAGCATGATCGCGCGTTCGGCCAGGGCTTCGCGGACCAGCTTGAACTCATAATATTCGAGATAGCGCAGGCCGCCATGCATCAGCTTGGTCGAGGCCGATGAGGTCGCCTGGGCGAGATCGCCCCGTTCGACGAGCAATACCTGCTTGCCCGCGACGGCGGCGGCGCGCGCGATCGAGGCGCCGTTGATCCCCCCGCCGACCACCAGCAGGTCATAGGCTTCAGCAATGTCCGGCATGTCAGGCGTCGGTGCCGCGCATCGCCGCGATCTGTGCGTTGAGCCAGTCGAGCAGATTGCCGACTACCTCGTCGCGGTTGATCTCGTTCAGTATCTCATGGCGGCCTTCGGGATAGACCATGACGACCGGGGCGAGCCCGGTGGCGCGATAGCGGTCGACCAGCGGCTCGAGACGGCCGAAATCGGTGACCAGCACATCGCGGGCACCGATGAGGATATAGAGCGGCAGTCCGTCCGGTATCCGGGCAAGCTCGGCCGGATCGGCGAGCCGCGCGCCTTGCGACAGCAGCGAGACCATCGAATCCGGCACAAGCGAGAAGCCGCACAGCGGGTCGTCGATATAGGCGTCGACCTGGGCGTCGTCGCGGCTGAGCCAGTCGCAGGGCGTGCGCGCGGGTTCGAACGGCCGGTTGAGCGCCGCGAGCGCGTCGGGTTCCTTTGCCATGGCCTCCGCCAGCAGGTCGACGGCTGTGGTGCCAACCAGCACCGCGCCGTCGACCAGCGCGCCATGATCCATCAGGAAAGCCTGGCCGATGAACGATCCCATCGAATGCCCCAGCAGGAAGATCGGCACATCCGGATTTTCGGAGCGCGCCGCCTCGACCAGCGCGGCGAGATCGGTGACCACCGCCATGAAACCGCCGGGGCCGAAGTCGCCCGCTTCGCGGTCCGACAGGGCGATCGTCGCACCGTGTCCCCGGTGATCGAGTGCGTAGATCCCGATCCCGTCCTCGATCAGGCCTGCAAGAGCGGGTCGATAGCGCAGCGCATGTTCGCCCATGCCGTGCGCCACGACCATCACGGCGCGGGGCTTGTCGGCGTTCGACCAGCGATAGCAGGCGATTGACTGGCCGTCGGGCCGGGGCAGCGTGAAGCGGGTTTCCATGGATCGACCTCCCCGATCAGAACTTGGTCGTCAGCTCGACACCGAAGCGGCGGGGATAGGGCACCGTCGCAAAGCGTGTCTGGCTGGTCGGATCTACCACGATGCCGGTCAGTTCGCGATTGTCGGTCAGGTTCTTGCCGTAGATCGCGATCTCGAAACGGCCCGAGGGTTCGCGGAACGCGATGCGCGCGCCGACATCCCAAAAGGCTTCAGCCCTGGACAGCGGCGAATTGCTCGCCTGGAAATATTGCGATCCAACCCGCGTCGCGTCGGCATGGAAGGTGAGCGCGCCGTCGTTCCCGATGGGCACGCGATAATCGCCGCCGAAGTTGAGGCTGTAGTCGGGGGCCTCGATCAGGTCGTTGCCCGAGAGATCGACGCCGCCGAGCGTGAGCTTGCGATATTTGGCATCGAGCAGGCCAAGCCCCGCATTGAAGCTCAGCCGTTCGGTTGCCCGTGCCACCAGCTCGAATTCGAGGCCCTTGATCCGCGATTTGCCGGCGTTGACGAGTTGCTGGTTGTTGATGCCGACCAGGTTGATGAACTGCTGGTTGCTGAAATTATAGAGGAAGGCCGAGACGTTGAAGGTCAGGCGGCGGTCGAGCCATTGCGACTTCAGGCCAAGCTCATAAGCGTCGAGCTTTTCGGGAGCGGCCACGTTCAGGTCGGCCGGATTGGTGAGGGCGCCGCCATTGAAGGCGCTGCTGCGATAGCCGCGCGCGAACTGGCCGAAGATCATGACGTCGTCCGCGACCTTGGCGCGCAGGCCGATGCGGCCGGTGGGCTTGCCGTCATTATAGCGCAACGTCGGCTGGGGCGTGATGATCGGCGTGACCTGGAAGTCGGACAGGCGCCCCTTGTCCTTGGTGTAGCGCAGGCCGCCGTAGAGCGTGAACATCCGGCTGAGATCCCAGGTGCCGTCGATATAGGCGGCATAGGATGTTCGGCGCTGGTCGTAGCTCTGGGTCAGGATTGGAAGCACGGGCGGGCCGCCGAAGATTGTGTAGGTCGTGTCGATCTCGATATCGTCGCGGAAATAATAGAGGCCCGCGATCACCTTGACTGGGCCGGACCCGTTGGTGGCGATCCGCAGATCCTGGCTCGTTTCCTTGTTCCTGGCCGCGAAGTCGATGTGGAGCAGATTGTCGATCGTGCCGTCGGCATCGACATTGTTGAGGAATCGGCCCCAGAGATGGGATGTGATCGAGGTGATCGTCGCGAAGCCGAGATCCTTTTCCAGGGTCAGATAGCCGCCGGTGCCGCGCACTTCGAACCGTCCGTCGCGATCGAGCGCGGTCTGGTGGCGCGTCATGCGTTTGCCGGTGAATGGATCGATACGCGGGTCGCGGCCGAGCGCATTCAGGCCGCCGGGGGCGGTGCCGGTGTTGATGACGCCGATCGCCTGGGCGTCGGACTCATTGTGGAACAGGCGGAGCGTCGCCTTGAAACCGTCATCGTCCTTGTAGCCGATGGTCAGGCGCCCGGCCTTGCGGTCGATATTGGAGCGATCGCTGATCGCCGGATTGCGGCTTTCGATATAACCGTCCGAATGCGCGACATCGAAAGCGAAGCGCACCGTCAGCCGATCTTCGACCAGCGGCGCCTCGCCCGCGCCTTTGACCTCGAAATAGTCGTACGAGCCGTAGCCGATGCTGACCTCACCTTCATTCTCGAAGGTGGGGCGATGTGAGATATAGTTGATCGCGCCGGCGGTCGTGTTCTTGCCGAACAGCGTGCCCTGGGGGCCACGCAGAACCTCGATCTGCTCGATATCGAAGGTCTGCGCGCCGCCCAGATACTGCGCGCCGACATAGACCTCATCGTAGAAGACTCCGGTCGGGGAAACGGCGTTCAGGTTGAACTCCGACGTTGAGATGCCGCGCAATGCGAATTTGGGCTGGGACTCGTTGCCGAGCACCGACACGCGAAGATTCGGTGTCTGGCGCGCGATCTCGGTGCCGCTGTCGATATTGGACGATGAAAGCTGGTCCGCGCCGAATACCGTTACCGAGACGGGCACGTCCTGGAGGCGTTCGCTGCGCTTTTGGGCGGTGACGATGATATCGCCCTCCGCCGGGCTCTCGGTGACCGCCTGGTCGGTGGCCTGCGCAAAGGCGATCGACGGCAAGGATACGCCCGCCGCCAATGTGGCGACGCAGAGCGCGACACGACGAAACCCGTTTTCCATGAATCCTCTCCCCATCCGGCGTTCTGCGCCTCGGGCATTATTTATTACGTCGTAAACTTTAATGTCAAACGAAAATAGGAAGGCGCGATATTTTCGTTATTTTTTCGTTTTTACGCCGTGAGTAGGGATGGTTTCGTAGCGGTTTCAACCAGATTGACGTTCTCGCGTTCACAAAGCGCGCGAAAATTCTCGTCGTCGATCCGGTCGGTGACGAAGTGATCGATCTCGGAGATGCTCGCGATTCTCACGGGTGCCGAGCGGATCAGCTTGCCGCTGTCGCTGGCCAGGATCACCGACCGCGCATTGGCTATGATGGCACGCGCGACTTCGACCTCGTT
>JASBTC010000395.1 GCA_030148625.1 Sphingobium sp. | reverse complement strand
GGAGCAAGTGGCCAAAAAGGCCGGCTTTGCAAGCCGAGAGGCGATGATCGCCGATATGCGCACCAACCCGAAATATTTCGCGAAGACGCCCGAAGAACTGCTCGAAAAATCGGCGCGCATGGCCAAGACCATCGACGGCATGATGCCTGGCCTGTTCGGAAAGCTCGCGCGGCTGCCCTATGGCATCCGTCCGATCCCCGCCGAGACGGCGGAGGGCACCACCACCGCCTATTACAGCGCCGGATCGCCGGTAACGGGGATTTCGGGCACCTATTATGTCAACACGTCCAAGCTCGACCAGCGGCCCTTCTGGGAGATTCCGGCGCTGACCAGCCATGAGGCGGTGCCCGGCCATCATCACCAGATCGCGCTCCAGCAGGAACTCGATATCCCGCTGTGGCGCCGCTACGGCAACGGCTTCACCGCCTTCACCGAGGGCTGGGGGCTCTATTCGGAGCGGCTGGGCATAGAGACCGGCATCTACGACACGCCGCAAAAGGATATGGGCCGGCTGTCATACGAGATGTGGCGCGCGTGCCGTCTCGTCGTCGACACCGGCATCCATGCCAAGGGCTGGAGCAAGGATCAGGCCGTCGCCTTCATGAAGGACAACAGCGCACTGACCGACGCCAATATCGATGCCGAGGTCAATCGCTACATCACCTGGCCGGGCCAGGCGCTGGCCTACAAGCTGGGCGAGCTCAAGATCCGCGACCTGCGCGGCCGTGCCGAAAAGGCGCTCGGTCCGAAATTCGACCTGCGACGCTTCCACGATGCCGTGCTCGGCCAGGGCGCGGTACCGCTCGACGTGCTCGACGCGCAGATCGAAGACTGGATCGCGGCGGAGAAGAGAGGCTGACGCTCTCCTCCCTATGCCGCAGGCATGGGGAGGGGGACCAGCCGCAGGCTGGTGGAGGGGAAACGCGATCTATCCGCCAATATTGATTCAGCCGCCGCTGTCGCGGCGCTTCCCCTCCACCACGCGACCATGTCGCGCGGTCCCCCTCCCCATCGCTACGCGATAGGGAGGAGAGGGCCTTATTTCGGCTGTTTCGCCGCCTCTGCGTCGCGCGCGGCTTTCGCCGCTTCCTCGGCCTTCACCCGCGCTTCGATCGCTTCCGAATCGGCATCGATCCGGCCGACTCGCGCCTCGCGGGCTTCCTCGACCAGCGCGACCCAGTTGGTGCCGTCGCCTTGTGCACGCTCGGCCCGCGCCTGACGGACGAGCTGGTTGAAACAGCCGCTGGTGCCGCCCGAACCGGTGGGCGTGCAGCTGCCGATGCCGTTGCGTCCGACATATTCGAGCGACTGGGCACGCGCGCCCCAGGCGGCGTTCTCGGGCGCATTGGGATTGCTGCGCAACGGTTTGGGAATGCGATAGGGATCGGTCCGGCGCTCGCAGATCACGATTTCGTCGGCATTGCCCTTGGGACAGGGCTGATCGCCATAGACGATGACCTGGTTGATTTTCTCATTGTCCGGATCGGGCACGGCCTGGGCGTGCGCGGCGGCGGGCGCGAGAGCGAGGATCAGTATCGGGGCCAGGATGCGCATCGTCATTGTTCGTCGTCCTCGTCTTGATCCACATCGCTCAACGGGCGATCATTTGCACTCGGGATCGCATTGTTGGCCGCGCGCTGGGCGCGGCGATCGGCCTGGGCTTCACGCAGGAACTGGGCATAGCATCCCGTCCAGCCCGCGGGCCCAACCACCGAGCATTTGCTGATTCCGGTCGGCGATGCCTCATTGAGCGCTTCCGATCTGACCGCCCAGCTCTCATTGGCGTTGCCCGGCGCGACTTCCTGTTCGCGGAAGCGCTTGGGCACGCGGTAGCGCTCGCTTTCCGGCCGCCGGGGGCAGACGATGATTTCCTCGCCTTCCTTCGCGACAGGACAGGGATCGTCGCCATAAACGACGATCACGCGCTGGTCCTGCGCGTGCGCAGGCACCGCAGCCGTCGCGCCGCCAAGGGCGGTCAGGGCGACGGCAATGAGGAACGCGCTACGCATGAAACCGGTCCTTCTTCACTCCAGGAACGCGCGGGCGCTCCATAATCTCCGTCAGATCCGCTTCGACAGCGCGATCGCGGCACGGCATCCCAGGCGGATCGCAGCACTCAGCACCGGATAGGCGGGCGCCCGCTCGGCGCCGGCGGCAAGCGCCTGGTCGCGATGCTCGATCTCTTCCGCGCGGAACTCGGCGATCGCGTCCGACAATTCGGGATCGCTGTCTCCCAGTTCCTCGAGCTGTTCGCGGTAATGATTGTCGATCTCGGTCTCGATCGCCGCGGTGCAGGCCATCGCCGCCTCGGGGCCGATCGCCGCGGTGGCGGCGCCCAGCCAGAAGCCGGCCACGTCCCAGATCGGCTGAAGCAGGGTCGGACGCACGCCGCGCGCCGCGATCATCGCGTCGAAATGACGACGATGGCGTTCTTCCTGCGCCGCCATGCCAGCAACCAGCCGCGCGGCGGGGGTGCGATCGCCCATCACCGCCATCTGCCCGGCATAGATGCGGGTCGCGCCATATTCACCCGCCTGGTCGACGCGCAGCATCGACGCGGTATCGGGCTTCGACAGGCCGGTCATGACTTGCGTGCCTTTGCCATCAGGCCGAATATGGTGAGCGCGGCACCGATCGAAAAGATCGCGTTGAATCCGGCGAGCGAAATGCCCGCCAGCGTCCATTGCGCCTCGTCACAGCGAACCACGGGCGCCTGCATCAGGTTGCGCAGCATGTCGTCGACGCTGCCGCCCGAATCGGCGATGCTCGAACAGGTCGTCAGCCCTTCCCACCAGCCATATTCGACCCCGGCATGGAAAACGCCGATCGCGCCGCTGGTCAGGATCGCAAGCGCCGCCAAGGCCAGGAACAACCGGCCAATGCCCTGCCCGCGCAGCAGGATGGCGAGCAGCGCCAGCGGAATCGCGGCATAATGCGGCCAGCGCTGCCAATGGCACATCTCGCACGGATAGAGACCGCCGAAATATTGCGAGCCGAGCGCCCCGGCCATCAGGAGCACCGGCGTCAGCAATGCGACGGCGCGAGCGAGTTTGAGGCGATCCATCAGCAACCTTCTTCATGTCGCACCGCAAACGGCGCGCCCGGCACCATGGCGATTGCCAGCTGTCTCCGGGATGACCGGATCGAAAAATATGCGCGTTCGTTCAGCGGCGACCGCCGGGCCGCGCCGCGGCGCTCGCCACCACCATCGGCTTGCGCGACCGGGCAACCGCCTTGATCGCATAGTCGAGCTGGAAATCGGTGACTCCGGCTTTCTTGAGCTGTTCGGCGGTCTGGGTGAAACGCGGATCGTCCTTCGAATCGTCCTCGAGTACCGTGTTGTCGACCTTGGCCTCGTTGATCAGGTGGCGCTTGAGGTCGGCTTCGCGGAAGCGCGGGCGGGTCTTGTAGTCGGGATCCGAAAGCTGCGGCACGAGCAGGTCGGGCTCGATGCCGCCTTCCTGCACCGAACGGCCCGACGGCGTGAAATAACGCGCCGTGGTCAGGCGAAGCGCCGTGGTGTCGGTCAGCGGCAGCAAGGTCTGGACCGAGCCCTTTCCGAAGCTGCGTTCACCCATCACGACCGCGCGATGATGATCCTGCAATGCGCCAGCGACGATCTCGGCGGCGGAGGCCGATCCCGAATCGACGAGCACGACGATCGGCAGACCGCGCGCCATATCGCCGGGCCGCGCGTAGAAACGCTCGATATCGCCCTTCTCGCGTCCGCGCTGCGAGACGACCTCACCGCGCTCGAGGAATATGTCGGAGACCTCGACCGCCTGATCGAGCAATCCGCCCGGGTTCGAGCGCAGATCGACGACATAGCCGAGCGGCGGCGCGCCAAGCGACTTCTCGATGCCCACCACCGCGGCGCGGACGCTGTCGGCCGTCGTCTTGGAGAAGCCGTTGATGTTGATGATGCCGACGCGATCTTTCACTTCCCATTTCACCGGCTTCAGCTCGATGATCTCACGGGTCAGCGTCACGTCGAACGGCTTTTCGCGGCCGGGACGGACGATGGTGAGGGTGATGGTCGTGCCCGGCCGGCCACGCATCTGATCGACTGCGTCGTCGAGCGTGCCGCCGAAGATCAACGTCTTGCCGATATGGGTGATGTAATCGCCCGCCTTGATCCCGGCGCGGAAGGCCGGCGTATCCTCGGTCGGCGTGATCACCTTGACTGCGCCGTCCTCCATCGAGACGGTCAGCCCCAGGCCGCCATAGGCGCCATCGGTCTGGGTCCGCAGATTCTCGAAATCGCGCGCGTCGAGATAGGAGCTGTGCGGATCGAGTGCGGCAAGCATGCCGTCGATCGCGCCCTTGAGCAGGGTCTGATCGTCGACCTGCTCGACATATTTGCTGCGCACCTCGTCGAACACCGCGATGAACTGGTCGAACTCGCGCCAGGTCTTGGCGTCGACCGCGGCCATGCTCGCGGTCGTCGCTGGGACAAGCGCGATCGCGGAAACGGCGATGGCGGCGTGGATGATCGATTTGGACATCTGCAACAGGCTTTCCAAACTTTAGATTCCCAGACTTCTGATCGCGAGCATACAGGCTTTTGCCTTTCCCGAAAACCGGCGGGCAACGACCCGATACAGACTCGCGGCCTTTTCGACCGAATCTCAGCCGACGAGCGGCGTGATATCCACCGGACGTCCGTTGCGACGCAGTTCCACCGTCACTCTCGGGCGCCCCGCCCCGGCGCGGCCGATCGGGCTGCCCTGGGTCACGGCATCCCCCACCTTGACATCGAGCGCCGCCAGATTGGTGATCAGCGAGGTCCAGCCCTGGCCATGATCGACGATCACGATCTTGCCGAAACCCCGATAATCCGAGGCATAGGCGATGCGCCCACGCGTGGGTGCCACCACCTGCGCGCCCGCCTGCGTCTCCAGCGTCAGCCCCTTGGCACGGACGCCCGAAGCGGACACCTCGCCCAATCCGGTCACCACCTCTCCAAGCACGGGCAACCGATAGGGCGGATTGCGCGGCTGCGCGATGCGCGGATCGTCGGGTGGAGCCTGCACGCCGCCCGGGCGTACGGGGCGCAGCAGCGGCCCGGGCAGGCTCTGCAGCGCTTCGCGAATGCCTGCCTGCGCGTCGAGCGCGGACATCAGGTCGACAATGTCGCGCGCCTTCTCACCCAGCGCGATGGCGCGATCCGATTCGAACATCGCGCCGTCGGCGAACTGGCGCGACCGCTGGCGGTGCGTCGCCTCCAGCCTGGCCAGCGCCTGGCGCTCCGACTGGAGACGTTCACGGCCCTTGCGCAGCGACAGCGCGGCCAAATCGGCGCTGCGGCGCAAAGCCCGGCTGCGCGCGATCTCGTCGCGCAACCCGCTCGTCCGCTGTTCCACGACCGGTACGATCGTCGCCAGCAGCGAACGGACATGGACGAGATCGGCAGTCGACCCCGGCTGGACCAGCGCCAGCGCGGCCGGACGCCGCGCCATCGTCTGGAGTGCAGCGGTCAGCCGGACGATCGGTTGCTGGCGCTCGGCCAGCCGCATGCGCTGTGCCGCCTGGAGCCGGGCGAGGATGCGGATCCGTGCTTCGGCAGCGGCGATATCGGCCTCTGCCGACTGGATGCGCGCCGCGACCGCGGCGGCCTGCGCCTCGGCACGCACGGCCTCATCGCGTTCGCTCGCCGCGTCGCGTTCGAGCTGTGCCGAGCGCGCGGCCGCGGTCGCGGCATCGCGGCGCGCCTTGACCAGGGCGCGTTGTTCCTCGGCGATCGTCGTCGCCGCGGGGGCGTGGACGGCCAGCCCCAGCGTCGCCACCACGGCAAGCACCAGGGCAGGAAAGAGGATCGCGCGCGTCACGCGCTTATCCTTCGCGGTGATAGGGGTGGTTGGCAAGGATGGCGGTGGCGCGCCAGAGCTGCTCCGCCAGCATCGCGCGAGCCATCAGATGCGGCCATGTCGCGCGGCCGAATGCGATCAGCAGATCGGCCTCATCGCGCGCCGCATTGTCGAAGCCGTCGGCCGCGCCGATCAGGAAGCGCGCCTCGCGGCGGCCATCGTCACGCCAGCGCTCGAGCCGGCGGGCAAAGTCCATCGAGCCGAGCTGTTCGCCCTTTTCATCGAGCATGATCAGGACGGTGCCCGGATCGCGGACCGGCATGCGCCCGCCGCTATCGGGCAATTCGGTGAGCTTGAACGGCCAGCTCAGCCGCTTCACATAGCGATCGACGAGCTCCGCTTCGGGGGAACGACCGATCCGGCCCCGCGCGATGATATGGAGAAGCACGTCGGTCTAACTCCACATCCCCAGCTCAAACGGTATTTCGGGCAGCCGCCCGAAATACGCTCACTCCTCGTTGGCAGCCGGCGCGTCGCCGAAATTCCACATCCGCTCGAGATTGTAGAAGCTGCGCACTTCGGGGCGGAACAGATGGACGATCACGTCGCCCGCGTCGATCAGCACCCAATCGGCATTGGGCAGCCCTTCGATGCGCGCGCTGCGGCCGCATTGCGCCTTGATCTTCTCGGCCAGCTTGGTCGCCATCGACGCGACCTGACGGGTCGAGCGGCCCGACGCGATCACCATGTGATCTGCGATGCTGCTTTTGCCGGCAAGCGGGATCGAGACGGTTTCGACCGCCTGATCGTCATCGAGCGATTCGAGGACGAGCCTGTGGAGCGCTTCGACCTCCTCGGGGCCGGAAGACGCCTTCGATGCGGAAGCGGGTAGGGGCAAGTGTATTCCTTCTAGGATATCGGCAATCGTGTGACGCGGTCGCGCGGAGCGCTAGCGGCGAAGTCACGATGCCAATGGGGATCTGCCTGTCGCAGACGGGTTGCGGAGGTTGGATCGGGGCGAAAGCGCAACAGCACGAGCGCCGGCAATCTCCAATTCGTCCAACTTTTTCGCTGGCTGGCGGGCCGGACGAAGCGCCGCAGCCATCCCATAGCACCACCTGCATGGGCATCGCGATCATAGCCCGGACGAGCGATTACGGCAATCGGAACTATTCGTGCGATTTTCCGCCAGTCGCGCCAGCGGTGAAACTGGTCGAGATTGTCCGCTCCCATCAGCCAGATAAAGTCGTGTTTGGGATAGCGGCGGACGAGCGCGGCGAGCGTGTCGACGGTGTAGCGCGTCCCAAGCGTCCGCTCGATCGCGGTGGCGCGGATCGGCAGTCCGCGGCTCATCTTAAGCGCCGAACCGAGCCGTGCGGTCAACGGCGCCATGCCCTTTGCCGGCTTCAGCGGATTGCCCGGCGAAACCATCCACCAGATCTCGTCCAGCCCCAGCGCGTCGAGCGCGAAGCGGCTGATATGGCGATGCCCCCGATGCGCAGGATTGAACGAACCGCCGAGCAGGCCGATGCGCATCAGGGACGCGTCTGGCCGTTGCCCCGCACCAGCCATTTGTACGTCGTCAGCCCTTCGAGCGCGACCGGGCCGCGCGCGTGAAGCCGGCCGGTGGAGATGCCGATCTCGGCGCCCAGGCCGAATTCGCCGCCATCGGCGAACTGGGTCGAGGCATTGTGGATCACGATCGCGCTGTCGACCTCGCTCAGGAAGCGCTCGGCCGCCGCGTCGTCCTCGGTGACGATCGCGTCGGTATGGTGCGATCCATGCGCCGCGATATGCGCGATCGCGGCATCGAGCCCGTCGACCAGCGCGACCGAGGCGATGGCGTCGAGATATTCGGTATCCCAGTCCGCATCGGCGGCGTCGGTCACGCGGGCATCCAGCGCCTGCGTCGCCGCGTCGCCGCGCACTTCACAGCCCGCGCCGATCAGCGCATCGACCAAGGCTGCGGCGCCGACATAGTCGCTGTCGACCAGCAGGGTCTCCATCGCGCCGCACACGCCCGTTCGCCGCATCTTGGCATTGACGACGATGTCGAGCGCCTTGGCGGGATCGGCGGCGGCGTCGACATAGACATGGTTGATGCCGTCGAGATGCGCGAGCACCGGCACGCGCGCTTCCGCCTGGACGCGCGCGACGAGCGACTTGCCGCCGCGCGGCACGACCATGTCGATCAGCCCCGCCGCGCCGAGGATCGCGCCGACGGCCGCACGGTCGGTCACCGGCACGAGCTGGATCGCCGCTTCGGGCGCACCCGCCGCAACCAGTCCGCGCACCAGCGCCCGATGGATCGCGCGATTGCTCGCCATTGCCTCGGATCCGCCACGCAGGATCGCGGCATTGCCCGACATGAAGCAGAGCGCCGCCGCGTCGGCGGTCACATTGGGCCGGCTCTCATAGATGATCCCGATCACGCCCAACGGCACACGCACGCGCTGCAGGATCAGGCCGTTGGGACGCCGCGTCTCGTCGATGACCATACCGACCGGATCGCCCAGACCGGCGACCGCGGCCATGCCGTCGGCCATCGCTGCCAGTCGGCCCGAATCGAGCTTCAGCCGATCGAGCAGCGCCGACGACAGCCCTGCCGCCTCGGCACGCGCCATATCCTCGGCATTGGCAGCAAGGATGGCGGCTTCATCGTCGCGCACCGCATGCGCCGCCGCAACCAGCGCGGCCGCCTTTTGTGCGGCGGACATGGCCGCCAGCCGCCCCGCCGCCGCGCGCGCGGCGGTCGCCATCTCCCGGATCAGCGCTTCGCAATCATGGCCCTCAGTCATGCCGGCGCGCCTAGCATGATCGATGACCGCACGAAATAGCGCTTCCCCGTCTCGTGCGGCGGCTGCTAGGAGCCGCTTCATGTCAGGGGGCATGGAAGCGGCGGGAGACGCGGTGACCGGAGGTCTGGTGGCGAATGCCGTCGAACCGCATGCCGGCACCCATGACGGCGACGCCGCACACGGCATCTGCCTCAATTGCGGTACGGCGCTTACCGGCCCCTATTGCCACGCCTGCGGCCAGCCTGGGCATATCCATCGCTCGCTCGCCGCGATCTGGCACGATCTCGCGCATGGCGTACTCCATTTCGAGGGCAAGATCTGGCGCACGCTGCCGATGCTCGCCTTCCGCCCCGGCGAACTGACCCGCCGCTATGTCCATGGCGAACGTGCGCGCTTCGTATCCCCGCTCGCACTGTTCCTGTTCTCGGTTTTCCTGATGTTCGCGGTGATCAACGCATTTGGCGGGCATCTCGAAACCTCCGAGCTGGATGTCACGAAGAATCCGCAATTGCAGGCGCAGGCAGCGAGCCAGGTCGAAATCCAGCGCAAGGGCGTCGCCAATGTCGAGCGCAAGATCGCGGAGGCCAGGGCTGCGGGCCAGGACACATCCGCGCTCCAGGAGAATCTGGGGACGCGCCGCGAGATGCTGAAGAACGCCGAGGCGGCCGCGCAAGGCAAGATGCCGAGCTTTGCCGACTTCAAGACCGGCTGGCCCAAACTCGACAAGGGCCTCGCCAAGGCCAATGCGAATCCCAATCTCGCGCTCTACAAGATCCAGTCCAATGCCTATAAATTTTCATGGGCATTGATTCCGATCTCGGTGCCGTTCGTCTGGCTGATGTTCCTGTGGCATTTCCGCCGGCGCGTGTACGATCACGCGATCTTCGTCACTTACTCGCTCGCCTTCATGTCACTGCTGACGATCCTGCTCACGGTGATGTGGGTGGGCGGCGTGAGCAGCGACGTGATCAGCATGGCGGCGCTGATCATCCCGCCGGTGCATATCTATGCCCAGCTCAAGGGTGCCTATGAGATCGGACGGTTCGGCGCATTGATCCGAACCTTCCTGCTCATCATCTTCGCGTCTTTCGCGCTGGTGCTCTTCCTGCTGTTCCTGCTGGGACTCGGCATCTCGGGCTGATCGGTTTTTTGCGCCGCAGCACTGGCAATCGACGACCCAATGCGCCAAGTGCCCGCCATGGATACACCGGCGACCCAGGAAACGCCCGTGGCCGAGCGCCCCGGCCCGCGCGAGTTCATCGCTCTGATCGCGCTGATCATGGCGACGGTCGCGCTGGCGATCGATTCGATGATCCCGGCACTTCCCGCGATCGGCCGCTCGCTCGACATCGTGCACGACAATGATCGCCAGTTCGTGATCGGCGCCTTTCTGATCGGATTCGGCGTCTCGCAATTTTTCGTCGGTACATTGTCCGACCGGTTCGGCCGACGCCCCGTCCTGCTGATCTCGGTCGCCGGCTATGTGATTTTCAGCCTGGTGGCAGCTTTCGCGCCAAGCTTCGAGCTGCTGATCGCCGCACGCATGGCGCAGGGCGCGGGTGCGGCCGGCGGCCGGGCGCTGGTCGTCTCGATCGTGCGCGATCGTTATGTCGGCCGGCAGATGGCGCGGGTGATGAGCCTGGCCTTCATCGTCTTCATGGCGGCACCGGTGCTCGCGCCGAGCGTCGGGCAGCTCATCCTGCTGGTCGCGCCATGGCGCTGGATCTTCGTCGCACTTGCCGCGATCGGTGTCGTCATTCTGTTTTGGGCCGGAACGCGGCTGCCCGAGACCCTGCCCGCCGATCGTCGCATCACGATCACGCCGGCGGGGCTCGGCGCATCCTATGCGACGGTGCTGCGCGACCGCCAGTCCAACGGCTACACCCTGGCCGGCGCTTTCATCAACGGCGCATTGATGAGCTTCATTCATTCGGTCCAGCAGATCTTCGCGGATGTCTTCCACGCGCCCGGGATGCTGGCGCTGGTCTTTGGCGGTGTCGCCACGACGATGGCGGTGGGATCGCTGATCAACTCGCGGCTGGTCGTCCGGCTGGGGATGCGCTTCATCGGCCATTGGGCGTTGATCGGCTTCACGCTGTTCGGCGGCATCCACCTCGCCGTCGCTCTCTCAGGTCATGAATCGATGATCGGCTTCACACTGCTCCAGGCGGCGGCCATGGGCTGCTTCGGTCTGGCGGCCGCCAATTTCGGCGCGCTTGCAATGGAGCGCGTCGGCCATGTCGCCGGTACCGCCAGTTCGCTGCAGGGCGCTTTCTCGACGATCGTCGGTGCCACGATCGGCATCAGCGTCGGCCGCCTGTTCGACGGCACGACGATCCCGCTCTACACCGGCTTCTTCCTGTGCGGACTCGCCGCGATCGGGGCCGTGCTCGTCACCGAACGCGGCCGGCTGTTCCGGCAGACGCCGCAGCCGGCCTGATCGATCATTCGGACAGGTCGTGGGTCAATGTGATCTCGGCCTTGAGCAGCTTCGAGACCGGGCAGTTCGCCTTCGCGCCCGCCGCGATCTCCGCAAACCGGTCGGCATCGATCCCGGGCACGCGCGCGGTGAGCGTCAGATCCGATCGGGTGATCGAGAAACCGTCACCGTCCTTGTCGAGTTTGACCGCCGCTTTGGTTTCGAGCGTGCCGTCCGAAAATCCCTCGCGCGCCAGCGCGAAACTGAGCGCCATGGTGAAGCAGGCGGCGTGCGCCGCGGCGATCAGTTCCTCGGGATTCGTCCCCGCA
This sequence comes from Sphingobium sp., assembly GCA_030148625.1. The sequence continues at coordinate 4,499 of JASBTC010000395.1, read as the reverse complement.
CCATCCTCGAAGCGCGTGTTGAAACCGTAATTGGTGTCCGAAAGCACACCCGACTGGCTGGAGACGTGCCCTTTGCCGTCCTTGCCAAAGCCTTCGTAACGGGCGGATGCGGTGCGTGTGATCATGGAAGGGCTCCTGTCTGGAATGGACTTGCCTGGAATGGGCTTGGCGACATCGGCATATCGACTATGACGAGGTTCGGACACCCGAACGGAGGATGCAATGCCCGATCGCGGCCACTGGCTGATGAAATCCGAACCCGATGCCTATGGCTGGGACGATCTCGTCCGTGATGGCGAGGGCTATTGGGACGGCGTCCGCAATCCAACCGCCGCGTTGCACATGCGCGCAATGAAGCGCGGCGACCATGTCCTGTTCTACCACAGCAATATCGGGCTCGAAGCGGTGGGGATCATGGAGATCTCCGGCGAAGCGGAGCCCGACCGCACCGATACGACCGGCCGATGGGTGGCTGTGCGCGTCAAGCCCGTCAGATCGCTGAAGAAATCCGTCCCGCTCAAGGCAATCAAAGCGGAGCCGCGGCTTGCCGATCTACCGATGATCCGCCAGTCGCGTCTTTCGGTTGTCCCGATCGGCAAGGACGAGTGGCGGGTCCTGATGGAAATGGCCGGGGAACCAACCGGCTGATCGTCCGTTTTTGACCGAATCGGTCGCGAATCGCGCCACCCATCATCGTGCGTCCGGACGCGGTGGCCGCGCTTCGGCGACATGAATACATATAGTTTCTATAAGTCTTCTTCATCTCGTCCGAAGACTCCCCCGACTCGTCACGAGTCGACCTGTGCGCGTTTCGCGAGTCGCCCGCGTGCGACTATGCGGACGTCAATCCTTTAATAATCACAGGTCGCACGGTGCACGTCACAACGAAGCAGCCGTCCGGGCTCTACGCCCGGGTGGCGCGGTTCTTCCCTGATCATGAGATCTATGTCCGCTCGGGCGGGCAAATGCGTTTCCTCCGCATCACCACCGGTTTCCAGATCAAGCTCGCGGCGCTCGCGGCCGGACTTTTCATGGTCTGGCTGGTCTCGACGGTGGTCATGGTCGGCCTGCAGATCCGGACGGTGCAGGATCGCATCGCACTGGGCGCACAGCAAAGCGCGGTGAGCCGTTCGGCCGGCCGCGTCGAGGCCTGGCAATCGAACGTCGCCGGCCTTGCCGACCGGCTCGAGAAGCGCCAGCAGCTTCTCGATCAGATGGTGGAGCGCTATTTCGGTGCGGTCGCGCCGACCGCGGCACCCGCGCCCGCCGCCGCGCCGACCAAGGTAGGCGCAGTCATTCCCGAGGCTGCGCCGCTCGCCCGGGTCGAGGCGCGGCAGCTCGCCTTTGCCGACACGCTGACCATGGCCGCCGCGATGCGCGCGCAGGAAGCCGAAAAGGCCATTCGCCGCTTCGGCGTCAATCCGCGCGCGATCGCGCCGCATCCGGCGATGGGTGGCCCTTTCATCCCGCTTCGCAGCACAGCACCGCGCACGCTGAAGGAATTGAGCCTTACCCGGCTCGCCACCTCGCTTCGCCAGCTCGACACGATGGAACGCGCGCTTCTCGCGATTCCCAATTCGGCGCCTGCGCTGCCATTGACGCTCAGCAGTGGTTTCGGCGTACGCTCGGATCCGTTCAACGGTGCCGCGGCGCTCCATGCCGGCATCGACATCACCGGCGATCGCGGTCAGCCGATCCTGGCCGCCGCCGCCGGCCGCGTGGTCTCGGTCGGCCCGCAGGGCGGCTATGGCAATCTCGTCATCGTCGACCATGGCCACGGCATCCAGACCCGTTACGGCCATTTGTCCGGATTCGACGTCCGCCCCGGGCAGATGGTTGCGCGCGGTCAGCAGATCGCGCGGATGGGCAGCACCGGCCGCTCGACCGGCGACCATCTCCACTTCGAAGTCCGCCTCAACGATCGTGCGGTCAATCCGCGTCCGTTCCTGGAGTCCCATGCCGATGTTCTCAAGGTCCAAGACAACGTCAAACGGCGGTTCGACGGGCGCTAGTCGCGCCGGCGGCGGCTTTTCCGTAATCGGCCCCGACGTCTCGATCGCAGGCAATATCGGCGCACAGGCCGACCTTCATGTCGACGGTGCCGTCGACGGCGATATCCAGTGCGCCGCACTTGTGCAGGGCGAATCCAGCCGCATCAAGGGCAGCGTCACCGCCGAATCCGCGCGGCTATCAGGCGTCGTCGACGGCTCGATCAATGCGCGCGAACTGGTGATCGAACGCACCGCGCATGTGATCGGCGATATTTCCTACGAAACCATCAGCATCGCGCCGGGCGGCCGTGTGGAAGGCCGCTTCACCCTGCGCGGCGGGGCCTTGCTCACCGATGGCGGCGAAGCCCAGCTCAAGCTGGTTTCGGTGGCGGAGTAGCAGCGCGGGCCTGCACCGGCTTGAGCAGCACGGCCAGCAGCGAGGCCCAGCCCGCACCGACCAGCCAGCCCGCGACGACATCGCTCGGCCAATGGACGCCGAGCCAGACGCGCGACACGCCGATCAGCAACACGAGCACGCCGGCAACCGCCCAGATCGCGCGTCGCTGACGCCTACGCCACCACAGCACCGTCGCGACCAGCGCGATCGCGCCATAGACCGCGGCGCTGTTCGCGGCATGACCGCTCGGCAGGCTCCAGCTCTGATCGACCTCGACGAGCCGCGTCACGATCTCGGGCCGGGCGCGCGCAACGATCGCCTTCAGTACCCAGGCGTTGAGCGCGGCGATGCCGAGCGCGGTATAGAGGATATAGGATGCGGCACGCGCCAGCCGCCGGATCATCAGATAGACGATGAAGGCGGCCGCCAGGATCGAGCGCGGCCAGCCATCGCCCAGCCAGCTGGCGCCGCGCATCATGTCCGTGACCAGCGACGGCAATGTGTCGCCGACACCCCGCAAACCGCGCAGCGCCGCTTCGTCGAAGGACTGAAGCACGCCGCTCCACGCAAGCGCGATCACCAGCGCTCCGAGCAGCCAGCAGATCAGCGATATGCTCGCGAAACGACGGATGACCGGATCCATGGTCAATCGGCCTTCACGACCTCGCCGCCCTTGATGACGATATCGACATCCTCGAGCGCACGAATATCGGTCAGCGGATCGCCATCGACCGCGATGATGTCGCCATAGCGGCCGACCGCGATCGCCCCGACATCGCGCTCGCGGCCCAGCGCCTGCGCGCCGCTGCGCGTTGCCGCCTGGATCGCCTCCATCGGCGTCATCCCGTACTGGACCATATATTTGAACTGCCCGCCCGCGGTTCCATGCGGCATCACACCGGCATCGGTGCCGAACAGCATCCTGACCCCGGCGGCGTGCGCCTTGCGGAAATTGTCGCGCTGGATCTGGGCGATCTCGCGATCCTTGCGGAGATTGTCCTCGAGCACGCCGTTCTTCGCACCCTCGCTCTGGGTATAGTCGGTGTTGAAGATATCCATGGTCAGCCAGGTGCCGGCCTTCTTCGCGAGCGCGATGCCCTCGTCATCGATCAGGCTGGCATGTTCGATCGTATCGATCCCGGCGCGGATCGCGGCCTTGATCCCCGTGGCGCCATGCGCATGCGCCGCCACCTTCATGCCCGCCATATGGGCTTCATCGGCAATGGCTTCGAGCTCCGCGGCGGTCAGCTGTTGCTGGCCCGGTTCGTCGCCGCGCGAGAACACGCCGCCGGTCGCGCAGATCTTGATGACTTCCGCGCCATATTTCTTCTGTTCGCGCACCTTCTGGCGAAAGCCGTCGGGCCCGTCGGCCACGCCCTCTCCCACGCGCTTGTACGATGGCGGCATGAAGGTCTCGTCGCAATGGCCGCCGGTCGCGCCCAGGGCGTGACCGGCCGGGACGATCCGGGGGCCTTCGATCCAGCCTTCGCTGATCGCTTCCTTCAACCCGACATCGGTATAATTGTTCGCACCCACATTGCGTATGGTGGTGAAACCCGCATCGAGCATCGCCTTGGCATTGTAGGTCGCCTGGATCGGCCAGAAGCTGTCGGTGAATTCCAGCCCGTTATAGCCGCTATATTTGGGATGGCCCTCCAGATGGACATGCATGTCGATCAGCCCCGGCAGGATCGTCTTGCCGGCAAGGTCGATCCGCCTTGCGTCCTTCGGCACCGTCACCGAACCCGCCGGGCCGACCGAGGCGATGCGGCCATCCCTGATCACCACCACCGGCCTGTCGATGGTCTTGCCGGCCAGCACGTCGATCATCCGGTCGGCCGTGACGGCGACGGTTTCGGCGGCTGCGGGCGCAACGGCGAGGGTGGCGGCAACAATTGCCGCGAACGAAACGGTTTTCATCACATCATGCCCCTTGTTGATTGCCCTTGGTGGCACCGGCCGCGCCACACGGCAAGCCGCACTCGGAGCCCGTTTGAGAAAGCGCGAAGGAGCGCTTTCCCGAGGCGGTACCGGCTTTCTCAAACGGCGCCGACCATGTCCACGAAGAAGCCGATCCACATCGCCGACAGCACCGCGCACGACACAAGATA
>JASBTC010000394.1 GCA_030148625.1 Sphingobium sp. | reverse complement strand
GGCGCCCGCGGCCGGCACCCAAGACCACGTCGACGGTCGAGGTCGTCCGCGGTCTGACCGGCAGCAATTACGAGGTGGGCCGTCATGCGAGCAACTAGACTCATGCGCATCGTCGGCTCGACGCTATGTGTGGCGACGTTCGCGGTCGTGGGGACCGTCGCCGCCGCGCAGCCGGTCCGCGCGATCAGCGAGGATGATGGCCGGCATGCCGGGCAACTCGACGTGCCCGTCAACAAAAGCCAGATCCTCCGTGCGGACCGGCCTTTCGCCAAGGCCCTGATCGGCAATGCCGAGATCGCCGACGTGCTGCCGCTCACCGGATCGTCGCTTTACGTGCTGGGCAAGAAGGTCGGCACGACCAGCCTGACGCTTTACGATACGCGCAACACACTGATCGCGGTCATCGACATCGCCGTCGGGCCGGATGTGGTGACCCTGCGTCGCCAGCTTTCCGAACTGATGCCGCATGAAAAGATCGGCGCGCGCATCTCCAACGATTCCGTGGTGCTGACCGGCATCGTCTCCAGCGCACCGGCGGTGGAGCGCGCGCGCCAGATCGCCGCCACCTATGCCGGCGAGAAAGTGGTCAACATGCTGACCGTCGGCGCCTCGCAGCAGGTGATGCTGGAAGTCCGCTTCTCGGAGGTGAATCGCCAGGCCAGCAAGCAGATCGGCCTGAATCACTCCTTCCTGGGCAACAAGACCTATGGCAGCGTCGGCAATCTCTCGGTCGATTCGACCGTGGCGATCAGCGATGCAATCAAGGCTGGAAATCCCGCCCCCGTCATCAGCATCGACGGGCTGAGCGAGGCATTCGGTGTCGGCACCTTGTCCTACGCGATCGGCAGCCTCAATCTGTTCTCGGCGCTGGACGCGCTCGAGCGCAAGGGCATGGTCAAGACGCTGGCGGAGCCGACCTTGATCGCGCTTTCGGGCGAGACCGCCTCCTTCCTCGCCGGCGGCGAATTTCCGATCCCGGTGCTGCAGAGCAGCGGCTCGGGAACAGGCGGCACCGGCGGTGGCAACAGCGGCATCACCGTCGAATTCAAGCCGTTCGGCGTCAGCCTGGGCTTCACGCCGACCGTGCTCGATGACGGGGTCATCAATCTCGTCGTGACGCCGGAGGTCAGCTCGATCGATCCGTCCGCTTCGGTGGCGATCAACGGCCTTGTCGTTCCCGGCCTGTTGACCCGGCGCGCAAAGACCACCGTCGAGCTGCGCGACGGCCAGTCCTTCGCGATCGCCGGGCTGCTGCGCAACGATTTTCAGGATACCGTGCGCCAGCTTCCTATCCTTGGCTCGATACCCATTCTGGGCGCATTGTTCCGTTCGACCGGTTTTCAGAAGCAGGAGACCGAACTGGTCATCATCGTGACGCCGCGCCTGGTTCAGCCGATGGCGGCTGGCGATGCGCGTGTGCCGACCGACCGTGTCGGTAACCCGCATGAACTCGATCTGTTCCTGATGGGGCGCACCGACAAGGCCGTCGGCATCAATCCGCTCGATCCGAACGCGCCACCGCCGGAAAAACCGGCCAAACCCGCCGATCCCAAGACCGGCTTTTCGGGACCAACCGGCCATGAGCAATAGGACGAAGCCGATCATTCGCGCCGCCGCGCTGATGCTGTCTGCAGGGCTGGTAGGCTGCACGCCCAACGACATCTCGATGGGCGGGGCGGTGCGCCACAATATCGCGCTGCAGACAATCGATCCCGATCCCGTGGCACAGACCGATGCTGTCGAGGGCGGTTCCGGCCAACGTGCCGCCGCGGCGGTGAAGCGTTACAATGAAGGCGGCGTCAAGCAGCCGGTCGTCACCTCCACCACCAGCGGATCCGGCACTTCGGGATCCGGCTCGGGTCTGGGACCGAAGTGAGGGCCGTGATATGCGCGGACACCCGATCAGGCATCTAGCCGGCGATACGCAAGGGGCGATCGCGCCCACTGTGGCCCTGTCGCTGTTCGCCCTGATTGCGGTCGGAGGCCTGGCTTTCGATTATTCGCGGCTCGTTACCATGGACAGCGAATTGCAGAGCGCCGCCGATCAGGCGGCGCTGGCGGCCGCGAGTCAGCTCGACGGCAAGGACGGGGCCTGCGCGCGCGCTGCGACGGCCGCGAGCAGCCTGATCAGCAACGATACGCGCTTCGCGAACGACAATCTCGGCCGGGCGATCAACATCGCCAACGAGGCCGATTGCGATCGTGTCGGCGCGATCCGGTTTTTCAGTCAGAAGGACAAGTTGGATACCGGCACATTGACCGATGCGAATGCCGAGTTCGTCGAAGTCACCGTCGGCGGGCGCACCGCCTTTTACGCGCTCACCCCGATCGTGGCGGCGTTCTCGTCCGGCCCGATCACCGCGACCGCCTATGCGGGCGTCGGCAGCGCGGTGTGTGGTGCGGTACCGTTCTTCATTTGCAGCCCCGACGAGCCGCTCAACAACAACGATCCCTATCGCGAGGTCAGCATCGCGCCCGGTACTGGTATCGCGATGCTCGAGGGGGGGCAGCAATGGGGGCCCGGCAATTTCGGTTTTCTCGATCAGCTCGGCAAAGGCGCCAATGGTGTGAAGGAAGCTTTATCGAGCAATGCCCTTTATTCGGAATGCTCGCAGACTGCGAACGTCACCACCGAGTCCGGCCAGATGAGTTCGTTCCGGGCTTCGTTCAACATGCGTTTCGACCTGGCGCCCAACGGAAACATCAATGCGACCTGCCCTGATGGTCCCTGCTCGCCGTCCTCCAATGTCCGCAAGGATCTGGTCCGCAAGGCGAATGCCTGCAGTTGGGAAGAGAATCCCGCCACCAGCGCCAATTTCGCAACGAAGCGCTATCGTCCTCAAAGCAACCAGGAACTTCTCAGCACAGTGACCCCCGAAATCATGGGCCATCCCCGTGATATCTGTCATTCGGTTGTGCCCAATGTCTGTTCGGGCGGAAGGGTCGGTGATGGTCACTGGGATCGCGCGGCCTATTTCAGGTCGAACCATCCAGGGCTCGACTGGCAGAATACGACCGGCCTGGGAGCGACAGTGACGCGCTATGGCGTCTATCTATGGGAAGCCGCGCAGGAAGCGGCAACGGCCAACACCGCGCTCGCGACCAAGATCACCAGCGGAGACGCCACGCTCGCCGCTTACAGCACGCCGCAAGCGGGACGATGCCTGTTCCCCGGCGTGGTGCCCAGCCTCAGCGGCGCCGATCGTCGGCGCGTCACCGCCGCCACGGTCAATTGCCGCTATGCGGCCGCGACCACCGGCCTCAACGGCAAGAAGACGATACCCGTTGCCGGTTTCGTCGACGTGTTCCTGGTCGAACCGAGTTTCGATCGCAAGAAGTGCAGCAGTGGATCGGGCTGCAACACCGACATCACCAGCGCGAACGACGTCTATATCGAGATCATCGGCGCGTCGGGAAGCGGCGAGGGGGGCGGAGCCGGGCAGATCACCCGGCGTGACGTTCCGTATCTGATCGAATGACGGCCATGTCGCGCACTCTCATCCGAGCGACAGGTGGAACGGCGGCGGTGGAACTGGCGCTCGTCATGCCGGTCATGCTCGCCCTCATGTTCGGCGCATTCGAGCTCGGCAACTATTTCTACAATAATCATGTCGTGGTGAAGGCCGTACGCGATGGCGCGCGCTATGCGTCGCGTCGCGGATTTTCCAATTACACGTGCCCATCCACGGTTTCGTCGGGGGTGATCACCGACACGCGGAATGTGACGCTGACGGGGCAGGTGGCGTCGGGAACGCCGCGGCTTTCCTATTGGAGCAATCCCGCCACCGTCACCGTCAGCCTGAGTTGCGCCGACAATTCTGCGGAAACCTATTCGGGTGTCTATTATGGCCGGACATCGGTGCCGGTCGTGCGCGTCAGTGCGGCGGTTCCCTATCGCTCGCTCTTGTCGAGTCTCGGATTCAGCACGACCGGGCTGGTCGTCCGGGCCGAATCCGAAGTGCCGGTGATGGGGGTATGATGTCTCCGACGCCGCGCTTCCGCCCGCCGCCCGGCGAACTCGGCGCCACCGCCGCCGAATTCGCGATGGTCCTGCCGCTGGCCATCTTGTTCCTGTTCGGCATCATCGATGTCGGGCGGTTCATGTGGACCTGGAACCAGGCGGAAAAGGCCACCCAGATGGGCGTGCGCATGGCGGTGGTGACCGAAATGGTGCCCGGCGGCCTGTATTCCGCGGATTTCAGCACGAC
>JASBTC010000389.1 GCA_030148625.1 Sphingobium sp. | reverse complement strand
CGCATAAAAGCACCGGCAGCGCGGAAGGCGCCATTTGCAGGCCCGATATAGGCTGATGGCGATCGGTCCTAACCCGTCACGCCCTTCATCGCGTTGGTCAGCGTGTTCAGCGTCCCCGTCAGCGACAGACCCAGATTCATGAATGCAATGATACAGGCCAGCGAGATCAGCGAGGCGATCAGCGCATACTCGATCGCGGTCGCACCGCGCGTTTCGGCGACCAGTTTTCGCAACATCCGCATCTTTTCCCCTCCCGTTCGTGCATCGTACTTCCGGCCTGGCGGGTTGCGAGGGCGTTAATATTGGCGACGAGATTGGTCCGGAATGGAGGCGATCGCTGTCAGGATACGCGGCCGGCGAATCACCGGTACAGTTCTCCTGCGTCACCCCAGCGAAAGCTGGGGTCTGCCAACCAGATCACCCTTCATTCGTCGGGAGATACCAGCCTCCGCTGGCATGACGTTTGGGGTCGATATCCGCTAGCGGATGATGCCCTTTTCCGCCCGTTCGTGCAGCCGCTCGACCGCATCGGCATGGATGCCGGGCGCGCAGGCGATCACGCCGAACGCTTCGCCCTTGGTGCTGTTGAAACGCAGCGCGCCGCCGAACGCATCGGTGACGCAGGCGCCGGCCTCCTTGGCGATCAGGACCGCGGCGGCGATGTCCCATTCATTGCCCCAGCGCAACGTCGCGACCAGATCGGCTTCGTCGGCGGCGACCATGGCGATGCGCAACGCGATCGAATTGGGCTTGAACACCGCGGTCAGGTCGCTGTCGACCCGGGGCAGCGCATCGGTCGGCACACGCGCGCCGGCAAATATTTCGCGGTGGCTGGCGGAAAGCGCGACGCCGTTGCGCCATGATCCCTGTCCCGCCACGGCACGCCATTGTTCGCCGCGCGCCGGCGCATCAAGCACGCCAAGCATCACCGTTCCGCCTTCAACCAGGGCGACGCTCACCGCCCAGCCTGGCCGGCCGCGCATATAATCGCGCGTGCCGTCGATGGGATCGACCACCCAGACACGCGGGACCAGCAGCCGTTCGGCGCTGTCCACCGTTTCCTCCGACAGCCAACCCGCCTCGGGGTCGAGCGCGTAAAGCCGTTCGCGCAGCATGTCGTTGACGGCATGGTCGATCTCGCACACCGGATTGCCCGGCGCCTTTTCCCATCTCTTATAGTCGCTCTCGCAGCGCGAGAGCGCCATCGCCCCCGCCTCTGCCGCAATGGCGGCGACCCGGTCGATCAGCGCCTCAGGCACCGGCCACCGTCATGCCCTCGATGCGCAGCGTCGGGGCGTTGACCGCATGGCGGAATTCGAGATCGTCGGCAGGGACGAGCATGCGGAACATGTCCTTGAGGTTGCCCGCCACCGTCATCTCGGCGATCGGGCCCGTGATCTGCCCATTTTCGATCAGATAGCCCGATGCGCCGCGGCTATAGTCGCCGGTCACGCCATTCACGCCCATGCCGATCAATTCGGTGACATAGACGCCTTCGACGATATCGGCGATCAGCTCGGCCGGGCTGACCTTGCCCGCTGCCATATGGAGATTGGTGCTGCCCGCACCCGGCGGGCCGCCAATGCCGCGCACGGCATGGCCGGTGGGCGCCATGCCGAGCTGCCGTGCGGCGGCGGCGGTCAGCAGCCAGCCGGTCAGCACGCCATTATCGATGATCGTCGTCGGCCCCGTCGCCAGCCCCTCTCCGTCGAAAGGCCGCGAGCGCAGGCCACGCGGGCGCAACGGATCGTCGATGATGGTGACATCCGGTCCAAAGACGGCCTGGCCGAGCGAATCGAGCAGGAAGCTGGTCTTGCGCGCGATCGCGGCACCGTTGATCGCGCCCATCAGATGGCCGATCAGCCCCGGCGAGACGCGCGGATCGTAGACCACCGGCATCGCGCCGCTGCGCGGACGCGCCGGATCGAGCCGGGCCACGGCGCGTTCGCCCGCGCGGCGGCCGACCGCGACGGGATCGTCGAGATCGCCGATATAACGTGCCGAATGATGCGCATAATCGCGCTGCATGCCCGCGCCCGTGCCCGCAAGTACGCTCGCGGAAACCCCGTGGCTACTGCCGATATAGCCCCGCGCGAATCCCGCCGAGGTGGCAAGTGCGACGATCGAACGGCTGGCGCCCGCGCCGGCGCCTTCGCTGTTGGTGACGCCCGCCACCGCGCGCGCCGCCTCTTCCGCTTCCAGCGCGCGCGCCTTGAGCGCGGCGGGCTCGGCCGCGCCGCCATCGTCGATATCGAGCGTCGGCGGATCGCCGCGCATCACCCGATCCTCCGGCGCAAGGCCGGCCCAGGGATCTTCCGGCGCCTCGCGCGCCATCGCGACGACGCGCTCGACCAATGCAGCGAATGCCTCGGCAGACAAATCCGATGTTGAAGCGCTGGCCGACCGGCTGCCGACAAAGGCACGCAAGCCGATCTCGTCCCCTTCCGAACGCTCGACATCCTCGAGCGCGCCCAACCGCACCTGGACCTGGGTGGACGCGCCCCCGACATACAGGGCGTCGGCGGCATCGGCGCCGGCCTTGCGGGCAAGCGCCACGAGATCGGCAGTGCGGGATTCGGCTTGGGATACGCTCAGCATGGTTCGCACCTAGAGCCTGATCGTTTGAGGTGGAAGCACTTCATGCTTCCACCGAGAACGTGAATCGGGCTCCCTCACATGGTTGAGACCTTCATCACTTCAGGCAGGATCAGCCTGAAGTGATGAAGGTCGAAGCGTTAGGAGGCCCGCTTCCACCCTCCAATCAACCGGCCGTGCCCACCGCCGCGCAGGCAAGGAACATCAGAAAACCGGCGAACCGGTTCGCACGGAACTTGACGAGGCCGTCGAGGCCGTCATCGGGATCGAGTGCGGCGACCTGCCAGATGAGATGCGCCGCCATCGGCAGCAGGGCGATGAGCGCGATCCAGTCGGGCCTGACCAGCCAGATCGCAACCACCCAGAAAGCCAAAGCCGCCGCGTAGAAACCGAACACCCCGGCGCGGACATGATTGCCCATGCGCCGCGCCGAAGACCGGATGCCGATCAGCGCGTCATCCTCCCGATCCTGCAGCGCATAGAGCGTATCATAACCGACCACCCAGCAGATCGAGCCCGCATAGAGCAGCAACATCGGCAGTTCGACCGCACCACGCACCGCCGCCCAGCCGACCAGCGCGCCCCAGGAAAAGACGAGGCCGAGCCACGCTTGCGGCCACCAGGTGATCCGCTTCATGAAGGGATAGGCGGCGACCGGCGCCAGACTGCCCAGCGCGATGACCTGTGCGACGCGATCCAGCCGCAACAGCACGATCAGCCCGATCAGGCATAGCAGCAGCAACCAGATCCAGGCCGCCTTGACCGACACCGCGCCGCTCGCAAGCGGCCGGCTGCGCGTCCGCGCGACGCTTCGGTCGAGATCGCGGTCGACGATGTCGTTGTAGACGCATCCGGCCCCACGCATCGCAACGGCGCCGAGCAGCAGCCAGAACACCAGGCTCCACTGCGTCCGCAATCCGCCGGCAAGCGCCACGCCCCATGCGCACGGCCAGAACAGCAGCCACCAGCCGATCGGCCGATCGAACCGCGCGAGCAGGGCGAAGCCGCGCAGTTTCGCCGGCAGCGCACGCATCAGCGCGCCATATTGGGTATCGGGGACAATCTCTGAATCGCTGCTCATCACCCCTATGTACCCGGCGACAAGCCGCGGTACATAGCGCCATGACCGCGACACCCGCCTGGCCGCCCGACAGCACACCGCGCCTGTTCGTCGATGAGGAGATCGTCGACGGGCGCGACATCCGAATCGACGGGGGTCAGGCGCATTATCTGCTCTCGGTCATGCGGCTGAAGCCCGGCGGCGTGGTCAAGCTGTTCGACGACCGGAGCGGCGAATGGCTTGCCGAGGCGACGCTGGTCGGCAAACGCGACCTGATCCTGCAGGCGACCGCCAGGCTGCGCGAGCGCGAGGCGGTTCCCGACCTGTGGCTGTGCGCCGCGCCGATCAAGAAGGGCCGCGTCGACTGGGTGGCGGAGAAAGCGTGCGAACTGGGCGTCGACCGGCTGGTGCCGGTGCTGACCCGCCGCACCGTCGTCGACCGGCTCAACGGCGATCGCCTGCGCGCGCACATGATCGAGGCCGCCGAGCAATGCGGACGCACCGCGCTGCCCGTGCTGGCGGAGCCGGTGAAACTGAGCGCGCTGCTGCGGGACTGGCCGGAGAATCGCGCGCTGTTCTTCGCCGATGAGACCGGTGGCGCGCCGGCATCCGAAGCGATGCGCGCAAATCCGGGCCCGGCGGCGATTCTGATCGGTCCGGAAGGCGGCTTCGACCCGCAGGAGCGCGAAGCGATCCGCGCATTGCCACAAGCGGTCGGCATCTCGCTGGGGCCGCGCATCCTGCGGGCCGAAACCGCGGCCGCCGCGGCCGTCAGCGTCTGGATGGCGACAATGGGGGATTGGACCGCATAGCCGCCTGCGGGCGGTGGAGAGGAATTTTATGCACCCGCTTTCAAAAGCGACATTGGCCCGCTAGAGCCGCGCAATGAGCACAAAGACGGTTTCAAATGGCAACGATCCGGTCATCGAAAACCGGTCGCAGCTCATTTCCGCATTCGCCAAGGGCGAGAAGCCGGCGGAGCGCTGGCGCATCGGCACCGAGCACGAGAAATTCGTCTATTGGAACGCCGATCATCGCGCGCCGAGCTATGCCGAACCCGGCGGCATCCACGCGCTGCTGCTCGCGCTCACCAAATTCGGCTGGGAACCGATCTACGAAGGCGGGCACGTCATCGCGCTCGCCGGGCCGGACGGCAATGTCAGCCTCGAACCTGCCGGGCAGCTCGAACTATCGGGCGCGCCGCTCGAAAATCTCCACCAGACCTGTGCCGAGACCGGCCGCCATCTGGCGCAGGTGAAGGAAGTCGGCGACCGACTGGGCTTCGGCATTCTCGGCATGGGCTTCTGGCCCGACAAAAGGCGCGACGAACTGCCGGTCATGCCCAAGGGCCGGTACGAGATCATGCTGCGCCATATGCCGCGCGTGGGCTCGCTCGGGCTCGACATGATGCTGCGCACCTGCACCATCCAGGTCAATCTGGACTATGCGTCCGAAGACGATATGGCGAAGAAGTTCCGCGTCGGCCTGGCGCTCCAGCCGCTCGCCACCGCGCTCTTCGCCAATTCGCCCTTCACGGAGGGCAAGCCCAACGGCTTCCTGTCCTATCGCAGCCATATCTGGTCCGACACCGATCCGCACCGCACGGGCATGCTGCCCTTCGTGTTCGAGGATGGCTTCGGCTACGAACGCTACGCCGACTATGCGCTCGATGTGCCGATGTACTTCGTCTATCGCGACGGCAAATATATCGATGCCGCGGGCCAGAGCTTCCGCGATTTCCTCGATGGCCGCCTGCCGGCGCTGCCGGGCGAGAAGCCGACCGAATCCGACTGGGCCGACCATCTCTCCACCGCTTTCCCCGAAGTGCGGATGAAGAGTTTTCTCGAGATGCGCGGCGCCGACGGCGGACCGTGGAACCGGATCTGCGCGTTGCCGGCCTTGTGGGTCGGCCTGCTCTATGACGGCACCGCGCTCGACGCCGCGTGGGACGTGGTCAAGCATTGGACGATGGAGGAGCGCGAGGATCTGCGCAACGCGGTGCCCAGGCTCGGCCTCGACGCCCCGATCCCCGGCGGGCGCACGCTCGGCGACATCGCACCGGAGATCGTCGAGATCGCCAGCGCCGGCCTGACCGCACGGGCACGGCTCAACAGTTCGGGCGACAATGAAAGCGGCTTCATCGATCCGCTGCGGGAAATCGCCGCCTCGCGCATTGTGCCCGCTCAGGCGCTTCTCGACCGGTTCCACGGTGTCTGGGGCGGCGACATCACGAAAATCTATGAAGAAATGAGTTTCTAGGCCGTCGCCTTAACAAAGGTTAAACGGCTTGCTGCCTAGCTGCCCCGATCACGTGGGGCACCGATGACAATCACAAATCGAGCAAGGCGGGCGTTTGGAGGCAGCGAGGCTGACCTTCCCGCCGCGACGCTCGTGGTGATGGGTCTGGTCGAGGGTGACGAGGGCGCAGCCGCGCAGATTCAGGCGGCCGTCCGCCGAACGCTCCGCCTGTTCCCTGCGCTGGCGACGATCTATCTGGCAACGGGCGCGCTTCAAGCCACGCTCCGCCTTGGCTTCGGGAACGCCGATACGGCCAGCCACGCGCTGTTCGCGGTGCTGCCCGTCCTGCTCGCACCCGCCGCATTCGGTGTCGTCGGCTCGGCACGGGGCAAGCGCCTCGCCCCCTCGCGCCGCGTCCGGATCCTCACCATTTTCGCCGCATTGATCGGCATCGCGCTCGGCGCTGTGTTCACGTTCGACCTGAGCGACGGATCCCGCCTCGGCGAGACGCTGTGCGGGGTGACCGCGGTCGCGGCGCTGGCGCCGATCGTCGCCTTCTCTTCGCTGCCCGGTCTCGTCATCGCCGTTGTAGCGGGCTTTATCGGCGCGATGCTGATGACGAGCGGCGATACCGCCTATCTGTCGGTCAGCGCATTGTTCGCCAGCATCTTCGTGCCGGTCCTGATCGCGTTCGTGCGCGCGGATCAGGCGGAGATCGGCAAGCGCGCCCGCGCGCGCAATGACGCATCAAAGGCCAGCGCGCTGATCGCGATGTTCGAGGAGAATGGGCGCGTCTGGTTCTGGGAGACCGACCGTCACGGCCAGCTGACCTATGCGTCGCCCAAGCTCGCCGAGTATTTCGGCAAGCAGCCCGCGGACCTGATCGGCCAGCCAATGGCGAGCCTGATCGTCAATGGCGGCGACGACGATCTCGCATCGCCGCATGTCGAGCGGACGATCGGATTCTATCTCACCAGCCGGCTCGGTTTTTCCGAGCTTCCCGTACGCGCGGCGGCACCTGGCGAAGGGCGCTGGCTGTCGGTGACCGGACGCCCCGTCATCGATGCGCTCGGGCAGTTTCGCGGCTTTCGCGGCAGCGGCAATGACTATACCGAAAAACGCAAATCCGAAGCTGAGATCAGCCGGCTCGCCCGCTTCGATTCGCTGACCGGCCTGCCCAATCGCGCGCTGATGTTCCAGACGCTGGAACAGTCGCTGGGCAATGCGCGCATCAATCCGGCGCCATGTGCGCTGATGATGCTCGACCTGGACCGGTTCAAGAGCGTCAACGACACGCTCGGCCATCCCGTGGGCGATGCGTTGCTCAAACTGGTGTCCAAGCGGCTCGAGGCGGTGATCGGCGATGTCGGCCGCGTCGGCCGGCTGGGCGGCGACGAATTCACCGTGGTGCTTCCCGTCGCGCCGGCGATGTCCAGGATCGAGGCGCTGGCCGCCGAGGTCATCCGCCATCTCTCCGAACCCTATATGGTCGAAGGGTCGCATATCTCGATCGGCGCCTCGATCGGCATCGCGATCGGGCCGCAGGACGGCGCGACCGCCGACGCGCTGATGCGCAACGCCGATCTCGCACTCTACGCCGCCAAGGCGGCCGGGCGTGGCGCTCTGCGCTTCTACGAACAGTCGATGCATGCCAATGCCCAGGAACGCCGCATGATCGAGACCGATCTGCGCCATGCGCTCGCGACCGATGCGCTGCACCTGGCCTATCAGCCCGTGGTCTGCGCCGCCGCCGAATCGATCGTCGGTTTCGAGGCGTTGCTGCGCTGGCATCACCCGACGCGCGGGCCGATCTCGCCCGAGCTGTTCGTGCCCATCGCCGAAGAGATCGGCCTGATCCAGGCGATCGGCGAATGGGTGCTGCGCACCGCCTGCATGGAAGCCGCGCAATGGCCGTCGCATGTCCGCGTCGCGGTGAACGTGTCGTCGGTGCAATTCGCGAACCCCGCCTTTCCCGGCGTGGTGCTGAGCGCGCTCGCCGCATCGCAGCTCGATCCCGCACAGCTCGAACTTGAGATCACCGAAAGCGTCTTCCTGAACGAAGGGCTCGATACCGACGCGATGTTCGCCAGCCTCAAGGCGCTCGGCGTGCGGCTGGCGCTCGACGATTTCGGCACCGGCTATTCCTCGCTCAGCTATCTGCGCAAGGCGCCCTTCGACAAGATCAAGATCGACCGCTCGTTCGTCGAGGGTGCGGCGGTGCCCGGCAATCGCAACGCGGCGATCATCGGCGCGATCGTCTCGCTCGCCGAAGGGCTCGGCATGGACACCACCGCCGAGGGTGCGGAGACCAGGGACGAACTCGAACTGATCCGCTCGCTCGGCTGCTCGCATATCCAGGGCTATATCTTCGGCAAGCCCATGTCCGCGCGGGAGGCGGCCGAGACGATTGCCAGCCCGTCCCGCGTCTTGACCACGGACGGCTATGATCACAGCCGCGCGCCGCGTATCCTCATGCTGCGTACGGCGCTGCTCCACTATGAATCGCGCTCGATCCCGGCGCGCATCCGCAACATCTCGTCATCGGGCGCACAGATCGACATCGATCGCCCGATGCCGGTCGACAGCGTGGTCGCGATCGATTTCGGCGATGGCGGCAAGATGGCGGCGACGGTGCGCTGGTCGCAAGGCCAACGGATGGGCGTGGCGTTCGACCGTCACATCGACGTCGATGCGCTCACCTCTCAGAAACTTGTCGTGAAGCGATTGGCCGCGGGATAGGCCGCCGGCTCGGGAACCGTGGTAAACCAGGGAATGCGGAGTCGATCCGGTTCACCGATCAGCGCAGGCCGGCCTGGAGCCTCGAAAGTTCATCGAAACGGCGTCGGTAATGGTCGGCGACCCGTTGCCTGTCGTTGCCGATGCGATCGAGCCCGGCCCTCCACTGATCCTGCGAACGCCGCAGCCCGGCCCGGCCGGCATGCGTCGCCAGCACCGAATCGTAGAGCAGCGTGAGATTATAGTCGGAGATCGCCAGGCCGATATCGGAGCAGACCAGCGCGCGACCGGCGCTCAATCTGCCGCTGCACGAAAAGCTGGCGACCCGCGCCGCGGCGGCCGGATCGATCGGCGGCACCGGCCCCGCCACGACCCGCGGCATTCGCGGCGCGGCTTCGACCCTGGGCGCCGCAATACCGGTTCCACCGTCCGGCGCCGGCTGCGCCGCCACCGCGGCGCGGGGCGCATCGATGATAGCGGCCCGCTTGCTGGCGGCCTCCGCCTCGGCGCGCCGTTCGGCCGCTTCCTGGTTCCCGGTGGGTTTTTGGGCAAGCCAGGACAGTCCCGCCGCCGTGCCCGCGATGGTGAGTGCGGTGATGCCGAGCGAGATCATCAAGGGCACGACATAGCGGCGCCCAATCCGGTTCAAGTCGAGGCTCCGGTGATGCGGCGGATCAGGCGCGGGATCGGCGCATTGCGATCCATCCATTCGGCGTAGGCGCGATAGGCGGGATCGGCGCCGAGATGCTTCTCTTCGGTGCGCGCGCGCCAGTAATAGACGCCGCTGACCGCCGCCATCAGCAGGGTGTTGCGGACCGCGTCGATCGGATTGCCGGTGGTGGCGAGAAAAGGCAGCGTCGACAGCCACCAGAATGCGTTCTTCGCCAGATAGGCGGGATGCTTGGTCCAGGCATAGGGGCCGTGGGTCATGATGCCGCGATGCGTGAGGTTGGAGAAACGGAGGCCGAACGCCACCGTCGCCCAGGCATAGATGGCGGTGAGCAGGACGAGCACGGCGCCGAACACGATGACGACCGCGGGATAGCTGGCCAGCCAGTCCGACCATTCGCCGGTGCCCGGATGATAGTCGAGCGGGCCGCCGTCACCCATCATGATGAAGGGCGGATAGCAGATCAGCGCCGCCATCCAGCCCGCGGCATAGGGATTGGCCGATCGGATATGCGAATCGAGCGGCTTCATCGTCAGCACGTAACCGACGGTGGCAAAGGCGATGTCGACGACGAACATGGCGGTGATCAGCCAGCCGACCAGCATGACCGGGCTTGCGATCATCGCGGCCAGCGGCTCGCGGACGAGGTCGCCGAACCCGCCGGGAACGATCGAGATCATGAAGGCGGAGAAGAAGCCCTTGACCGCCCAGGCCCGGAAATGATCGTGGAGGATGGTGCGATCCGCCACGCCCTGGCCGATCAGGAACTGGCCGAAGGCATATGCGCCATCGCGCGGCTCGACCAGGCGCCGGTCGATCCAGATCACATAGGGAATCGAGACGATGGCGAGGATCGGCGCGAGGGTGATGAGCACTTCCATCGCGAAGAGATAGCTGCCGCTCCAATACCAGCGGCCGACGCAATAGACGACGGCGATCGCGCCCCATGTTGCCCAGAGGCCGGCAATCTTGACCAGGCTGATGTCGATGCTGTCCTTGATCGGACGCGGGGTCATCGACCAGTCGATGCCGGTCGACGGGTTGCGATGGACCTTGTCGACGAGCAGCGACCACAGGACCATCGGCAGACCGCAACAGACGACGCCGGTCAGGGCGGACAATGGTCCGTCCATGCCGAAATGGCGGGCGACGAAGATCCAGCCGAAGAGACCGGCAAGACCGACAAGCCCGACGCCCGTGCTGACCGCGGAACGCGGGCGGACATCCGGCGCGGCTTCGGCGACGATCATGGCATGAGCGTTCATGCCCCGGTCTCTAGGGAAAAGTGGTAAAATCTTTCATAAGGCCGGAGCATCCTGGCCTATGAAATATGCGCTCAGTTCGGCAGCCAGAGCGTCGCGCGCAGGCCGCCCGCCGCACGATTCTCGAGCGTCAGCCGCCCGCCATGCTGAAGCGCGATCGCCTTGGCGAGCGCGAGCCCCAGGCCCGTCCCACCGGTCTCGCGGCTGCGCGACTGCTCGAGCCGGGTGAAAGGCTCGAACATCGCCTCGATCTTGTCTTCGGGAATGCCCGGCCCTTCATCGTCGATGGTGACCGCCACGCCCTTTGCCTCGGACACGATATCGACCTTGGCGACGCCGCCATATTTGACGGCATTGTCGATCAGGTTGCGCAATGCCCGGGTGATGAGCGTCGGTCGGATCGTCACGGTGGTGCGCGGCGTGTCGGCAAGCGAAACCTCCGCACCCAGCGCCTGGAAATCGTCGACCACCTGATCGAGCAAGGCGGACAGATCGACACGCGTCTCCGCCTCGCTCGGCCGGCCGAGCCGCGCCAGCGACAGGATATCGTCGAGCGTCCGGTTCATTTCCTCGATGGTCGCGGCCATGCGGTCGCGTTCGGCCTCGTCCTCCATGCCCTCGGCCCGCACGCGCAACGAGGCCAGCGGCGTACGCAGATCATGGCCGATCGCGCCCAGCATCCTGTCCTTCTCGTCGAGCAGCCCGGCAATGCGCGTGCGCATGCCATTATAGGCCGCCACCAGCCGGCGAACGTCGGACGGGCCGCTTTCGGGCACCGCGATGCTGTTCTCCGCGCTGCGGAAGCCCTCGACCGCGCCCGTCAGCTCGCGCAAAGGGCGCGCCACGCGGCGCACGCTCCAGAGCACCGCCGCCAGCACCACCCCATAGAGGATCATGGTCTGGAGGAAGAGCCAGCCGAGGAACCGGGGATCGCGGGACGGCAGGCGGGTGACCAGATTGATCCACCGGCCCGGCTCCACCTCCGCCGCGACGATCAGATAAGGGCGCTTGCTGCGCCGCTCGGGATCGATCGTGTCGCGCAGCTGGGCGATGCGGTCATGACCGGGAAGCTGCACGGTGGAACCATCGGCCTGCGCCGCCTCGATCCGGAGCACGGGGACACGCAGATCGTGCAATGCGACGCGCGCGCGCTCGGCGATATCCTCGCGAACCGGCATGCCGGGCGTCACCCGGCTCTTCTGTTCGACGAAGACGCCGCGGCGCGACATCCAGGGTCCGCGTTCGCGCACCATCGGGGTGCCGGCGGCATTGCGTTCGATCGCATCGGCAAGGCGCGCGATCGCGGGCGCCGCGACCTGGATCAATTCCTGCCGATCGCGCGCGCGCACCAGCAGCCCGAAATTGATCGCCTGCGCGACGAGCAGGGCGATGCCCACCACCAGCGCGATCTGGCCCGACATGTTGCGGGGCCAGAGCCTGTTCAGCACCGCCATCATCCCAGCCGGGTCACGTCGGCGGCCAGCGTATATCCGCCGCCCCAGACGGTCTTGATCAATGTCGGGTTGCGGTGATCGGGCTCGACCTTGCGGCGCAGGCGGCTGATCTGGTTGTCGATGGCCCGGTCGAAGACCTGCGCCTGCCGCCCGCTGGTCAGATCGAGAAGCTGCGCGCGGCTCAGCACGAAGCGGGGACGTTCCAGAAAGACGGTGAGCAGACGGAACTCGGCCGTGGTCAGCGCGGTTTCGGCCCCGTCGCCAGCGATCAGAACCCGCCGGTCGGTGTCGATCTGCCAGCGGTCGAAGGCGAGCCGGCGCCCGGCCAGCGTGCCGCCCTCGGGCCGGGTGCCGTGGGCCCGCCGCAGGATCGCGCGGACCCGTGCCAGCAACTCGCGCGGGCTGAACGGTTTGGCCAGGTAGTCATCGGCCCCCATCTCGAGACCCACCACGCGGTCGGTTTCCTCGCCCAGTGCGGTGAGCATCAGGATCGGCACGTCGCTCTCGGCGCGCAGCCGGCGGCAGGCGGTAAGCCCGT
>JASBTC010000388.1 GCA_030148625.1 Sphingobium sp. | reverse complement strand
GCTGGAGGAGAAATTCGCGCTTGCCGAACGCGATCCCAACGATCCGATTGTCGTCGCGATCTACGAAACACCGGCGGAACGGCGCGAGCTGGGACTGCACAGCCATGCCCGTGGCCAGCTGTCGGGACTGCGGCGAGGCCTGCTCACCATCGGCACCGATGCGGGTGCATGGGTCGTCCCCGCCGACCATGCGGTCTGGCTTCCGCCCGATCAGCCGCATTACGGCTATATGCACGGCGCGCATGAGGGATGGGGCTGTTATGTCGCGCGATCGGCCTGCGCGAACCTGCCCGACCGTCCCTGCACGATGCGGGCGTCGGGCCTTTTGCGCGAAGCAGTGATCCGCGCCTCCGGCTGGCGGGGGCCGGATATGGATGAGGGGCAATGGCGCATCGCGATGGTCATCCTCGATGAGTTGAGCGCCACCCCCGTCGAACCCTTCGGCCTGCCGATGCCACAAGATCCCCGCCTCGTGCTGATCGCACGCGCGCTGCTCGACGATCCCGGCGACCGGCGCGAGATGGCCGCATGGGCGGCATGGGCCGGGATTTCCGAGCGCACGCTGAGCCGGCGCTTCGTCGCGGAAACCGGCTATAGCTATACCGCGTGGCGGCAGCGCGCACGGCTGATGCGGGCGCTCGAAATGCTGGCGGAGGATGTTCCGGTCACCACCGTCGCGCTCGACCTCGGCTATGACAGCGTCAGCGCCTTCATCGCGCTGTTCAAGCGCATGTTCGGGGTGACGCCCTCGGCCTATTTCGCGGGGGGATGAAACGATCGGGATCACTTCCTTGTCATTCCCGCGTGCGCGGGATGGCAGGAGAGGATTATTCGCGCGCGACCAATAGCCCGTCGAGCAACGTCCTGAACGCCTGTACCGCGCGCTTCGATGTCGCCGCCGGGTCGTCGGCATTGGCGATCCATTGTGCCGCGTGCAGCCCGGCACCGCTGAGCAGGCGGGCGACGCCCTCTGGATCGACATCGATGATATAGCCCTCCGCCTTCAGCCGTTCGAGGCTGGCGGTCATCGATCGGATGCATTCGGTCTGTGACGGCCAGGTCGATGGATCGCCGAGCACCGCCGGACCGTCGCGCATGACGATGCGGCGGATCTCGGGCTCCACCGCCATTTCGATATAGGCGATATTCTCGTCGACAAAGCCTTGCCAGGGATCGGGCGCGCTGGCGGCGATGATGCGCAGGCGTTCGGACATCTCCGCGTCGATCTGAGCGATCACCGCCTGGAGCAGCCCCTTCTTGTCGCCGAAATGGTGATAGAGCGCGCCGCGGGTCAGCCCGGCTTCGGCGGTGAAATCGTCCATCGACGCATCGGCATAACCGACCGAGCCGAATGCCGCGCGTCCCGCCGCCAGCAGCTTTGCGCGGGTTTCCGCGATCATTTCCGTCCGGGGTCTGCGCGCCATCTGTCCCGCCTTCTTCACATACGAGGCGTATATATATTGACATACGCCATGTATGTCACTAGCTGCATTTACATACGTAGCGTATATGAATGATTCCGCATCGAAGTCGAGGAGCGTGCGATGGCCAACCCCTATGGTGAGATATTCCGGGCACCGGGCGCCAGGGGCTTTGCCGCGGCGGGCTTTGTCGCCCGGCTGCCGATCGCGATGGCGACGATCGGCATCGTCGCCATGTTGTCGCAGACGCGTGGCGCCTATGGGCTCGCCGGTGCGGTCGCCGCCACCTTCGCGCTCACCAACGCATTGCTCGCGCCGCAAATCTCGCGACTGGTCGATCGGCTGGGACAAGGCCGAGTCCTGCCCATGGCGGCAGCGCTATCGGTGGCGGGCTTTTCCGGCCTGATCGCCACGACGCATTTCGGCGGGCCGGACTGGTTGTTGTTCGCCTTCGCACTGGTCGCCGCCACGATGCCGAGCATGCCGGCGATGGTCCGCGCGCGCTGGACCGCACTGTACCGGGGCACGCCGAAACTCAATACCGCCTTCGCCTTTGAATCGGTCGCCGACGAACTGGTCTATATCGCCGGATCGTCACTCTCGGTCGGTCTCAGCGTTTCACTGTTTCCGGAGGCCGGTCCGCTCGCCTCGACACTGTTCCTGGCCATCGGCTCCGCCGCGTTCATCCTGCAAAAAGGTACGGAACCCGGCGTGCAGCCGGTGACCAAAGACGACGGTGCCCCGGCCATCGCGTTGCGCCCCGTACAGATCCTGGCCTTCGCGCTGGTCGCGGTCGGTGCGATCTTCGGCACGGCGGAAGTGACGGTCATCGCGCTGACCGCTGAATTCGGCAACGCAGCGGCCGCCAGCCTGGTGCTGGGCGGCTATGCCGTCGGCTCGCTGTTCGTCGGGCTGGTCTATGGTGCGCTCAAGCTCGACATGCCGCTATCGCGCCAGTTCGCGGTCGCGATCGCCATCGCGGCGGCGACCACCGTGCCGCTGCTGTTCGTCGGCAATATTCCGATGCTCGCGCTCGCCTTGTTCGCCAGTGGTGCCGCGGTCTCCCCCACCTTCATCACGGCCTTCGGCCTGATCGAACGGCTGGTGCCCCCCGCCCGACTGACCGAGGGCATCACCTGGGTGACGACGGGTATCGGCATCGGCATGGCGATCGGCGCCTTCGCCTCGGGCCGGGTCATCGACGCCTTTGGCGCGAGCCAGGGTTTCTGGGTGTCGATCGCGGCGGGCATCGTCGCCGTGGTCACGGCATTGCTCGGCCAGCGCAGCCTGACGATGCCGGGCCGTGCCGTGACGGATCAGCCCGCGGCCGTCTCCGCCTGAAAATCGATGCGATCGATCAGCGTCGGCCAGTCGATGCCGTCGCTCAGGCCGAAACGGTTTTCGAGCATCGCGCGTAACGCGTCGCTGGCAAGGAAAGTCCGCTCGGGCGGGCGCCCCGGTTCTCGGACGGTCAGCCGGTTCCCAAGCAGGACATGGCGAGCCTCCGGCGTGGTCTTCGCGATCATCAGACGGTGGCGAAAGTGCGCGCTCGCGTCCGACCAGACGCTCTTATTGGCCGCGCCGAGCCGATCGTCGTCGACCGCGCCGCGCGCCACTTCATAGACGCGTGCCCATTCGTCGTCGATCAACGCCTCGAGCAAATGACCTTCGGCCGTCGGCGTCAGCCTGAACGTCTCATGCGCGGTCTCCTGCGGTTCGGTGGTGTCGAAGCGCAGCGGCCGGGGCGGCACGCAGCTGCCGAAACCGACATCGACGAGGTGATCGGCATCGTCGATCCGCACGCGCAACGCCATATGCGTCCAGGCGCGCGGTGGATCGCCGGGCGGCAGCATCCACAGGACGCGGCCGATCAGCGCCTCGGCATCGAAGCCCTGTGCACGAAGGATCCGCCGGAACAGGCTGTTCTGTTCGAAACAATAGCCCCCGCGCCGCCTGTGGACGAGCTTGTCGAACAATGTCGCGGGATCGAGATCGATGGCGCGGCCCAGCAGCACGTCGACGGCTTCGAACGGGATATGCGCGATATGATGCGCGATCAGCGTTCGCAATCGGTCGAACGGCGCCAGAGCCGCGCCGTCCCAGCCGATGCGGGTATAATAGGTCTGCAGGTCGGCGGCGTTCATCGATCATCCTTCAGCATGCGGCGATTCCTCGCATATAGACCAATCAGCCATGATCGGCCTGGGGCTGGCGATACATATGTTCGGGCTTCATGCCCGCCAATTGCCCGCCATCGACAGGCAGGGTCACGCCGGTGACGAAGCTGCTGGCGTCCGATCCCAGCCAGAGCACGGCGCGCGCAACTTCATCCTCGGTTCCGATCCGGCGCATCGGCGTCGCCAAAGCGGCCTGAGCCCGCGCCTGTTCCCCCGCCGCTTCGAGATGATGAGTGAGGATCGGTCCGGGGGCGAGCACGTTCACGCGGATGCCGCGATCCGCATAGTCCAGCGCCGCGACCTTGGTGAGCGCGATGATGCCCGCCTTGCCCGTCACATAGCCCGCCAGATTGGCGACGCCCCGGACGCCCGCGAGCGAGGCCATGTTGACGATCGAGCCGCCCCCGGAGTCGATCATCGCGGGGATCTGATACTTCATGCCCAGAAAGGTGCCGCGGATGTTGATCCGGATCGCGCGGTCGAAATCGGCGACGGACATGTCGGCGAGCGGCCGTGGGACTGAGGCGTCGGTGGCGTTGTTGAACGCGAGATCCAGCCGGCCAAAGGCGGCGACCGTCTCGCGCACCAGATCGGCGACAGAGGCTTCGTCGCCCGCGTCGACGGTGCGGAACTGCGCGATCAGGCCATCGGCGCGGATCGCATCGACCACCGCCTCCAGCGCCTTCGCGTCACGCGCGGCCAGCATGACCTGCGCCCCCGCCCCGGCAAGCAGCCGCGCGGTCGCCGATCCGATCCCCCGGCTCGCGCCGATGATGAGCGCGGTCCTGCACGCGAGTGGAGGGCGCGATATCTCTTCGATCATGTCAAACTCCAGTCTGGGCGGATGCATTGGCGCGGGTTGCCGGAAGCAGGATCGCGACCAGGATCAGCCATGAAAATCCGGGGAATCGGGTCAGCGGGACGAGCGGCAGGAAACGGAGGTCGAACAGGGTCAGCCAACTGAGTTCGCCCAGCAGCGCCAGCAGCAGCCCGGCCCCGGCCAGCCAGCGCGGGACCAGCTTCATTATGGCGCAGGGAATGGCGATGCCGGCGATCAGCAGGCCGAACGGCACCGAGAAACCCGGCCCGCCCAGCGCGAAGGACAGGCGGAAAAGCATAGGTGCACCGCTCATATCCCCGCCGACAAAGGACAGCGCCCACAGGATCGACGCCGCAATCATCATCGCGATCGCCGCCGCGAAACCACCAAACAGCGCGATCGACGGGCCGACCGCATCGACACCCAGGAAGCGCAGTCGTGCGACCAGCCCCGCCGTCAAGATGCCGAGCGGGACGCCCGCGCCGAACTGGAGCGCGGCGCAGAGTCGCACCGCATCCGAACGCGCCCGCATAAATTCCAAAATCGCCGCGTCGTTCACGTCCGGCCCCGGGAATGCGGGGGAGCCACGCATGAGCAGAGCAAGCCCGGCACAGAATAGCAGGGCAAAGATCGTCGCGGGCAACCACAAGGGTGGGCCCGCCTGACGATATGTCCCGGCAGTCTCGGCGTGGGTGGGCATAGGCATTGTCCTCATATGGATCTATAATCGAATCATTCATTCGATGAATGATTCATACGATGAACAATATCGACTTTCAAGGAGCAGAGCGTGGCTGAAAACAAAGGCACGGAAACAGGCGGACGACGGACAGCCGCATTCCTGCTCGCGCAGCTCGGCGCGCATGCCGCATCCCGGTTCGCCGCGCGGCTGGCCGTGCTGGATCTGATCCCGGCCCATGCCGGATTGTTCCGCATGCTCGCATCCGTGCCGGGCTTGACCCAGCGCGAGCTTGCAACGGCGCTGGATACGCTGCCGAGCCGCATCGTGCTGCTGCTCGACACGCTGGAAGCGCGCGGGCTGGTCGAGCGCCGTCAGCACGACACCGATCGGCGCCGGCATGCGCTCCATTTGACCGCTGCCGGCGACGCGCTCGCCACGGAGGTCGGCCGGATCGCGCGCGCGCATCAGGCGGCGCTGCTTCAGGCGTTATCGGACGAGGAACAGGATGTGCTGGCGGCGCTGCTGCAACGCATCGCCGATCAGCAGCAGCTCATCCGCAACGTTCACCCCAGCTATCGCTCGGGCCCGCGCGCAAAGCCCACCGATCAGACCTCGAGCAGTTCACGATCTGATCGCATCAGATCGGCTGCTCTAACCGCG
>JASBTC010000386.1 GCA_030148625.1 Sphingobium sp. | reverse complement strand
TAGCTCAGCGCCATGATGGCGGATCCCCTGCCGCCGGCGAATTTGGCGCCGGCCGTCAGGCTGGTATCGACGGTTCGCCCATCGCCGCGTTCGGTGATGCCGACCTGCGACGCGAGTTCGATGCCGGTGAAATTGCGCTTGAGCTTGAAGTTGGTGACGCCCGCGATCGCGTCGGACCCATAGACGGCCGAGGCACCACCCGTGATCACCTCCACCCCTTCGATCAGCGAGGCCGGAATCGAGCTGACGTCGATCTGGAGATTGGCGGCGGCCGGTTGCGCGCGACGGCCATCGAGCAGCACCAGGTTACGCGCGGATCCCAATCCGCGGAGATTGAGGGCGCCTTGCCCGACATTGCCGCCGATCAGCAATGCGGTCTGGAACTGGGTACCGCCCGGGGTGAACTGGGGCAGCCGCAACAGGCTCTGCTCGAGTTCGACCGCACCGGTATTTTCAAGCGCCTGTTCGTTCGTGGTCACGATCGGACTGTTCGAGGTCAGGTCACGCCGCGCGATCCGCGATCCCGTGACGACGATATCGGCGGCTTCGGGCGCGGCCGCATCGGATTGCGCGGCGACAGCCGCCGAACCATCCTGCGCGATAGCCTGCCCGCTACCGAGAATTGCCGTGACACACGTCGCCAGCAGCATTGCCCGTCGCGAAATGCGCGTTCCCGTCTTCAAAACCATTTGCCCCATCCCTCCCTGACTGCATGTTCGGCGTTTCGGCTCTCTACCCTGCGGACACAGGCCGTTTCCGGCCGTTGATCGAAGTCCGCGAACAGGGGTGGAGGTGCACCGAGTTCCGCTCTTGATTTAATGTATACCGTATTATGCATACATTAAATGACGAGTCAATTGGCCGGAACCATATCCTGCGCGGAGCAACGAAAGCCAGGAAACTCGGGGATTTTCACGCGGCGACAGGCATGGCGAGCGCCATGCATCGCTTGCGCAGCGCTCTCGGATCTTTCGATCGCCGACACCATGCCGACATGCCTCCGGCACACCATCGGCGAGCCGGACCAGCCCCGATCTCCGTTTCGACGCTGGGGAATCGGCGACGCGATGCCGCCGCCGGTCTATCCCGCCCGCGCCATCCGGTCGCGATCCTCGGCATCGAGCGCGGCGAGCGATGCGCCCCGGGTTTCGCGCATGTAAAGCGCCGCGCCCAGGCTGACCGCGCCGGCGAACAGGATGTAGATCGCGATCGGCGTCCAGTCCTCATAGCTGCGCAGCAGCGCGGTGCCGATCAGGGGTGCCCAGGATCCGGCGACGATCGCCGTCGCCTGATAGCCGAGCGACACCCCCGAATAGCGCATCCGCGTCGGGAACATCTCCGCCATGACCGCGGGCTGCGCCGCATACATCAGGCCATGGACCGCCAGCCCCAGGATGATCGCGGTCAGGATCTGGATGGTCTCGCCCGTGCCGAACATCGGAAAGGCGACGAAGGGCCAGACCATCGTCAGCGCGGCGCCCAGTATATAGACGGGCCGTCGCCCCCAGCGATCCGCCGCCGCGCCGTAAAGCGGGATCAGCACGACATGCGCGATGTGCGCGAAGAACAGCAATGTCAGGATGCGGGTCGTGTCGACCTTGAGATGATTGAGATAGGTGATCGAGAAGGTGACCACCATATAATAGAGGATATTCTCGCCGAAGCGCAGGCCCATGGCGGTGAACACGCCGCGCGGATAGCGGCGAAAGACCTCGGTCAGCCCATAGCCGGCATCGGCCTGCTGCTCGATCCGCGCCTTCGCCGCTTCGAAGATCGGCGAGTCCGTCACCTGGGTGCGGATATAATAGCCGATGCCGACGATGATCACCGACAGCCAGAAACCGACGCGCCAGCCCCAGGACAGGAACGCCTCTTCGGAAAGCGTCGCCGACAGGATCAGCAGCACGACGGTGGCGAGCAGATTGCCGAGCGGCACGCCGGCCTGGGGAAAACTGCCCCAGAAAGCGCGGCTGCGATTGGGGCTGTGCTCCGTCACCAGCAGCACCGCACCGCCCCATTCGCCGCCGAGCGCGAAACCCTGGACGAAGCGCAGCAGCACCAGCAAGGCCGGCGCCCAATAGCCGATCGATGCGTAGACGGGCAGGCAGCCCATCAGGAAGGTCGAGACGCCGATCAGCACCAGGCTGAACTGGAGCAGCGACTTGCGGCCGATCCGGTCGCCGATATGGCCGAAGACGATACCGCCCAGCGGCCGGGCGATGAAGCCGACGGCATAGGTGGCAAAGGCGGCGATGATCCCATCGAGCTCGTTGCCGCTATTGGGGAAGAACAGCTTGCCGAACACCAGGGTGGCGGCAGTGCCGTAGAGGAAGAATTCATACCATTCGACGACCGTGCCCGCCATCGAGGCGCCGACCACTTTCTTGAGATAGGGCAGGTCCGCGGTTTCTTCGTGCTTCATGTTACCCGCTCCCCAAGCCGCCCCTTCAGCGCCGCTTCACCATCGGCAGCACCTTATCGAGCGGCAATGCCTCGATCGTGCCGTTATGGCCCGCGACCGTCTTCGCCGTGAAGAGCGAATTGAGCACCGCCTCTTCGGTCGCCTCGGCGACGGCCTGGAACAGCGGCGACATGCCGTCATTGGGAATGGTCTCGACCGATGCCGTCGCCGAACGGCGCTCGGGCGTGCGGCGCACCGCCTTGTTGGTCGAAAAGGCGACGGCATAGTCGCCCGACCCGTTGGAGAAGCTCGAACCGGTGCGCGCGATACCGGCAAAGGCGCGTTCGGCGATACGGCGCAGATTGCGGTCGGACACCGGCGCATCGGTGGCGATGACGATCACCACCGATCCGTCGGCCTTGCGCTGCTCGATCTCGGTCTTGAAATCATATTGGCCGAGCCGGACGCCGACGGGCACGCCGGCAATGTTGAGCACGCCGCCATAGTTGGACTGGACGAGTACGCCGACCGTCCAGCCGCCCAGCGATGCCGGCAGCTTGCGCGACGAGGTGCCGATACCGCCCTTCCAGCCGAACGCGACGGTGCCAGTGCCGGCGCCGACCGCACCTTCCTCGACCGCACCGCCCTTCGCGGTCTCGATCGCGCGGCGCGCATCGGCCTTGGTGACGTGGCGGCCGCGTATGTCGTTGAGGTAACCGTCATTGGTTTCGCCGACCACGGCATTGACCGAGCGCACCTGCCCGTTGCCGGGCTGCGCCAATGTCCATTCGATCGCACCCGCCGCCGCCTCCGCGACATTGAGCGTATTGGTCAGCAGGATCGGCGTCTCGATCTCGCCGAGTTCGGCCACCTGCGTCGACCCCATGAACTTGCCAAAGGCATTTTCCGCGACGAAGCCGGCGGGCACCTTGTCCTGGAAGATGTTGCCGCCATGCGGCAGCACTGCGGTGACGCCGGTATGTATCTTCGTCCCCTCGACCAGCGTCACCTGCCCGACGCGCACGCCCTCGACATCGGTGATGCCGTTGAGCGGCCCGGGTTCGAGGATGCCGACCACGACACCCGCATCGCGGGCACGCGGCCCCGCCAGCGCCGTACCGCCGATCGCCATGGCCAGCACCATCGCCGCCGCTGTCGTCGCAAGTCCGTTCCTCACCCTGTTCCCCTCATTGCCGGTCCGTGGAACGCTTAACTGCGCCACCACGTTTGATCTTCATGCGCCCCTTAGCGGACGCGATCGATCCTTCGGAGTATAAATCGATGCTTTGGACAATTGCCGTCATCCTCCTGGTGCTCTGGCTGCTGGGCTTCGCCTTCCACGTCGCCGGCGGGCTGATCCATATCCTGCTGGTAATCGCGGTCATCGTGGGGCTGATCCAGCTCTTCACCGGCCGTCGCGTCGTCTAGCTTTTCGGGTGAGGCCGGGCTGCTTCACCATCGTCATTGCGAGCCCTTCGACTGCCTGCCAAGGCAGGCGCTCAGGATGAACTTCGATCCTACGGATCGAAGCGCGGCAATCCGGGGATGCGTCCACACTCTGGATTGCCTCGTCGCTACGCTCCTCGCAATGACGACAGATCGGGATAGCCCAGCTATTTTATCGTTTTGACCGCAAGAAGCGGAGAGTGTGCGGATCGCGCCGATGCCACTGTGTCTTCAAGAGAACTTCTGGAGATATATGATGAGCACCGACGATCGCCCCTTTGCGGGCGAAACCCTGAACTATGCTTCTATCGGAACGCCGCTCGGCATCGCATTGGTCGCGGCAAGCGAGCGTGGCGTCGCCGCCATCCTGATCGGCAGCGATCGCGCGCGCTTACTCCGCGACCTGCACGCGACACTCGGCGGCGCCACGCTGCTCGAGGACCCGACCGCACTGGCAGGGGCGCTGGATGCGGTGTCGGACCTGTTAGCCCACCCGGAAAAGGGCGCGGCCTTCGCGCTCGACCTGCGCGGATCGCCGCTCGAGCTCGCGGTATGGAAGGCGCTGCGCATGGTGCCGGGTGGCGATACGATCGGCTATGGCGAACTCGCTCGCTGGCTGAGCATTCCCGCCACCGCGCAGGAGGTCGGCGCCGCCTGCGCCGCCAATCGCGTTGCCGTGGCGGTGCCATGCCACCGCGTGGTCAAGGCCGATGGCGGCATCTCCGGCTATCGCTGGGGCGTCGAGCGCAAGCGGCGACTGATCAATATGGAAGCCGTGGCGTGAACGAGGTTCAGGCGCGCGTCGACGCGATCGATCACGATGCGCTGCAGGCCGGGCTGGATTCGCAGGGATGGGCGATGCTGCCCGGATTGCTGAGCGAAGCCGAGTGCGACGCCACCGCCGCGCTCTATGCGCCGACCGACATCTTCCGCAGCCAGGTGGTCATGGCGCGGCATGGGTTCGGCCGGGGCGAATATCGCTATTTCGCCTATCCGCTGCCACCGCTGGTGCAGGACCTGAGAACGGCGCTTTATCCGCACCTCGCACCGATCGCCAATCGCTGGCACGAACGCATGGGGATCGAGGTGCGCTTCCCCGACGATCACGCCGATTTTCTCGGCCGCTGCCACGATGCGGGCCAAAGACGGCCGACGCCTTTGCTGCTGCGCTATTGTGCGGGCGACTATAATTGCCTGCATCAGGATCTGTACGGCGCGCACGTCTTTCCGCTTCAGGCCGCGATCCTGCTGTCGCGGCCGGGCGCGGATTTCACCGGCGGCGAATTCGTGCTCACCGAACAGCGTCCAAGGATGCAGTCGCGGGCGGAAGTGGTGCCGCTGAGCAAGGGCGATGCAGTCGTCTTCGCGGTCAATGCCCGCCCGCGCGCCGGCACGCGCGGCGATTATCGCGCGATGCTGCGCCATGGGGTGAGCACCGTTCGGTCGGGCTATCGCCATACGCTGGGGATCATCTTCCACGATGCTGCATGATCTGTTCGCGCGCGATCGACTGGCCATCGCGCCCGGCGCAGTGCTGCTCGGCGGCTTCGCATGCGACGACGCGCAATGCCTGCTCGGCCATGTCGCCGATATCGCCGGACAGGCGCCGTTCCGCCATATGGAGACGCCCGGCGGGCGCCGCATGTCGGTGGCAACGACGAGCTGCGGCGCGCTGGGCTGGACGAGCAGCGCGCGCGGCTATCGTTATGCCGCGCATGACCCGGAAAGCGGCGCGGCCTGGTCGGTGATGCCCGCGATCTTCGCTGGTCTGGCCGCGCGGGCGGCAGCCGCGGCGGGCTATCCCGACTATGCGCCCGATGCCTGCCTGATCAATCGCTATGCACCCGGCACACGCCTGACACTGCATCAGGATCGCAACGAAATCGACATGACCGCGCCGATCGTCTCGATCTCGCTCGGCCTGTCCGCGACCTTCTTATGGGGCGGTGCGGAACGCCGCGACCGGCCGCGCCGGATTCCGCTGCACCATGGCGACGTGATGGTCTGGGGCGGCACAGCCCGCCTGACCTTTCACGGCATCGACACGCTGCCGCACGGCGAACATCCGTCGACCGGGCCGTATCGTTACAATCTCAGCTTTCGCCAGACCGGGATCAGGCCCGATCCGCCAGTGCCGCGTTGATCGTGCCGGCCAGCGCAACATCACGGTCCGACACGCCATCGGCGTCATGCGTGGTCAGCCAGATATCGACGCGGTCGTGCACGTTGGACCATTCGGGATGATGGTCGGCAGCGTCGGCGGCGATCGCGATCTGCGCCATGAAGCCGACCGCCAGCGTGCAGCTCGGGAAGCGGAGCCGGCGATACAGCGCATTGCGCGTGTCATCGAACGTCCAGCCGTCCAGGCCGGCCAACGCCTCGTTTCGCGCTTCCGTCGAAAGCGGCGTCATGCGTAGACCCTCAGCAGCGGTGCAGCCGCCTCGACGAACCGCTCGATATTCTCCTCGGTCAATCCGGCGACGTTGATACGGCCATTGCCCGCCATATAGATGCCGTGCATCTCGCGCAGCTCGGTCACCGCCTCGGGCGAGAAGGGCAGCAGCGCGAACATGCCGGTCTGGCGCACCGCGCCGGCGAACAGCGGATGGCTCTGCGCCAATTTCTCGCGCAGGCGAGAGATGCGGCCGCGCATCTCGTCGAGTTCGGCATGCCAGAGCTGGACGAGGTCGGGGCGCTCCAGGATGACGCGGACGATCGCGGCGCCATGATCGGGCGGCATCGACCACAGGCCGCGGGCGACCACCAGCATATTGTCGCGCGCGATCTGCGTCGCTTCGGCGGTCCGGCCCTGCACCCACAATGCGCCGACACGCTCGCGATACAGGCCGAAATTCTTGTCGCAGGAATAAGCGAGCAAAGCTTCGTCGCACGCGGCGAGCAGCTGGCGCGCCAGCCCCGCATCCTCTTCGAGCCCGCGGCCCAGCCCCTGATAGGCCAGGTCGATCAGCGGCACGAGCCCGCGGCGCGCGCACAGCTCGACCAGCGCCTCGGCCTGCCCCTCGTCCAGCTCGGCGCCAGTGGGATTGTGCGACGATCCGTGCACCAGCACGACATCGCCCGGCTCGGCGCCCTCCAGCGCGTTCATCATCGCACCGAATTCGATCCGCTGCGTTTCCGCGTCGAAAAAGGGATGAGGCAGGATTTCGAGCCCGGCGCCCGCGAAGATCGGCGCGTGATTGGGCCAGGTCGGCGTGCCCGTCCAGATGCGGGCACCAGGACGCGAACGCGCGACGAGCTCTGCGGCAAGCCGCAGCGCACCGGTTCCGCCGGGCGTCTGCACGCCGCCCCGCCGCGGCGATCCCGCCCCTTCGGCGCCGAACACGATCGGTTCGAGCAGTTCGACGAAGCGGACATCGCCTTCCGCGCCGAGATAGGATTTGCTCTCCTGCGTCTCGAGCAGGATGGCCTCGGCCGCCTTGACCGCCCTCAGCACGGGCGTGGCGCCGTCATCGTCGCGATAGATGCCGACGCCCAGATCGATCTTGCCGGGGCGCGGATCGTCACGGTGAAGCACGATCAGCCGCAACAGGCCGTCGGCGGGTTGGGGCGCGAGCCCCGAAAACAATGTGGTCATGCAGCGGACTCCAGACGCGAATGCGCATAGGCCTGAGTGCCATGCGTAAAGACGACGTCGTCCGCAAGCACATCGTCGGTCGCGAGGTCGGGCGCGACGTCCGTCGCATCGGCGATCGCCGCATAGACCGGGGCGAAATCGGTCTCGAGCGTCTGGCGCAACAGATCCTCGAAGCTGTCGATCACGAAATAGGTCTGCTGATAATCGTCGATGCGATAATCTGTGCGCATCACGCGCTGCAGATCGAAGCCGATCCGGTTGGGCGAAGGATCGTCGAGCGCGAAGCGCGATTCGCCGAAGGACGAGACGATGCCCGCGCCATAGAGCTTGAGCGCGTCGCCGTCACGGATCAGGCCGAACTCGACGGTGTACCAATAGAGCCGCGCGAGCTGCTTGATCATGCCGAGCTTGGCCGCACGCAGCCCGCCCTCGCCATAGGCCTGCATATAATCGGCGAACACCGGATGCGCGAGCAGCGGCACATGGCCGAACACGTCGTGGAAGATATCGGGTTCCTGCAGATAATCGATCTGCTCGGGGGTGCGGATGAAACGGCCGGCCACGAAGCGCCGATTGGCAAGATGGTCGAAGAACACTTCGTCGGGGACGAGACCGGGTACGGCCACCACCTGCCATCCGGTCGCCTTCATCAGCCGGTCCGACAATTCCTCGAAATCGGGAATGCCCGGCCGCGACATGCGCAGGATATCGAGCCCGTCGATAAAGGCGGGCACGACCCGCGACGGCAGCATCTCCGCCTGACGCGCGAAGAGCGTGTCCCACATCGCATGCTCGTCTGTTGTGTAAGACGACCAATTCTGCGGAACGGTCCAATCCTCGGCGGAGCCGGGAGGGCGAATGAGATCTGATCCAGCCATGATGGGATTATACACTATTTCCGAGAAATATGATTCCTGATTCGTCACCCCATGCGCAGACATTGAAAGACGATCATCAAATTTGCTGAATATGTGAAAGAAACTTGTCAGCTGAATCGGGGCGATCGCGCTGGAGGCGCAGGCGTGCTTACCATAACGATTCCGGTGTGACACGCGGGATCGGCCACTCACTGCCTATGCGGAAACACCCTTCACTGCACCGTTTCGGCCCAGCGATCGCGATAGGCGCGCAATGCCACGAACACCGTAGGATCGTCGGCATCCGGATCCAGCGCGGGATCGAGTTCGGCAAGTCGCGCCCGCAAGATGGGGCTCGCGCAGCGCAGGAACGGATTGATCTGCCGTTCCTCGGCCAGGGTCGTGAACCGCAGCCGTTCCGAGGGCAGCGCCGCGACCTCGACGGCAAGCGCCCGGACATCGTCGTTGCCCGGCTCGACATGCGCCGCGAAACGCAGGTTGCGCGCGAGATAGTCATGCCCCGGATAGACGATGGTCGCCCCATCCATCGGCCCGATCCTGCCGGTCAGGCTTTCGTAAAGCGTGGGCGCATGCCCGCCATAGCCGCAATTGCCCGCGCCGGCGGCGAACAGCGTATCGCCGGAAATGAGGAAGGGCATCCCGCCATCCTCACCGCTCAATGCGATATGTGCCATGGTGTGCCCGGGCGTCGCCAGCACCTTCAGCATCGCCGTCGTGCCGATCGCGATCTCGTCGCCGTCCGACAGCATCCGGTCGATCGGGAGGATCGTGCCCGCCGCGGCCAGCGGCGCCAGGATCTGCAGATCGTCCTCCGCCTTCATCGCGGCGTTGCGCCCGGCATGGTCCCAATGTTCGTGAGTGTTGACGATCGCGGTCAGCCGCAGACCGTTGGCGGCAACCGCCGCACGCACGGCTTCGTCGTCATAAGGATCGACCGACACCGCCTCGCGCGTTTCGGGGCAGAAGACGATATAGTGGAAATGATCGAAGCGGGTGCCCGGCCGAAGCGGCAGCACCGCCATCACCAGTCTCCGGAAGCAAGCGCGTCGCGCAGATTGTCGAAGAACAATGTGTAGTTCGCCTCCGACATGGCGCGCGCATCGTCCTCCGCCACATCGACCGGCACGAAGGTGGAGCGCGCGAGCAGCACCGATGCGTCGGGGCCGGCCGGAATCACCTTGGCGAACCCGAGATAGCCGGCAAAGGGCACGATATCGCCGGTATCGACGATCTCGAAGGTCATCTCCATCGCCTGCGGATCGAAATGGACGAGCTTTTCCTTCACCATGCCGTCGCCCAGATGCCCTTCGGTCCGCATGGTCCTGATCATGCCGAGCCCTTCCCCCTCGAACTCGATCGACGAGACGAAGCCAAGTTCGGCACGGCGCTGGCCATCCTCGGTGGCGAACAACCGCCAGAGACGATCGGCCGACGCCGCGAAGCGCGAGGCGCGTTCGATCGTGATCATTGCCCCTTGCCTCCCTTGGCGAGGACCGCGCCACGCGCGCCCTTGTCCAGATCCCATTGCAGCCGCATCTTGTGGACCTTGAGCACCATCGCGGTTTCGACGGCGGCGATATCCGGCTGGCCATAGCAATGGTCGATCAGGAAGGCGCGATAGTCCTCGTGCGATCGATGATAGGTCGCCAGGCCGATATCGAAACGGCCCAGCGTCATGATCAGGTAGAAGACTTCGGGCACCTCGCTCAGCCGCGCGATCAGCGCTTCGATGTCGGCGCCCGGTGCCGCGTTGATGAAGGTCTGCGCGTTGAAGGCATAGCCGAACGCCTCGGGCAGCGCCTCCGCCTGGATGGTGATGACATTGTCGTCGATGAGCTGGCGGACGCGGTTGCGCACCGTCCCTTCCGACACGCCGACGGCGGCGGCGATGTTGGAATAGGGCATACGCCCGTCCTGCTGCAGCAGATTGATGATCCGGCTGTTCAGTTCATGCGTGTCGTCCACGCCGCTCGCCCCGGCCATGGCGGATAGCCCTTCACCCTTGCGCCGTGCGCCGCCTCGTCCTTTTTCAGCCATTTCTTCGCTCCCTGGCGACTTTCGGATCCACAATGATCGACTAGCCGATATTGGAGGTTTCCGCAACATATTCGTCCATATTATGCGTATTCCTCATTATAACTGTCCATACAGTGATGAATCCTTATTGACTCGATCAGAATCGAGGCATATCCACAATGCAGCCCGGCAAACGGGCTTTCAGGAGATTGCCTTGACCCAGGTTGCGCCCAGATTCGCGGCCCGCTCGCTCGCGCCCCAGCCGGAAGGAACCGACGGCCTGTTCAGCCAGAGCTGGTTCCCGGTCTGCCGTTCGGACGAAGTCGTGGCCGATACGGTCCAGGGGTTCGACTTCCTCGGCGGGCGCGTGATCGTCATTCGCGACGCCGACGGACAGGCCCGCGTGCTCAGTGCCTATTGCCCGCATATGGGCGCCGATCTGTGCACCGGCGAAATGATCGACGGCACGGTCCGCTGCCCCTTTCATTTCTGGCGCTACGATGCCGAGGGCCGCTGCGTCGCGACGGGGTCGGGCGATCCGACGCCGCCGACCGCGCGGCTCTTCGCCTTTCCCACGGTCGAGCGTTACGGCTGTATCTTCGCCTTCAACGGCGAGACGCCGCTGTTCGACATTCCCGATTTCCCCGACGCGCCGAAAAATCTGATCTGGAAGACGGGCGAATATGATCGCGAGATGCCGGCCGATCCCTGGGTGATCTGCTGCAACACGCCCGACATGCAGCATATCCAGGTCGTCCACGGCATCAGTTTCGACAACGGCATGCCGCACGACCAGGTCGAATGGTCGCCGCATTCGATGGTCTACGAATTTGCGGGCACGATGCGCGACGGTTCGGCGATCAAATTCCGCGTCGGCATATTCGGCGCCAATATCTATTGGCAGGACGGCTATATCGATGGCCGCTGGTTCGGCTTCGTCGCGCCGATGGGACTGCCCAGGCCCGGGCATTCGCGCCTGTTCTTCACCGTCGGCGTCGAGGATGACGGCAGCGATCCGGCAAGCGCACACGACTTCCTCGACGCGATGTACGCGCTCGAAGTCCATGTCGCGACCGAGGATCTGCCGATCGTCGAGCATGCCCGCTTCAAGCCCGGCACGCTGACGCGCAGCGACCAGACGCTCGCGCGCTTCCTGCAATATCTGCGCGACTATCCACGCGCCCACCCGTCGGCGGCATTCATCAGCTGATCGCCATATCCAAGGAGACGACCATGAGGGGCGGCATCACCGACAACGACCTGACCGAAATCCTGGCCCTGTGCCCACGCCTCTACGCGGCGGTGGGCTGGAACGCGGAACAGGCGCCCGACTGGGATACTTTCCGCACCTGTTGTCATCCGCAGGCGATCCTGGCGCCGCTGAGCGGCGGCGCGGCGGCGACGATCGCGATCGAAGATTTCATCGGCGCGATGACCGCCCAGCGCGCCTCCGGCGAGCTCACCGATTTCAGCGAGGTCGAACTCGGCCGTCATGTAGAGGCGTTCGGCAATGTCGCCAGCGTGCGCAGCAGCTTCGCCGCCGTCATGAACGGCGTCGAACGGCGCGGCGTGACCTTTGCGCAGATCGTCCGCCACGAGGGCCGCTGGCTGATCCTTTCGGCGATCTGGGACAATGAGGCGGAAAACCGCCCGGTTCCCGCCGATCTCGCCTGACCGGCGGGCAATCACAGACATATTCAGGGAGGGATATCATGGGGAAAGCAAATCGATCGCGGGGAACCGCCGGGCTGATCGCCATCACGCTCGCCACGACATTCGGCGGGGCCGGCACCGCTTTTGCGCAGCAGGCGGCCGAAGCGAGCGGGGACGGCATCGCCGACATCGTCGTCACCGCGCGCAAGCGCGAGGAGAATCTGCAGGAGATCCCGGATTCGATCACGGCATTCTCCGCCAGCACGATTTCGGAACGACGGCTGGAACGGATCGACGACTTCCTGGCGCTGACATCCAATGTACGCATCAACAATGATCAGGATACCGCGACCAACAATATCTCGATCCGCGGCCTGGGATCGAACCGCAACCAGGCGGCGGCCGTCGCCTTTTCGATCGACGGCGTCGTCCTGCCCGATTCCGACGCCTTCACCATGGATCTGTCGGACGTCGAGCGCGTCGAGATACTGAAAGGCCCGCAGGGCGCGCTGTACGGCAAGGGCGCGATCGCCGGCGCGATCAACATCACCACCAAGAAACCGACCAACGACGTCGAGGGCGAGGTCAAGGCCGGCTATGCCAGCGGCGATGCCTGGCGGGTGTTCGGCGCGCTGAGCGGACCGATCGTCGAGGACATCGTCCTGGCACGCGTCTCGATCTCGCACCGCGACGGCGACGGCACGATCGTCAATCGCCTCGACGGACGCGGTCTCGACCGCAATCGCCAGACCCGCGTCACCGGCCGGATGATCGTCAATCCCAGCCCCGATTTCAGCGTCGACCTGCGCGCGTCGCATACCAGGGAACTGGGTGGCGCCACCTGGTTCAGCCTGGTCAATGTGCTTGGCACCAGCGGCGGCGAAATCACCAGCGCAATGGCGCGCATCCGCCCCAATCTGGACGGGGAATCGATCACGCGGCGCAAAGTGACCGACCTGTCGATGACGCTCAATTACGACACTGCGATCGGCACGCTCACCTCGATCAGCGCCTATGACAAGATCGACGTCTACTTCAATCAGGACCTCGACATCTCACCCTTCCCGATGGTGCCGACCGCCGCGCAGGACCGGGTGACCAAGAGCTTCAGCCAGGAAGTGCGGCTGACCTCTCCGGGCGACCAGCCGCTGCGCTATATCGCCGGCGCCTATTACCAGCATTCGAAGCGCGACATCGACACCTTCGCCGAACTCGATTTCTGCCTGTTCGTCGCCAGCTGCTTCAGCGGTCCCGCCGGCGGTTTCGTCTCGGGCGGCGTCATTCCGGCGGTGCTTGCCGACAATCGCATCACCTTCAAGCAATATGCGCTGTTCGGCCAGATCAACTACGACATCATGGACACGCTCGAGCTGACCGCGGCGCTGCGCTACGACACCAACAAGGCGCGGATCGACGATTATCAGTCGTCGCTCGTCGATCGCGACACCTTCTCGAAGCTGCAGCCCAAAGTCTCGCTCGCCTACAAGCCGTCCGACGCGCTGACGCTGTACGGAACCTATTCGCAGGGCTTCAAGAGCGGCAGCTTCAACCCCGCATCGGCCGGCCCCGCCTTTCCGCGCGTCATTGGCCAGGAAAGCTCGCGCAACTACGAGATCGGCGCAAAGACGAGCTGGCTCGACCGGCGCCTGATCCTGAACGCCGCGGCCTTCTACACCGAGCATCTCAATCCGCAGATCTTCCAGCTCGACGCGGCGACGCTGACCCAGGGTTCGCTCAATGCCCGGCGATCGGAGATCAAGGGCTTCGAGCTGGAGCTGAACGCGCGTCCGGCGCGCGGTCTCGATCTCAACGCTTCGTTCGGCTATATCGACGCCAAGATCACGGATTTCAACGGCACCGCCGCCTATGTCGGCCAGCAGCTTCCCAACGCGCCCAAATTCACGCTGAACATCGGCGC
>JASBTC010000380.1 GCA_030148625.1 Sphingobium sp. | reverse complement strand
CGTGGCCAGCCTGGTGTTCGCCGCAGGCATCTTCACCGGCATCCTGTCGGGCACCAAGATGATCGACGCGATGGCCGCCGCGATCATCGATTGCCTGCCGACCGCGCTCGGCCCCTATATGGCGCCGATCGCCGCGGTCCTCAGCCTGCCCTTCACTTTCCTGATCTCGAACGACGCCTTTTATTTCGGCATGCTGCCGATCCTGGCGGAAACCGGCGCGCGCTACGGCGTCTCGCCGATGGACATGGCGCAGGCGTCACTGGTCGGCCAGCAGATCCACTTGCTCAGCCCGCTGGTGCCGTCGACCTATCTGCTCGTCGGGATCGCGGGAATCGAATTCGGGGAGCATCAGCGCTTCACGCTCAAATGGGCGCTCGGTTCGTGTGTGGTGTTCATGGCGGCCTGCCTGCTGATCGGCATCTTTCCGCTAAGAGCCTGATCGGACGGTTCAGCGGTTGACCGACATCGGTGCATTGTTCTGCCCCATGCTGTTGTTCCATTCCTCCAGGAAACGGCGACGCTTGAGCTGGTCGAGATAGACCAGCAGCATCGGCCCCACCCGGATCGCGCGCGCGGCCTTGGCGTCGGCGCGGGTGCCGGCCGGCGCCGGCACATCGGCGCGCACCGGCGTCATGTAACGATCGGCCAGCAGCCCCTGCCCCTGGCGCGACAGCATGAAATCCAGGAACAGCTTGGCGGCGTCGGGGTGCGGCGCGCTGCGCGGGATGATCGCAATCCGCGACATCACCAGCGTATAATCCTCCGGCATGACCACTCCCACCGCCGGATCGCGCGATTGCCGTTCCAGCGCGTAGGAACCGATGATGTTGTACGTCATCAGGCTGCGGCCGTCCGAGACGCGGTCGAGCATTTCGCGGCTGGTCGCATGTTCGGTCGGGCGGGCGCGTCCCAATGTCTCGACGAATTTCCACAGATCGCGATTGGTGTGGAGATCCCAGGTCAGATAGAGGAATCCCGTGCCCGACAATTCGGGATCGTAACAGGCGATCCTGCCGCGATAGAGATCGGGCTTGCCGGCCAGCAATTCGGCGAACTGGGCATGGCTGCGCGGCACCTCGGACGCCGGCATCA
Source organism: Sphingobium sp. (assembly GCA_030148625.1). Next base: position 10,505 of record JASBTC010000380.1, on the reverse strand, counting down.
GCGCCTTGTTATAGGTGAAGACGATCGGCTCGGCGGTGATGCCATAGGCTTCGTTCTTCCACACCGCCCAATCGGGCAGCGCCGCCTTTTCGCGCGAGACATAGGGCTGGGCATAGCCGTCATTCACCAGCTTGATCTGCAGGTCCATGCCCGCGCTCCACAACAGGTCGGCGCGCGGTTTGCCGATCGCACTCTCATGCATGAAGCGGGCGTAGAGATCGCCTGCGGTGATATCGACATAGTCGACCTTCAGAAACGGGTATTTGCGACCGAATTCGGCCAGCAAGGGCGCGATTTCCTGCGTGTCGGCGGTCGAGTAGATGGTGAGGCGACCATCCTCCCTCGCCCCTTCCTCGATGCGTGCATAGGGCGCCTCATGCGCCGGGATCGAGACGATCGCGGCGCCGAGCAGCAGCAGGATGCGGAACGGCTTGCTCATCATGTGCGGATATGGTCCGACTGCACGCTCTTCTTTCGATGAAACCTGTTCCGGATGCTATACAAAGTGGCGCGGAACAAGAAGGACATAGTCTTGGCAAGAGTTTTGCTGGTTGAGGATGACAGGGCCCTCTCGCGCGGGCTGGTCGGCGCGCTGAGCGCGGAAGGCTATTCGATCGATCCGGCCTATGACGGCGCATCCGCGCTGATGATGGCAAAGGACGAGCCCTATGCGATCATCACCCTCGATGTCGGCCTGCCCGATATTTCGGGCTTCGAGGTGCTGCGCCAGTTGCGGCGCGACGGGTGCAGGATTCCGATCCTGATCCTGACCGCGCGCGATACCGTGGCGGATCGGGTCAAGGGCCTCGATCTGGGCGCCGACGATTATCTGCTGAAACCCTTCGAGCCGATCGAGCTGGCCGCGCGGCTGCGCGCGCTGCTCCGCCGCCCGCCCGGCGATCCCTCCCCCGTGATCCGCATCGGCCGGCTCGAGATCGACCGGACGCGCTGCGTCGCATCGATCGATGGCGAAGCGATCGAGTTACGGCGGCGCGAATGGGTGGTGCTCGAACGCCTCGTCGCGCGGCTGGGCCAGGTGGTGACCAAGGACCGGCTGGCGTCGGAGGTGTTCGGCTATGACGAACCCGTCGCCCCCAATGCGATCGAAGTCTATATCGCGCGCCTGCGCAAGAAGCTGATGCCCCATGGTCCGGCGATCCGGACATTGCGCGGCCTGGGCTATATGATGGAAGCTGACTGACCCTTGGCGTCCCCGCGCCGCACGTCTCTCACCCGGCGACTGCTGTTCGCGCTGGTCGTGCCGATGGCAGGCCTGGCGCTTGCGCTGGGCATTGGCGGGTCGCTGCTGATCAACGACATTGTCGAGCGTGTGAACGACCGGCTGCTCGCCGCATCGGTGCGCTCGATCGCCGAGACATTGTCCGTCGAAAACGGACAGCCGGTCGTCGACCTGCCCCCCTTCTCGCTCGGCATGCTGGAGAATGATTCCCGCGACAATATCTATTACAGCGTCCGCCTCGGCCCGCGATTGATCACCGGCTATGGCGACCTGCCCTCGATCGCGAACGTCAAGCCGGACGAGGGCGACGCCAGTTTCGGCTATGCCGAATATCGGGGAATGCGGGTCCGGATCTCCGCGATCAGGCGCAATTTGCCGAGTTTCGGCGAACCCGTGGTCATCGAGGTCGCCGAAACCCTGGAAGCACGCCGCCAGCTTCGCGAACAGATGATGACCGGGCTGATCGTGCTCGAACTGCTGCTGCTCGGCCTGGTCGTGCTGATCCTGCCCCAGGCGGTCCGCCTCGGCCTGCATCCGCTCGAACCCGTGCGCGCGCATATGGAAACGCGCCGGCCGGACGATTTCGCGCCGCTGCCGATGCAGTATGTCCCGCTCGAACTCGGCAATCTGATCACCGCGTTCAACAGCCTGCTGGCGCGGCTCGACCTGGCGGTCGAGGGGATGCGCCGCTTCACCGCGGATGCGTCGCACCAGATGCGCACCCCGCTTTCCATCCTCCGCGCCCATATCGCGGTGTTGCGCAGCGCGGGCACGAACAGCGATCAGGGCAAGGCCTCGCTCGCCGATATCGAAGCGGCGACCGACCGGCTGCAACGCCTGCTCATCCAGCTTCTGGCGCTTGCCCGTGCGGACAGCATGCATCCGGCCAAGGGCATTTCACCGGCGCCGGTCGATATCGTCGCGCTGACGCGCCGCATCGCCGCCGAACAGGCGCCGCTGGCATTGAAGGCCGATGTCGAACTGATCTTCGAATGCGATGCCGACACCATCGTCGCCGACACCGTCGAAAGCCTTGCCGTCGAACTGATCGCGAACCTTGTCGACAACGCCGTCCATTACAACGAGCCCGGCGGCGAGACGCTGATCGAAGTCCGCCATCATGCCGATGGCGTGCTGGTCAGCATCGAGGATGACGGCCCGGGCATCGCCGCCGAAGATCGCGAAGCGGTGTTCACCCGCTTTCGCCGGCTCGATCGCGACCAGTCGCGCGCGGGAAGCGGCCTCGGCCTCGCGATCGTGAAGTCGCTGAGCGACACGATCGGCGCGCGCGTCACACTCGACGACCCGCGGCGGCACAAGGGGCTGCGGGTCGAAATCCTCGTTGCACGGAAACGCTGACCCTTCCCCCGGCTTTTGCGACAGCCTGGTGTCAGGCGACGCGAATAGCGTTCACGGCACGCAACGCAGGCTGTCGGTGCGCACCGAAAACAACAAATGACCATCGCCTCGGCGCAGCCCCGACACGCAGAGCGATGGCGTAAAAAATTGGGGATGTTTCGTTGAAGCTGCTTCATTCCATCTGCGCCGCGACGGCGCTGGCGCTGGCCGCCGTCCCGGCCCTGGCCGATAACGGCCCGCTTTACGTGCTCGACCATGAAACGGCGCTTCCCAGCACCAACACCGACTGGGACTATAGCAAGCTCGATCCGGGCGGATCCCGTCTGTTCATGGCGCGCCGCAAGGACGGGCTGGTCGTCTATGACGTGGACAGCCATCGCCAGACCGCCGTCATCGAGAATTCGCTGGGCGCTAACGGGCCGCTGCTGCTGCCTGCCTATAATCGCGGCTATGCCGCGATGACCGACGGAAGCCTGCTCAGCTTCGACCTCAAGACGCTCAAGCTGATCGATCGCGTGAAGCTCGCCGAGGACGGCGGACTGAACGGCGCAATGTACGATGCCGCGACCCGCCAGCTGATCGTGGTGACGGGGCAACGCCCGCAACACTCCACCTGGTATCGGATCGATCCCGCGACCGGCAAGCTGCTGGGCACCAGGACCTTCCCCTTCACCAAGATGGACGATCCGGCGAGCGACGGGCGCGGCAATCTCTTCGCACCCGCCCGCTACGACAATGTCATCCTCAAGCTCGATGCCAGGACGCTCGAGGAAAAGGCGCGCTGGACCGTCGGCGATTGCGTTCAGCCGACCGCGGTCGAATATCAATCGCACAGCAACCGGTTGCTGGTCGGATGCCGTGGCGACAAGGCGGTGTTCCTCGCGATCGACGCCGACACCGGCCGGATCGTCGCCACCGTGCCGATCGGCCGCGGCATCGATGGCCTGGCCGTCGACGAGAAGCGCCACCGCATCCTCACCTCGAACGGCGTCGATGCCAATCTTTCGGTGATCGAGCAGACCGGCGCCGATGGCTATCGCCTGCTCGGCAATGTGATGACGCGTCCGAACGCGAAGATCATGCAGATCGACGAGCGCGACGGACGGCTGTTCATCGTGACCGCCGATCACAGCCTGATCGCCGGCCCCGATGGCGGCCCGCCAATGCCCTATTATCACCCGGACCGCTTCACCGTCCTCACCTATGCGCCGCGCTGAAGCCGTGCGAAGGTTCGACGCGATCAGTCGCCCGGATAGGCGAACTTCAATCGCAACCCCGCGACCAGCGCGTTGCGGCGCGTGGGTTCCCAGCCGGGATTGATCACATATTGCACGTCGGGCTGAACCGACAGATTCGGCCCGATCCTATGTTCGTAGCTCAGTTCGATCGCGGTCTCGGCCCGATCGAGCGGCGCCGTCCGACGCGCGTCATTGCCCAGCCTGGCATGCGCAATGGCGGCGCCGAACCGCGAACCGTCCACGCCCCAGGTAAGGCCGCCGCCCAGATAGCGGCCGATCAGGTTCACGCGATCGTCGGCGATGCCGATGCGGATCCAGCCGTCGAGCTTGTCGGCGAGCTTGCCTTCGACAAGCGCATATGCGCCCCGGCTGGCGCGCAGCTTTTCAGGCGTTCCGCTGAGCGTGTCGAAACGCGACGTATAGGTCCACAAACCGAGCTGGAAATTGGCGTCGGGCGCCAGCTTCACATCGGCCTCGGCAACGATCAGCGCGCCGCGCTGACCGGGAAAGCGGATCACCACGTCGCGCGGATCGACATGCGATCCCGCAATGGCATCGAACGCGCCAAGCCGCAGCGTATAGCCCGGCCGTTCGGATTTGATCATGAAGCCGATCGAGGTCGCCGGGAAGATCGACGGGCCGTTGACGCCGGACTGCGAGAATTCGGGGCCCACCCCATGCGAACTGTTGATGAAGAAGGCGCCGACATCCTGGACGTCGAATTCGGTGTTGAGGTCGATCAACCCGCCCTTGACCGACAGGCCGCCCTTGCCGACCGGCACCGACATCCACGCCTCGAGCAACCGCAATCCGCGCCGCGCCTCGACATTGCTCACGACCTGCGCGTCGCCGACATGCCGACCGGAAAATTCCGGCCCCTGGGTGAACATCAGATCGGCAAAGCCGGTCACGCCGTCGAGCCCGATGGCATTGCCGTCGAACTCGGCGGTCAGGTCCGCGCGACCCATCCAGTCGAAACCACGATCCTCGCCGCCGTCGATCAGCCCGAAAAGATCGGTGACATAGCTGCCGCCGAGCTTGACCGGATCCTCACCCTCGTTCGCCCGGGCGGTTTCGCCGACAAGCGCGAGGCCGGCGGCGCACAGGCAATGTTGCAGTCCAAACCCACGAAGCATCAGGCATATTCTCCGAACAATTCAAGCCACGCCTGAAAGCGAACCGGGGGACCAGCGGACATTGTCCTCGACCATGACGTCGAGCGCGCGCGCGGCGTCGGCGGAGAGTGCGATCTCGCCTTCCGAAACGCGACCCGCCGCCATGACCACGCGGAACCGGTCCAATATGGTGTTGCACACCAGATGCTCGGGCGCGCCGGGTTCGGCGGCCGGCGAAAGCGCGGTCAGCGGGCCTTCGCGGCTCAGCCGGACGGTCGCGATCGAATCGCGGTCGCAATGCACCTGCGGGCCGGCGTCGAACACGTCGACATAGCCTTCGAAGCGAAACCCCTCGCGCTTGAGCATCGCCATCGCCGGGGCGCTGTCCTGATGCGGCTTGCCGATCACCTCGCGCGCGCTTTCGGGCAGCAGGTCGATATAGATCGGATGCTTGGGCATCAGGTCGGCGATGAAATCCGACCCGCGCACGGCGCTGATCCGGTCGGCGGTGGCGAAATCCATGTTGAAGAAGCGCGCGCCCACCGCGTCCCAGAAGGGGCTCTTCCCCTCCGCATCCTGCCATCCGCGCATCTCGGCCATCACCAGCGGCGAGACGAGATCGGGAAAGGCCGCCGCCAGCATGTAGCGGCTGCGCGCGAGCAGGCGTCCGGCCCCTGTCCCCTTGAGCTCGGGGCGAACCGCCAGCGTGCCCACCTCCGTCGTGCCGGTATAGTCGTTGGCGAGCGACAGCGTCTCCGCCGTGGTCGCGATACCCAGCGCCTGCGAACGCTGGACGTGCTTCAGCCGCTTGTACGAGAAGAATCCATAAGGCGCGCCGACATGCGGATAGAGCGCGGCGGTGCCGAGCAGCGCGCCGCTTTCGGGATCGGCGAGCACCAGCAGATAATGCGCGTCGCCGCGATCGATCGTGCCACGGAAACTGGCGACCGACCCCTCGACCTTCGCGGCCAGGCTGTCGCGATCCGCCGGCAGCGTCGTCATGCCCGGTCCCAGGCTCTCGGCAAGATCGATCAGCGCATCCAGGTCGCCCGTCTCGATCGGTCTAACCGCCCACATCAGTGTCCATCCTTTCCATCCGCGTAGATTTTCACCAGCCGGTACAGGAAAGTGCGCGCATCGAGCAACGACTTGACTCGCACACGCTCATCGAGCCCATGGACGCCATTGCCGTCCGGATCGACGAACACCGCCGAAATGCCATAAGTGGGAATGCCCGCGGCCAGAAGGAAACGGCCGTCGGTCGCCCCGGTCGAGATGCTGGGTATCACCGGCACGCCCGGCCAGATCTGCTTTGCTATCGCCTCGACCGGTCCCATGATGGCGCGGGTGAGCGGCGGCGCGGGGGAAACCGGCCCCGGCTCTCCGGCCAGTGTCAGCTCCACCGAAGGGTCGGCGGCGACCTCGACCAGCATCTTGCGGATATCGTCGACCGACTGGCCGGGAAGGATGCGGCAATTCACATTGGCTTCGGCATGCTGGGCCAGCGCGTTGGGGGCATGGCCGGCATTGACCATAGTCGAGACGCAAGTGGTGCGCAGCGTCGCGTTCCAGACCGGCGATGCGTCCGAAATACGCGCATAGGCGGCCGCATCCGCGCTGCCCGTGCCGATCGCCTGCATGTCCGTGCGCTGCTGGCCCTGATAGAGCGCGGCCGACTGCGCAAAGAAACTGCGGGTCACTTCGCCGGGCGCGGTCGGAAAGGTGAAGGCGCCGATCCGGCCGAGCACATTGGCGAGCCGGGTGATCGCATTGTCCTTGCCCGGGCGCGAACTGTGCCCGCCGGGGCTGGTCGCGACCAGCTTGTAATCCTGATAGATCTTCTCGCCGGCCTGGACGCCGAACAGCACCGGCTTGCCCGCTTCGTCCAGAAAACCCTTGCCGCCCTCATTGACCGCAAAGCCCGCCTTCAACGCATCGGGCCGCGTCTTGAGCAGATATTGCACGCCGTTGAAAACCGAGTCGGTCTCCTCGCCACAGGTCAGCGCGAGCTTGATCGTGCGCCGCGGCTTGAATCCCTCTTCGCGATAACGGACCAGCGCATCGACGAACGCGGACGCCATCGCCTTGTCGTCGATCGCGCCGCGCGCGTAGAAATAGCCATTCTCCTCGACGAGCTTGAACGGGTCGCGCTTCCAGTCCGAACGCTTGGCTTCGACCACGTCGATATGCGCGACGAGCAGGACGGCCGGCGCCTTCGCATCGCTGCCGGGAAGTCGCGCGATCAGATTGCCCTGTCTGGGGAAATCGGGCGGCACCACCACTTCGGCGTCGCTTTGCGGCAGGCCGGCCGCAATCAGCCTTGCGCGCATCTTTTCGGACGCCGCCGTACAGCTGCCCTCGGACAGCGTCGTGTTGGTTTCGATCAGCTCGCGATAAAGGTCGCGGAAACGCGCCTCGTCATCGGCGGCCAGCGCGGGAACCGCCCATGCCAGGCCGAACAGGACGACCAATCCGCCAAACATGCCGTGCTTCCGGCGCATGATCCCCCTCTCCTTCTGTTTGCCGTTCGCCGCGAGACGCGCCTTAGAGACGATCCGGTTCGGATTAAACCGGATCGACTCTGGATTTCCTTTGTTTCCCATGATTTCCAGGCCGGCAGGTGATTCCACCTGCCTCGAAATCACTCCAGCTCTAGCCCGAAGCGCTCTCATCGCGCTGTCCCATCCGGGCCATCGATTTGTGCGATCGCGTCGATAAAGGCAAAACTGCTGCGCAACGCGACCAGATGCGCGTCACGCGTCGCATCCGGGGTTTCACGCATCCAGCCATGATCGGCATCGGGGATGAACAGGGTCTCGGCGCGATTGCCGAACATGCGCATCCGCGCCGCCATCGCTTCCGACTGCGCCATCGAAACCGTCATATCGCCGCTGCCATGGATCAGGAGCATCGGCGGCGCGCCTATCGCGACATAGGTGATGGGGCTCGCCGACTTCGCAAGCGCCGCGCAGTCGCCGTCACATCCCAGCAGCGCCGTCACATTGGTCGACTTGTATTGCGCCAGGTCGAACGGACCATACCAGGTCACGATCCCCTGCACGCAATCGGGTGCGACCGACGCCGCGGCTGCTTCGCCACGCTCGGCGCGGCCGGTCGAGGGTTCGGGTGCGAATGCGGGATCGTTGCAGGTCAGGCCCGCCATCGCGACCAGATAGGCGCCGGCCGATCCGCCCCACAGGATCACGCGATCGGGGTCGATGCCATAGCGGTCCGCATTGGCGCGGAGATATCGAACCGCGGCGCGCACGTCCTTGACCGCCGCAGGGTAGCGCGCCTCACCCGTCAGTCGATAATTGACCGAAGCGACGACATAGCCGCGCCCCGCGAGCGCCCCGAGCACGCCGGGCCAATCCGAAAATGCCGCCGATGTACGGGCATCGCCACGGCTCCAGCCGCCGCCATGCACCCAGATGACCAGCGGCCGCCGCGCCTGTTGCGCACGGCCGGCATGAAGATAGAGATCGAGCGTCAGCGGCCGATACCCGACGAGATTGGCGAATTCGACATTGGGCAGCGCCACGATATCGCCGGGGAAAGCCGCCGGGGTTTCGGGAAATCGGTCCCCGCGCACGGTCTGCGGCGCGATCTCCGCTTCGATATGCCGACCGCCCGGCGCCGCGGATACCGCCGACGCCAATGCCGCCATGCCTGGAATCAGCCAGTGCATTCAACCTCCCTCTCTTATCGAGGGTGAGATAGCGGGGCTGCCTTTCACTGGCCTGTCAGCGCGGTTCGTTCGGCCAGACCAAAGTGACGCGCAGTCCCCCCATGTCCGACCGGCCGAGCGCAATGCTTCCCTCAGTCGCCTCGACCAGATCGCGGACGATCGAGAGGCCGAGGCCATGGCCCGGACCTGCTTCGTCGAGCCGTCCGCCGCGCACCAGCGCCGCGGCGGCATGATCCTCGGCAATGCCCGGGCCGTCATCCTCCACGCTCAGCGTCACGCCGTCGCCTTCGATGCGTCCGGCAACCCGCACGACGCGGCGGGCATGACGCACCGCATTCTCGATCAATGCGCCGAGCAGTTCCGCCAGATCCTCGGTCGCGACGGGCGCGCGCAGGCCATCCGCAAAATCGGTATCGAACACGATCCGCTCGCCATGTTCGGTGCGCTCGATCACGCTGATCAGCCCTTCGGTCACCGTTGCCGGACAGGAATCGGCGATCTCCGCCGCACCGCGCGCGGCCGCGGCACGCGAACGGGCCAATTCGGCTTCGAGCGCCGCGCCGACCGCCGCGATCGCGCGATCGAGGCCATCGGCGGGTTCGATCGCGCCCGCCGCCCGCGCGCGCCTGCTCTGCGCGGCGAGGACGGCGAGCGGGGTCTTCAGGCTATGCGCCAGGTCGGCCGCGCGTTTGCGGGCACGGACCAGATCGGCCTCGCGCGTATCGGCCAGCGCATTGATCGCACCGGTCAAGGGACTCACTTCACGCGGATAATCGCCCGACAGGCGCGCGGCGGCACTGCGGCGCAGCCGATCGATCTCCCCCTGGATCCGCGCAAGCGGACGAAGGCCAAGTCCGACCTGGGCATAGGCGGCCACCGACAGCGCCAGCCAGAGCAGGGCCAGCGATGCGGCGAGTTCGCGTCCGAATTCGGTATAGGCGATCTCCATCTCGCGATTGTCCTGCGCCACCTGCACCAACACTTGCGGCCCGTGGCGATCGGGCCGGATCAACCGGCTCACGATCATCAATTCCTCGCGAAAAGGTCCCATCTTCTCGTCGGTGGTCCACGCGGTCGCGGAGGGCCGATCCGGCCTCGGCAGCGACTGGTCCCATAAAGAGAAGGAACGCTGCGCGCCTTTGGGTGTGGCAAGCTGCCAGTAAAGGCCGCTTGCCAGGCTTTCGAACCGATTGTCCTGCAGCGGAGTATCGGCGATCGGCGCGCCATCGGGCCCGATCCTGAGATCGGCGATCAGGGTTTCGGCCGAGCGGATCAGCGCCTGGGTCTCGCGCCGTTCGACATGGCGCTCGAACAGCCAGGTCATGCCGATCCAGGCGAGGGCGAGCGCGACGAAAAGGCCGATCGCCGCACCCAGCAACAGGCGCAGGCGCAGCGACGGCAATCTCAAGGTCGCGGCTCCGGCAGCATATAGCCGAATCCGCGCCGGGTCTCGATCATCTCCGCCCCCAGCTTGCGCCGCAGCCGTGCGACCAGCGCCTCGACGGCATTGGCATCATTTGCATCGTCCACGCCGTAAAGCGCCTCGGCGATCTCGCCCGCTGAAACCGGCTGGCCCGGCCGGTGCGCGAGGATATCGAGAAAGCGGAATTCGAGCGGTGAGAGGCGAACGGGACGGTCGTTGACCATGGCGGTCATCCGGCTCGTATCGAGCGACAGCCCGCCGACGCTGAGCACCGGCGAAAGATGCCCCGCGGTGCGCCGGATCAGCCCGCGAACGCGCGCGATCAATTCGCCGGTGGCGAAAGGCTTGGCGAGATAATCGTCGGCACCCGCTTCGATCCCCTCGACCTTCTCCGTCCAGTCGCTGCGCGCCGTCAGGATGATGACGGGGAAGCTGCGCCCGG
>JASBTC010000374.1 GCA_030148625.1 Sphingobium sp. | reverse complement strand
GATCAGGTCCGTTTCGAACTCGGCTATTACGCGCTCGCCCCCGATATCAAGGTGATCGCGCCGTGGCGCGAATGGGATCTGACCAGCCGTACCAGGCTGATCGAATTCGCCGAGGCGCACCAGATCCCGGTTTCCAAGGACAAGCGCGGCGAGGCGCCGTTCTCGACCGATGCGAATCTTCTCCACACCTCGTCCGAGGGCAAGGTGCTCGAGGATCCGTGGGAGGAAGTGCCCGACTATGTGTTCTCGCGCACCGTCAGCCCCGAGGATGCGCCCGATACGCCGGAGATCATCACGATCGATTTCGAGCGCGGCGACGCGGTGGCGATCAATGGCGAAGGCCTGTCGCCCGCCAGCCTGCTGACCAAGCTCAACGAACTCGGCCGCACGCACGGCATCGGCCGGCTCGACCTGGTCGAAAACCGTTTCGTCGGCATGAAATCGCGCGGCATGTACGAAACCCCCGGCGGCACGATCCTGCATCTGGCGCATCGCGGCATCGAACAGGTGACGCTCGACCGGGGTGCGGCCCATCTGAAGGACGAGCTGATGCCGCGCTATGCCGAGCTGCTCTATAACGGCTTCTGGTTCAGCCCGGAGCGCGAGATGCTGCAGGCGGCGATCGACCACAGCCAGGAAAAGGTGAGCGGCACCGTCCGCCTGAAGCTCTACAAGGGCGCGGCGCACATCATCGGCCGCAAGTCGCCATATTCGCTCTATTCGGAGAAGGTCGTGACCTTCGAGGACGATCAGGGCGCCTATGACCAGCGCGACGCCGAAGGCTTCATCAAGCTGAACGCGCTCAGGCTGCGGCTGCTCGGGCGCCGCGACCGCTAGAGTGGTTCCAAGGCAGGCGGACTTACCTGCCGGCTCGGGAACCACGGCAAATCAGGGACATTCAGCGTCTGAACGTCCAGAAGCGGTTGAGCGCAAAGCCGAACCAGGGCGTCACGAGAATCATCGGAACGATGGACAGCGTGACGCCCAGCGACAGTTTCTGAACGAACAGCCAGACCCAGAAGCTGTTGAGGAAATAGGTCAGCAGCGAGACGACGACGAAACGGCCGGGTGCGCCCAGGCCTTTCGCCGCGGTGTTGGTGTGGCCGAAGGTCCAGCGGCTGTGCAGCGCATAGCCGGTGATACCCGCGACGATGGCCGCGATGGTGTTCGCGAGATAGGCATCGATGCGGATCGGTTCGGCCAGCAGCCAATAGACGCCCGAATGGAGCAATGTGATCGCGCCGCCGCCGACCGCATAGGCGGCGATCTGGCCGAACATCGTCTTGGGCGCGCGGATCATTCCGGATGCTCCGCCCAGTCGCGGCCCGAACGCCATGCGGCAAAGGCAAGCGCGGCCAGGATCGCGACGGGCGACAGCCAAAAGCCCTCGCGCGCCAGCGGCACCTGGGCGAGTGGCGTCACGAACGCCGCGCCATAGGCCAGCCGCTCGGGCGACCACCAGCGCGCGGGTGAGCGCGCCGCCCAGACCAGGGCCGCGAGCGAGAGCGCGACCAGGTCGTAGTTGAACAGATAGGGCAGGATGAGCGGCGTGGCGGCGACCGAGAGCAGGCCGATATCGTTGAGCGTGGCATGCCGCCGTTCGGCCCAGATCAGCAATGCCAGCGTCGTCAGCCCGAAAAGGATCTGGCCCAGCAGCACCGGCCCTTCACGATCGATCGTCAGCAGCATCCGGGCGACCGTGGGCATCATGAAATAATATTCGCGTTGTGCGCCGGGGTCGATCAGCCCCACCTGGAAGCTGAGCGTCGACGTCAGCCAGGTCGTCCAGGCATCGACGCCGAAGGCGAGCGTCGATGTGAGCACCAGCGCGAGCGTGCCGAGCGTCGCCCAGGCGATCGTCGACCATTCCCGCTTTGCCGCCAGGATCAGTGGCACCAGCACGCCCATATGGGGTTTGACGCTCATCAGCGCGAAACTCAGGCCCGACAGGCCGGGCCGGCGACCAGCATGCCACCAGCCGTAAAGCGCGAGACCGCCGATCAGATAACCGAAATGCCCCGCCCACAGGTTGACCACGGCACCGGGCAGCAGCAGCACCGACCAGAGCGGCAGTCCGGCCTGTTTCAGCCAGGGCCGTGCGGCGCAGGTGAACAATGCGAAGGTTCCGATCAGCCATAAAGCGAGCGACCAGAGATAGGGCGGAAAGCCGAACGGCACCGACAGCATCAGCATGTGTGGCGGATAGGAGAATGCGTAGATGCCGTAGACGTCGGCGGCCGCGCGCAATGTGCGGCGATATTCGGCCCGGTCGTAAATGCCTTCGGCGCCGTTCAGCGCTTCGTGCCCGCCATGCCAGATATTGACGAAATCGCGTCCGACAATGGCAGAGGGTGAGACGTGAAGCCCGGGAAGCTGCCGGAAGCGCTCCAGCTCGCCTGAAAGCAGATCATAGCCGAACCATCCGGTCGCAGGCCAGATCACCAGACCGAACAGCCCGAACGCCATCAACAGGCGCTTGAGCTTCGGCCATTGCAGCCGCAACGCCTCCATTACGCGTCAGGTGCCATGGGTCAGGCGATCCGCTCGCGATAGAAGATGTCGCGTCCGACGCTGTCGATCACATGATCCTTCGGAATTGGCGACAACCATCTCAGGAAGCTGTGCGGATAGGGGAAGAAGTGGAGATGCGGGTTGAAGGTGAAGCGATATTCGCGCTCCTGCGGCACCACCAGGATCAGCGTTCCGCGCGTGACGCGACGCAGCTCGGTGAGCGCCTGGCGGAAATCGAGGATATGTTCGAGCACATGGGTGCAGATCACCGTGTCGAAGCTCTTGTCGGCGAAAGGCAATGCTTCGATCGGCCCTTCGACGAAGCTGATATCGGGATGACGCGTGCGCGTACCCTCTTCGATGATGAAATCGGTGCCGGTGATGTCGAGTTCCGGCCGGCGATGCTTGATCCAGTCGGTAAGATAGCCGGTGCCGCAGCCGACATCGAGTATCGTAGTGCCGGCGATCTCGCCCAGGATACGCTCGAGGCACGCCGCGCTGTTGTCGGTCTCGTGCTGCACGCGCGGCAGGCGTTCGTAGATCTCGCGATATTCGTCCGCCGTGACGAAGGGGATGCGCTCGCGAAAGCGCTCGATATCGTCGACCAGCGATCCCCAATGGCGACGGAACAGCCAGCGCATGGCAGTGGAATCGCGGATGAAGGGTGGGATCACCTCCTCGAGCACGGTGCGGATGGCGTTGGTTGTCTCGCGCTTCATCGAGTCCGGTTCATTCCATCTTGGGGGCCGCCGTCTCGGCACATCCCCGCCCTTTCGCGGCGACGCCATAGGGTTTGTCCTCGGTTCCCGCAATGGTTGTCGCTCGGAGACCGTTGCGGGAACCGTGGACACCTCCTAAGCAAAAGCGCGGGCAAACAAGCGGTGAACAATGACGACGAATGATGCGGCCCGCCAGGTCTGGCACAGCGATCGCTGGCGCCTCGCGACGCTTTTCATCTGGCTGATCTTCGCCGCCGGCCTGCTCTTCTGGTATTGGGGCCGGGTCCACTGGTTCGCGCTCGGCGATACCGACGACAATATGCGGATGATGGAGGTCCGCGCCTGGCTGAACGGGCAGGGCTGGTACGATCTCCGCCAATATCGATTGAGCCCGCCCCAGGGTTTCAACATCCATTGGTCGCGGCTCGTCGACCTGCCGATCGCGGCGATCATCCTGGCGGTGAAACCGCTGTTCGGTACCGCGATCGCCGAGCGTGCCGCGATCGCGATCGCGCCGATCCTGCCGCTCTATGTCGTGCTGATCAGCCTGGGTCTCGCGGTCCGCCGGTTGATCGCGCCGTGGAGCTTCCTGGCCGCCGCCTTCGTCCTGCTGGGCGCCGCCGCGACGCTGAGCATGTTCACGCCGGCGCGGATCGATCATCATGGCTGGCAGCTTGCCATGGTCGCACTCATCGTCGCGGGACTCGCCGATCCTCAGGGCCGGCGCGGCGGTGCGACGGTGGGTGTGGCAAGCGCGCTGTCGCTCGTCATCGGCTTCGAGATGATGCCTTATCTGGCACTTGCCGGTATCGCGATCGTGCTGCGCTGGGTGCTCGACGCGGCGCAGGCGCAGCGGTTGCAGACCTATGGGATCGCGCTTGCCGGCGGGTGCGCGCTGGGCTTTGCGGTCTTCGCCTCGAACGACAATTGGCGGCCGGTCTGCGACGTGCTGTCGCCGCCCTGGATGTCGACGATGGTGCTGGCCGGCGGGCTGCTGTTCCTGCTCGGCCGGCTGCCGTTGCGCGGCCCGGTGGCGCGGCTTGCGGCGGCGATCGTCGCCGCGCTGCTGCTCGGCGGCTTCATGGCGTTGGTCTGGCCGCAATGTCTCGGCCGGCCAGAGGGCGTTTCCGACGAATTGCAGCACGACTGGCTCGACAATATCCGCGAGGCGCGCCCGATCACCGTTCAGGAATGGCGCACGGCGGCGATCATGATCACCTTGCCCGCGGTCGGCCTGATCGGCAGCCTCATCGCGCTGCTCAATGCGCGCTACATGGGCGATCGCGATCGCTTAGCCACTTGGGGATCGATCGCATTGCTGTCGACCTGCGGCTTCGCATTGCTCTTTTTCCAGATCCGCGCCGCCGCCGCCGCGCAGCTTCTCGCGGTCCCGGCGGCGGTCTATCTGATCTGGACGATCGTCCCGCAGCTTCGGGAGAGCAGCAACATCGTGATCCGCGTTATCGGCGCGACCGTGGTGCTGCTCGCCGCATCGGGGTTGCTGGTGCCGCTCGCGATCCGTCTGGTGCCGAAGGCGCCGGACAAGCCGGTCTATGCGGCCGTGCGCAAGGCCGGGGCGTCGTGCACGACGATCCCGGCCATGGCGCCGCTGAACCGCGTGCCGCACGCGACGATCCTGACGATGGTCGATCTCGGCCCGCGGCTGATCACGCTGACGCACCATGATGCGATCGCCGGCCCCTATCACCGCAACGGCATGCAGATCCTCGATGTCCATCGCGCCTTCAAGGGCAATGATGCCGACGCACGGCAGATCGCGCGCAAATATGGCGCGACCTTGCTGCTGATCTGCCCCAATTTCGCCGAGGCGACGGTCTATCGTTCCAAGGCGCCCAAGGGCTTCTACGCGGGGCTGGAACGCGGGATCGTTCCCGCCTGGCTGGAACCCGTGCCGTTGCCGGCGAAATCGCCGTTCAAGCTCTGGCGGATCAAGCCTTAGGACCGGTCGTGTCGGCAACCTTCGAAGCCTGGGGCGCCTTGCGCAACATCTCCCAGAAACTTTCGACCGCCGCGTTGCGGCGTGCCCGAGGCCGGAAGAGCCGAATCTCGATCGGAACATGCCAGCTTTCATCGCCGGCCGGGGCGATCCGGCCCGAATCGAGATCGGCCTTGGCCAGGCTGAGCGGCGCCCATGCGATGCCGCGCCCGTCGCGCGCCATGCTGAGCAGCGCATTGGCGAGATGCGAGCGGAAGACCGGGCGCAATCCCGGCGCGCCGCGCGTGATGACCTTGGCGGCTTCCAGGATGCGCCCCATGCCCGATCGCTCCTCGAATTCCAGATAGGGCACCGGTTCGGACGGATCGCCGGGCAGGCGATGCACCGGCGACCCGTCCGCATTCACGGCGGAGACGGGCAGCAGCATGTCCTCCCCCAGATGGATCGAGACGAATCCGCTGGGTTCGAGCCGGTGTCCGGCGGCCGGATGTGCGTGGCACAGCAGGAAATCGGCGCGCCCTTCGAGCATATAGCGTTCGCAGGCGACCATGTGATCGGCGATCAGCGTCACCGTGCCCAGGTCGCGCTCACCCTCCAACCCCCTCAGCCATGGCGGGAAGAACGTGACCGACAGGGCGTGGGTCGCGGCGAAGCGGAGTTCGCTGGTGCGTGCCCCGCCGATCTCGCGCGCCTGATCGCGACCGAGCGACAGGCGCCGGGCGACTTCCTCGGCCACCGTCTTGAACGCCAGGCCCGCTTCGGTCAGCGCGATGCGATGGGTGTCGCGATCGACGAGCGTCGCGCCCACCCATTCCTCGAGCATGCGGATCCGGCGGCTGAACGCCGGTTGGCTCAGATTGCGTGCTTCCGCCGCACGGGAGAAATTGCCTTCCTCCGCCAGCTTCAGGAAATCTTCGAGCCACACCAGATCCATCGGCCGCTTTCCCGCATCAATTGATAGAAATGCAGCATTGGCCGCATCGCTTTGCGCCGGGCTAGTCCGCTCGTCCCGACACGCCCTGGGAGAAGGACCGGCATGGCGCCCGCGCGAACGCTGTACGACAAGATCATCGATCATCACAGGGTCCGGTCGCTCAATGACGTGACCGGGCCGGGCGAAGCGCTGCTGCTCTATGTCGATCGCACGGTCCTCAACGAATATACCAGCCCGCAGGCTTTCAGCGGTCTGCGTGCGGCGGGACGGACGCTGTGGCGCCCCGCCGCGGCGCTGGGCGTCGTCGATCACGTCAATTCGACCGCGCCTGATCGGACCGGGAGCAGCGACGATCCGGGTGCCCGCCGCCAGATCGAATATTTCGCGCAGAACGGCCGCGATTTCGGCGTCGAGATGTATGACGTGCTGCATCCCAGCCAGGGCATCGAACATGTCGTATTGCCCGATCTGGGCTGGGTTCTGCCCGGCCTGGTGATCGCGGCGGGCGACAGCCATACCACCACCTATGGCGCGTTCGGCGCGGTGGGTTTCGGCATCGGCACGTCGGATATCGAGCATCTGCTGGCGACCCAGTGCCTCGTCCATCACCGGTTGAAGACGATGCGGATCACGATCGATGGCGCATTGCCGGTCGGGGTCACCGCAAAGGATGTGGTGATGGCGGTGATCCGTCATATCGGGGCCGACGGCGCGGCCGGGCATGCGCTGGAATTCGCGGGAAGCACCATCGACGCGATCGGTGTCGAGGGGCGGATGACGATCTGCAACATGGCGGTCGAATGCGGTGCGCGCGTCGCGCTGATCCGGCCCGACCGGAAGGTCTTCGACTATATCGCCGGGCGGCCGCGCGCGCCGGCGCCGGCGCTTCTGGCCCAGGCGATCCGGTCCTGGGCGGATCTGCGGAGCGATCCCGGCGCGGCGTTCGATCGTGAGGTCGCGATCGACGCCGGCCGGATACCGCCGATGGTCAGCTGGGGGACCAGCCCCGATCAATCGGCCGCGATCGTCGATCGCGTTCCCGATCCCGCGACATTGCCCGACGATCGGCGGCGCGATGCGGAGCGGGCCATCGCCTATATGGGGCTGCGCCCCGATATGCCGCTGGCCGAGGTGACGATCGACCGCGCCTTTATCGGATCGTGCACCAATGCGCGGCTGACCGATCTGCGCGATGCCGCGCGGGTGCTGGTCGGGCGCCGCGTGGCGCCGGGCGTGCGCGCCATGGTGTCGCCGGGCAGCAGCATTGTCCGGCGTGAGGCGGAGGCCGAGGGGCTCGATCGGATCTTCATCGCTGCGGGATTCGAATGGCGGCAATCGGGATGCTCGATGTGCCTGGCGATGAACGACGATGTGCTCGCGCCCGGCGAGCGCTGCGCATCCAGCACCAACCGCAATTTCGAAGGGCGCCAGGGCAGTGGTGGGTGGACGCATCTGATGAGCCCGGCAATGGTTGCCGCCGCCGCGGTTTCGGGAAGGTTGGCCGATGTCCGGTCATTGCCCCTGCTGGAGGATCGGTGATGCAGGTCTTCGATCGTCTCGACGGGCTCGCCGTCGCCCTGCCGGCCGCCAATATCGATACCGACGTGATCATGCCCAAGATCTTCCTGAAAGGGATCGATCGCGACGGTCTGGCGCGGGGGGTGTTTCACGATCTGCGCTTCGATGCGGCGGGCGTGCCGCGATCCGGTTTCGTGCTCAACCGGCCCGAAGCGGCCGGCACGCGCATCCTGGTCGTTGGCCCCAATTTCGGTTGCGGCTCGTCGCGCGAGCACGCGGTGTGGGGGCTGCTCCAGTTCGGCATCCGGGCCATTATCGGCACGAGCTTCGCCGGCATCTTTGCGGACAATGCCGCGAACAACGGGCTGCTGCTCGTCTCGCTGGACGGCGACGTGCATCATGATCTCGTCCACCGCGTCGGCGACCGGCCCGAAGCGATGACGATCGACCTGGAGGCCCAGACCATCCGGGCATCCGGAGAGACCATCGCTTTCACGATCGATCCGGGCGTGCGGCGCATGCTGCTGCTGGGGCTTGACCCGATCGGCGAAACCCTGACCCATGCCGATGCGATACGATCCTTCGAGCGCACCTATCTCGGCGCGCGTCCATGGCTCGTCGAGGACAGATCCGCATGAAGACAGTGGCCGGACATCCCGAAATCCTTCCCGGCTTTCGCTGGTACGATGTCGATGCGGACGGCGTGACGATCCGTACCGCGGTCGGCGGTTCGGGGCCGCCCTTGCTGCTGCTGCACGGCCATCCCCAGACGCATCTGACTTGGCATAAAGTGGCGCCGGCCTTGTCGAGCCGTTTCACGGTGATCGCGACCGACCTGCGCGGCTATGGCGACAGCGCCAAGCCGGCCGGCGGCGATGGCCATGTCAATTATTCGAAGCGTGCGATGGCGGCGGACCAGGTGGCGGTGATGCGGGCGCTGGGCTTCGATTGCTTCGCCCTGGTCGGGCATGATCGCGGCGCCCGCGTCGCCCACCGGCTGGTGCTCGATCATCCCGATTGTGTGAGCCGGGTCACGGTGATCGATATCGCGCCGACCGCCACCATGTATGCGCTCACCGACAAGGCATTCGCGACGCGCTATTTCTGGTGGTTCTTCCTCATCCAGCCCTTCGATCTGCCCGAACGGATGATCGGCGCCGATCCCGATTATTTCCTCGATCGGCACATCGCCGCGCAGATCAAGGTGGAGGGGGCGATGGACCCGCGCGTGCTTGCGGAATATCGCCGCTGCTATAGCGATCCGGCCACGCGCCATGCGATCTGCGAGGATTATCGCGCCGCCGCCGGGATCGATCTCGATCACGATGCCGCCGACGCCGATGCACGCATCGCCGTGCCGCTCCAGGCTTTATGGGGTGCGCAAGGGACGGTCGGCGCCTTGTTCGATGTGCTGGCGACATGGCACGACAAGGCGGCCGACGTCACCG
Source organism: Sphingobium sp. (assembly GCA_030148625.1). Next base: position 50,672 of record JASBTC010000374.1, on the reverse strand, counting down.
GCGGCCCGATCGATTGCGGGCATAGTCCGCAGGAAGAGGCGCCCGAAGCGCTGCTCGCGGCACTCGACCATTTCCTCTGATCCATGCCGTCGCGGCATGAATGATTTGATCGGATAATCGCATTGGCCCGTCGGGGCGCATCTCTCCAGAGTGCTGCCATCGTAAAATAAGAGCGGGGTGGACGGTGTTGGAGCAGGCGGCAGCCATCAGGGAACGGACGCCGCTCTATAAACGCCTGTACGCCCAGGTGCTCGTCGCGATCGTGCTCGGCGTCGCGCTCGGCTATGGCGCGCCCGATATCGGCGCCAGCCTGAAGCCGCTTGGCGATTTCTTCATCAAGCTCATCAAGATGATGATCGCGCCGATCGTCTTCGTGACGGTCGTGACCGGAATCGCGAAGATGGGCAGCATGCGCGAAGTCGGGCGTGTCGGGCTGAAGGCGCTGATCTATTTCGAGGTCTTCTCGACGCTCGCTTTGGTGATCGGGCTGGTCGTCGGCAATGTCGTCCAGCCGGGCGCGGGGCTCAATATCGATCCCGCCTCGCTCGATACCGCCTCGGTCTCCGGATATGTCGGCAGCGGCGAGAAGATGCATCTCACCGATTTCATCATGCACATGATTCCCAATTCGTTGATCGGTTCGCTGGCCAGCGGCGACGTGCTGCAGGTGCTGGTCTTCTCAATCCTGCTCGGGGTCGTGCTCGCCGGATCGGGGCAGGGCGACGGCCCCATCGTCAGGCTGCTCGACGAAGCCGGCAAGGCGCTGTTCGGCATGATCGGGATCATCATGTATTTCGCGCCGGTCGGCGCATTCGGCGCGATGGCGTTCACCATCGGCAAATACGGCATCGGATCGTTGCAGCAGCTCGGAACGCTGATCCTGTGCTTCTACATTACCTGTTTCGTCTTCGTCTTCGGCGTGCTCGGACTGGTCGCACGGTTCAACGGCTTCAGCCTGTGGCGGCTGCTGGTCTATCTGCGCGACGAGGTCGTGCTGGTCCTCGGCACGTCGACTTCGGAAAGCGCGCTGCCGCGGCTGATGGCGAAGCTGGAGAATCTCGGCGTGGCCAAGCCGATCGTCGGGCTGGTGGTGCCGACCGGCTATTCGTTCAATCTCGACGGCATCGCGATCTACCTGACCATGGCGGCATTGTTCATCGGTCAGGCGATGAACATCGATCTCAGCATCGGCCAGCAACTCGGCCTGCTCGCGGTCCTGCTGCTCACGTCGAAGGGCGCGGCCGCCGTCACCGGGGGCGGGTTCATCACCCTGGCCGCCACATTGTCGTCGACCCACAGCCTGCCGGTCGCCGGGCTCGCGCTGCTGCTCGGCGTCGATCGCTTCATGTCGGAAGCGCGCGCCATCACCAACATGATCGGCAATGCCGTCGCCTGCGTGACCGTCGCCAATTGGGAAAATGGCATCGACAAGGCGCGGATGCACGCGGTGCTCGCGGGCCGGGACAGCGATCCGCCGCTGATACCCAGCGAAGCGTCGACCTAGAGCCGATCGCCCCGCCGGTTTCGTGATTCACGGCCAGATCGGCCAATCAAGCGCAAGCAGGGACATATTAAGTGACACATCGCTCCATCGTTTCGCTGCGCAATGGCCTGGCTGCGCTTTCCATCCTGCCGATGCTTGCCTCACCCGCGATCGCGGCGGATTCGCTGATTCCGCGCAGCGTGCTCTTCGCATCGCCGGGCTATTGGGATCTGAGCCTCAGCCCCGATGGGCGGCAGATCGCCTATCTGCGCCCGGTCGACGGCGTGCCCAACATCTGGGTCGCGCCGGTCGACGACCTGAAAGCGGGCGTGCCGGTGACGGCATTCACCACCAGGCCGCCCGATTCCTTTCGCTGGAGCGCGGATGGGCGCTTCATCCTGGTCTCAAAGGATGTCGGGGGAGAGGAGCATAGCCAGCTCTGGGCGGTTAATCTGGCGAGCCGCGCGGTCACCAACCTGACCGACAATCCCGATGTCCTGACCAAGATCATCCGCATCTCGAAAAAGCATCCCGGTCAGGTGCTGGTCGGCATGAACATCCGCGATCCGCGCTATCATGACGTGTATCTGGTCGATCTGGCGACGGGCAAGCGCACCGAAATCTTCCGCAACGAGGCGCGCTACATCGATTTCATCGCCGATCCCGATCTGCGGCTCCGCGTCGCGGTGCGCGGCAATGCGGACGGATCGTCCACCTATTTCCGGCTCGGTGACGCGGCGCCCGCCGAACTGATGACGATCCCGCTCGCGGCACTGCGCAATTCGAAGATCGTGTCGCTCGATGCCGGCGGCGTGCTGGAGATGCTCGACAGCCGTGGGTCCGACAAGGCGGCTTTGGTGTCGATGGATCTGGCGACGGGGACCGTCACGCCGCGTGCCGCCGCGCGCGAGACGGATATCGTCGAGGCGCTGCACGATCCCGTGACGGGGGCGCTGCTCGCGACGCGGGAAGATCCGCTGGTCGGCAAATGGACCGTCCGGTCCCCGGATGTCGCGGCCGAGTTCCAGGCGCTCGGACAGGCATTGCACGGCCCGTTCCGGATCGTGGGGCAGATGCCGGATGGAAAGCGCTGGCTTGTCCTGGAGACCGTTGCCGACCAGCCCGAACGCTATCTGTGGTGGGATCGTCAGGCCAGGACGGCGACATTGCTGGTATCGACCCGGCCCGAGCTTGCGGCGCAAAAACTGGCGCGGCGGATTCCCGTGACGATCGACAGCCGCGACGGGCTGAAGCTGCCGAGCTATCTGACTCTGCCCCGGGCCATATCTGTCGATGGCAAGGGCATGCCGGCCAGGCCCGTGCCGCTGGTCCTTCTCGTCCATGGCGGGCCCTGGCTGCGCGACGACATGAATCTCGACCAGCAGCATCAATGGCTCGCCGATCGCGGCTATGCCGTCCTGTCGGTCAATTTCCGCGGCTCGGCGGGCTTCGGCAAGGCCTTCATGTCGGCGGGCGACAGGCAATGGTCGGAAACCATGCACAATGATCTGCTCGATGCGGTCCAATGGGCGATCGACAAGGGCGTCACCTCACCCGGCACGGTGGCGGCATTCGGCCTGTCCTATGGCGGCTATTCGTCGCTCGTATCGCTCAGCTTCACGCCCGACCGTTTCCAGTGCGCCGTCGACATGGCCGGGCCCGGCAATCTCAAGCGGCTGCTGTCCGAAATGCCGGCCTGGTGGACATGGCAAAGGCCGCAATTCGTCAATCGCGTCGGCAATCCCGACGATCCGGCGGGGGTGGCCGATCTGATGCGCCGTTCGCCGCTGTCGCGGGTAAAGGACATCAGGCGACCGTTGCTGGTGACGGTGGGTGCGAACGATCCGCGGGTTCCGCCGATCCAGTCGCAGGAAATGGTCGATGCGATGAACGCGTTGAACAAGCCGGTGACTTACGCCTTCTATCCCGACGAGGGGCATGTCTATGCCAAGGATCGAACCAACATCTCGTTCGCGGCGGTCGCGGAGCATTTTCTCGCCAACTGTCTGGGTGGGCGGGCGGAGCCTTTCGGGCATGATCTTGAACAGTCCGGCATGGACTTGAAATCGGGGGCGCAGTTCGTGCCCGGCCTGGTCGAGGCGCTGCGTGCGGCCGGAGACCGGATCAAAACGTCGACGAAATGAGCGGACGCTTCAGCTGAAGCTCGCCCTGATCCCGTCGATCACGAACTGCGCGGCCAATGCGGCGAGGATGACGCCGAGCAGGCGCGTGACCACCGTCTCGACGCGGTGGCCGAGCAGCCGCATCAGCGGTCCGGCGAGCAGCAGCGCGATCAGCGTCAGCAGCAGGATGACGCCGAGCGCGCTGAGCACGATCAGGCTGCCTTCGATACCTTCGCTGCGCGCCATCATCAGCATGATCGACGCGATCGAGCCCGGTCCGGCAATCATCGGGATCGCCATCGGGAAGATCGAGACATCCTCGACCGGTGCCTCCAGGACTTCCTTGGCGCGCTCCTCGCGGCGCTGGGTCCGTTTCTCGAACACCATTTCGAGCGCGATCAGGAACAGCATGATCCCGCCCGCGATACGGAAGCTGTCGAGGCTGATACCGAGCGCGCCGAGCAACTTTTCGCCGAACAAAGCGAAGACGAGCAGGATCAGCGCCGCCACCACGACCGCGCGGATCGCCATGGCGCGGCGATGCGCCGCGTCGGCGCCCGTCGTCAGGCTGGCAAAGATCGGTGCGCAGCCCGGCGGGTCGATCACCACGAAGAAGGTGACGAGCGCGGAAACGAACAATTCGATCATCGGACACCCACCGTTTCGTAGAGGACGAGCCGCCAGCCATCCTTGCCGCGCCATTGCCAGAGCTGGAGATCGTGCGCGCCGGGCTTGCCCGCGATGGCGTGGACCCTCACGCTCATGCTGGCATCGCCGGACTGGATCTCACGAATGAGGCCGGTCGTCTTGAAGGCGGGCAGGGCGGTCGCGCCGGTCTGCGGCATCGCGCCTTCAAGTTGGACGACGATGTCTTTGGCGAGATGCGGTTTCAGCGCATCGTCCCCCGATGGCGGCGCTTTGCGGTCTCCGTTGGCGCAGTCGGCAACGACCTCCTGCACTTTTGCGCCGGCGGGTATGAATCCGGGCGTGTCGCGGCCGTGATCCATCTGCCAGCGCCATTGCGCCTGGCCGTCGACAATGTCGCGATGCCAGATGGTGGTGAAGCTGCCCGTGGCCCCACCCGCTGCGCGGATCCATGGTCCGGTGTTCACCGCCAATGTCCCGTCGCACGAGCGGAAGGACAGGCGCGGCCACCACATCACCGGAACGGGCGGTTCGGTACGATCCTTGAGCCATGGGCCGGCGGGCACCGGCTCGGGCGTGAAGAGGATGGCCTTGTCGCTGGCGAAGGCGCGGAAGGCCGCCCATTGCCCTTCGGCCTGCGCCGTGGCGGCAAAGGCGCGCTCGGCCTCGGTCGCGGTCTGCGGTGTCCCCGCCGCAAGCAGCGCGAGGACGGCGGCGATCACAGCGCGCCGGCCTCATAGGCGATGCCCGCATTGCGATGCGCCGCGACCAATGTGTTCCTGAGCAGCACGGCGATCGTCATCGGCCCGACGCCGCCGGGCACCGGGGTGATCGCGCCCGCCACCGCTGCGGCCGAAGCGAAATCGACGTCGCCGACCAGCTTGCCGTCGACGCGGTTGATGCCGACGTCGATAACCGCGGCGCCGGGCTTCAGCCAGTCGCCCTTGACCATTTCGGGCCGACCGACCGCGGCGACGACGATGTCGGCGCGGCCGACCAATGCCGGTAGGTCGCGGGTGCGCGAATGCGCGACGGTGACGGTGCAGCTTTCGCGGATCAGCAATTGCGCCATCGGCTTGCCGACGATGTTGGAGCGGCCGATCACCACCGCGTCGAGCCCCGACAGATCGCCCAGCCGATCCTTGAGCAGCATCACGCAGCCGAGCGGCGTGCAGGGCACGAAACCCTCCAGCCCGGTCGCGAGGCGCCCGGCATTGACCGGATGGAACCCGTCGACATCCTTGTCGGGCGAGATCGCGGCGATGATCGCATTCTCGTCGATATGCGCGGGCAGCGGCAGCTGGACGAGGATGCCGTCGACCGCGTCATCGGCATTGAGCGATTCGACCAGCGCGACCAGCGCGTCCTGCGTGGTCTCGACCGGCAGGCGGTGTTCGAAGCTCTCCATGCCCGCGGCGATCGTCGCCTTGTGCTTGGACCGGACATAGACCTGGCTGGCGGGGTCCTCGCCCACCAGCACCACGGCAAGGCCCGGCGCGCGTCCGGCGCGTTCGCGGAATGTGGCGGTGTGCAGGGCGACGCGTTCGCGCAACCCGGCTGCAAAGGCTTTGCCGTCGATGATCTGAGCGTTCATGCGCGGTCCCCTACAATGTCTCCAGCAGCGAGGCCAGATGCGCCGGGTCGCCGGACAGGCAGACGCGCTTCAGTCGCGCTGTCTCCCCTGACAGGATCGTCACGCTGCGTCTGGGCAGGCCGAAATGGCGCGCCAGGAATTCGACCAGCGCGGCATTGGCGGCGCCGTCGACGGGTGGCGCCCGCAAACGCACCGCCAGCCGTTCCGCATCGCCGGGGCCGATCGAATCCTTCGACCCGCGCGGCGTGACCTTCACCGACAGGATCGCGCCCTCGGTATCGATACGCCAGGCAGGCAATCAGGCCAGCGATGCCGCGATGTTGGGAATGACGATGTTCATCAGGATGTAGAGGATGAGCAGCACGACCAGCGGCGAGAGGTCGAGCGCACCCAGATCGGGCATGAGCCGCCGGATCGGATTGTAGAGCGGCGCCGTGATCCGATCGAGCGCGTAGAGCACCGAGCGGACGAAGTCGCTGCTGGTGTTGATGACGTTGAATGCGACCAGCCATGACAGCACGGCCTGGATGATGATGATCCACCACAGCACATAAAGCAGGAAGGCGACGATCGAGAGCAGAGTGAACATGCGTGTCCTCTTGTGAACCGGTGCGAACCTAACGCAAGCCGCACGAAATGTGAATCGCGCTGCTTGCTCCGAATCCGTGTGATCGTATCGTTTCGGCTCAGCGATGCACCAGCGTGCCTGCGCCCTGTTTCGTGAAAATCTCGATCAGCATCGCATGCGGCACCCGGCCGTCGAGGATGACGGCGGCGTCGACACCGCCCTCGACCGCGGTCACGCAGGTCTCCAGCTTGGGGATCATGCCGCCGCTGATCGTGCCGTCGGCGCGCAACCCCTCGATCGCGGCCGGGTCGAGATCGGTCAGCAATTGCCCCTGTTTGTCGAGTACGCCGGCGACGTCGGTGAGCAGGAACAGGCGCGCGGCGCCCAGCGCCGCCGCGATCGCGCCGGCCATGGTATCGGCATTGATGTTGTAGGTATGACCATCGGCGCCGACGCCGATCGGCGCGACGACGGGGATCATGCCGGCATTGGATATCGTGTCGAGCACCGACCGGTCGATTTCCGCCGGTTCGCCGACAAAACCCAGATCGACGACGCTTTCGATGTTGCTGCCGGGGTCGCGCGTGGTCCGCGTGACCTTCTCGGCGCGGACGAAGCCGCCATCCTTGCCCGAAATGCCGACCGCGCGGCCGCCCGCACCGCCGATCCAGGCGACGATCTCCTTGTTGATCGCGCCGGACAGCACCATCTCCGCGACCTTCGCGGTTTCGGCATCGGTGACGCGCAGGCCGTCGATGAACTGGCTCTCGACTCCCAGCTTCTTCAGCATCGCGCCGATCTGCGGGCCGCCGCCATGGACGACGACGGGATTGATGCCGACGGCTTTGAGCAGCACCACATCCTCGGCGAAATCGCGCGCCAGTTCGGGGTCGCCCATCGCATGGCCGCCATATTTCACGACGAAGGTCTGGCCCGCATAACGCTGCATATAGGGCAGCGCCTCGGTCAGCGTTTCTGCCTTGATGAGCAAAGCGGGATCGGGAGCGTGGTTGCGGGTCATTCGGGGGTCTTTCCATCGAGCCGCCGGCCAATGGCGACGAACAGGGTGATCAGGACGGGAACCAGCACGATCGACAGCACCACCTTGGTCAGCATCTGTCCCGCCATCAGCCCCAGGATCGGGCGTTCTCCGAGGAAGGAGATCGAGATGAACAGCAATGTGTCGATCACCTGCGAGACGACGCTGGCGACGATTCCGCGCAACCAGACGAGCTTGCCCTCGCCGCGCGACAGGCGTGAGAAGATCAGCACGTTCAATGTCTGGGAAATGCCATAGGCGATCAGCCCGGCGATCATCATCCGCGCGCTCTGGCCGACGACGATCGGAAAGGCGTCGATTGCCGGCGGATACATGTCGGCGTCGTGGGGCAGCGCCATGACGATCTGGATCAGCGCGGCGGAGACCAGCAGCGGGATGAAGCCCAGCCGGACCAATGACGTCGCCACTTTCTGGCCATGCAGTTCGGTGATCGTGCTGCTGATCACCACCAGCAGCAGAAAGGCGAAGATTCCGGCCTCGACGGCCAATGGTCCAAGCGCGACCTGCTTGACGCCGAGCACGCCCGCGACGGTGACCATGCCACCATAGAGCACCGAAAAGACGAACAGCGAACGCGGCATCGAAACGGTCATGATCTTTCCCGGCCCCCACGAGCAATTGGTCCGCATAGCGCGTGGGGGCCGGGCACAAAATGAAAAAAGGCTTGAACCCGACTCCGTCGCAGCGGACGCTCAGCGCGTGGGCACGGGCTCGTCGCCCGAATAATCGTAGAAGCCGCGCCCCGTCTTCCGGCCGAGCCAGCCGGCCTCGACATATTTGACGAGCAAAGGTGCCGGACGGAATTTCGGATCGCCGGTGCCCGAATGGAGCACGCGGCAAATTTCGAGGCAGGTATCGAGCCCGATGAAATCGGCCAGGGTGAGCGGGCCCATCGGATGATTGAGCCCAAGCTGCACCGCCGTGTCGATATCGCGGATATTGGCGACGCCCTCACCCAGCGCAAAACAGGCTTCGTTGAGCATCGGCAACAGGATCCGGTTGACGATGAAGCCGGGCGCATCGTTGGCATGCACCACTTTCTTGCCCAGCGCCTGGGCATAGCGTTCGACGATGCCGACGGTCTCGTCGGTGGTGGCGAGGCCGCGGATCAGCTCGATCAGCCCCATCAGCGGCACCGGATTGAAGAAATGCACGCCGACGAAACGCTTGGGATCGGGCGAAGCCTGGGCCAGCCGCGTGATCGGGATCGAGGAGGTGTTGGACGCGAGCACCGCCTGATGCCCCAGCACCTTGCCGACGCTCTCGAAGATGACGCGCTTCACCTCTTCGCGCTCGGTCGCGGCTTCGATCACCAGGCCGGCCGACGCCATTGGCGCGAAATCGGCGACGGGCTCGATGCGCGACAGCGCCTGATCGCGCGTCTGGGCGTCGATCTTTTCCTTTTCGACCAGCCGGCCGAGCTGTTTCTCGATACCGGCCTTGGCCTTTTGCGCGATCTCGAGCTTCGCATCCGCCAGATAGACGTGGTAACCGGCCTGCGCCGAAACCTGGGCGATGCCCGCCCCCATCTGCCCCGCGCCGATCACGCCAATCGCCTGCATCGAAAATCTCCCGTTTCGGATTCGATGCCGCTCCTAACGCTCCGCGATCTATTGGGCCAGACGTCGCGGTCAGGATGACGGGACGATGATCACCACACGGCGGTTCTCGGCGCGACCGGCGGCCGTGCGGTTGGTTTCCAGCGGCTGGCTCTTGCCCAGGCCGATGGTGGTGATGCCGTCATCCGGCAGGCCGCCCGAGATCAGCGCGCGCGCCACGGCATCGGCGCGCTGGCGCGACAGCCGCTGATTGTAACTGGTCGTGCCCGTCGCATCGGTATGTCCCTCGACGCGCAGGCGGACGATATCGACCGCACGGAGCGCCCGCGCGATCGCGGCGATCCGTTCCGCCTGCTCCGGCACGAGCCGGCTGCGATCGGTCGGAAAGAGCAATCTGTCCGCCATGCCGAACTGCCATCCATCGCCGGCTTCGGAAAAACCCTGCTCGCGCAGTACGGCGATCTGCGCCGGCGTCAGGCCGGCGGGTATCGCTGCCGGCGCCGGGCGGGCGGCGGGTTGGCAGGCGGCGAGCGGCATGAGCGCCATTGCGGCAATTGCGGAAAGGGTCTTACGCATACGTTCCCCTGACGAATTGTCTCTAGCTGGGTTGATTCTGGATGGGGCGGATCGGGATCGGCGCGTTCTGGACGGCCTGTTTCTGGCCGTACATGGCGGCGTCGGCATGGCGCATCAGCGCTTCCACGCTGCGGCCATTCTCGGGGAAGACGGCGATGCCGATGCTGAGCCCCGCGTCGACGGCGCCGCCGCCGGGCAGCTGGACCGGATCGGCCATGGTGATCGCCAGCGCGGCGGCGGCGCGTTCGGCCTCGCTGCGTCCGGCGCAGGATGCGAGCAGGATCGCGAATTCGTCGCCACCCAGGCGCGCAGCGGCGTCACCGGGGCGCAGGCGCCGCTTGATCCGCGCCGCGACCTCGATCAGCACGGCGTCGCCGCCGGCATGGCCATGGGTGTCGTTGATCTCCTTGAACCGGTCGAAATCGAGATAGAGGATCGCGAACCAGCCTTCGGCGGCGGTCGCCTCTGCCGCGGCGCGCGCGACCTGGGTCTCGAAAGAGGCGCGATTGGCCAGGCCGGTCAATGCATCATGCGTCGCGCGATGCGCGAGGGTCTCGTGCTCGGACCGGATATGCGCTTGCCACGCTTCGAGTTCCTCGAGCAATGCGTTGAAATCCTGCCCCAGGGCATCGATCTCGGCGATCTCGGCGCGCGGCGCGCGCAGCCCGAATGCCCGTCGCGCGCGCACCGCATGCGCGGTGCCCGCGATGGCGCGCAGCGGATGGACGACCTTTTGCTGAAGGCGGCGGGCAAGGAAATAGGATGCGATCGCGGTGATCAGCAGACAGGCGATCATGCCCGCCAGCCCACGCCCGACAAAGCGGACCAGCCCGCGTGCGTCGGCGCGCAGCCGGACCTGGCCGATCACACTGCCCTGATGCTTGATCTCGGCCGTGATCGGCTCGGGAAAGAGCAAGGTTGCCGCGACATGTTCCAATATGTGGCTCGCGCCCCCGTCGTTGCGGCGCCAGCCGGCCATGAGCCGGCCATTGGTATCGTGCACGCTCAGTTCGGCCACATCCTCATTGGCGGCGAGCGGGGCGATCCCCTCTGCCGCGGCCACCGTGTCGCCGAACACCAGTGCGGCTTCGACCGTATAGCTGGCCGACTGGGCGACGAGCGCGAGGTTGTGCTGCGCATAGCTGCTGACCGCGACCATCCCGGTCAGCAGCACCGTGATTCCCGCCAATCCCACCGCAACGAGCGTGACGCGGAAATGGACATTGGCGAGAACCTGGCGGAGCGTCGGCAGGGGTTTTCCGGTGCTCATGCCCGACCGCCCCGCCGCGAGAGCAGCAATACCTTGGGATCGATCCGCACCGTCGATCGCGAAACCGCGTCGAGATTGAGCTCGAACGCGACGGTGTCCGACGTGACGTGGAGGCAGAACATCGCGCCGGCGCGACAGGCCTGATCGTCCTCGTCGATGGTGACGACCGCCTGCCCCCGCGCCGAGATCAGCAGGCGCTGTCGCTCGTCGGCGTCGATCCGGCCCAGATAGAGCGCCCTGCACCCCTCGGGCGTGACCGACGGACCGGCGAGCCTCAATATTTCGGTCCGATGTCCGGGTCGGGACGGCATGGCCGCCAGGTTTCCGGCGAAACGTGGTGCGCCGGCGACGCACAGCCGAAGCGTTCCTGCGTCGGTTGGCCAGCGCGCATAACTCAGGATCCCGCCGACGACGCGCGCGACCGCAAGGTTTCGGCCCGTCGCGCCTTCGGGCACGGGCGTCTGAAGGAAACCGATCGGCGTGGCGTGAGCAGGCGCCGAAAGCGTCGGCGGCAGCAACATCATCAGGAACAGAAAAGTACGCAAAACCAACCCCTGACGGAGCAAGACCGGCTCCGCGCGGCGACTAAACGTCATTGCCCCGCCGGCACTGTCTAGCCGTACGGTGCGCGCAAAGCCATAGGTGTAACGAAAGCGAAGGAACTCTGCGGTCGCTCGTCGCATTGTCCAGGGTAAGGAGACAGGCATGATCGGTAAAATCATCGGCGCGCTGGTGGGGCGCGAGATCGACAGGCGGAATGGCAGTTCGGGGTTGAAGGGCGCGGCGATCGGCGCGATCGCGATGGGCGGGCTTCGCCGGCTGGGGCCTTTGGGGCTGGCGCTTGGCGGCGCCTATGTCGCCAAGAAGGCGTTCGATCGGCGCCGCGCCGCGAAGCAGCCGGACGCGGTGTCGCCGGAGATGCCCGGGCAGGACGGGCAGCAATAACGGCCGCCGACGATATGGATCGTCAGCGGCAGTGCGCCTCGTCGCATTTGCCGTGCTGGCCGGTTTCGACCTGGATGGTGACATGGTCGATGCCGAATTTATGTTTGAGCCGGTGGCGCACTTCCTCGAGGAAATCGTCGCCGGGATGACCGCGCGGGATCACGATATGCGCGGTCAACGCGACCTCGGTCGTGCTCATCGGCCAGATGTGGAGATCGTGGACCTTGGTGACGCCAGGTGAGATCAGCAGCTCGATCTCCACCTTGTCGCGATCGATCTCGCCGGGGACGCCGGCAAGCGACATCGTCACCGAATCGCGCAGCAATCCCCAGGTGCCCCAGAAGATGACGAAGCAGATCGCGACGCTGACCAGTGGATCGATCCAGGCCGCGCCCGTGTAAAGGATCACCGCACCGGCGATCACCACGCCCGCCGAGACCGCGGCGTCGGCGGCCATGTGGAGATAGGCGCCGCGGATGTTGAGATCGTGATCGCGTCCGCGCATGAAGAGCATCGCCGTGCCGCCGTTCACGAGGATGCCGATCCCCGCGATCAGCATCACCGTCGCGCCGGGCACGGGTTGCGGATGCGCGAAGCGCTGCACCGCCTCGAGTGCGATCGCGCCGATCGCGATCAGCAGCAGCAGCGCGTTGATCATCGCCGCCAATATCGTCGATCCGCGCAGGCCGTAGGTGAAGCGCTTGCTCGGCGGCCGCTTGGCGAGCGTCGCCCCGCCCCAGGCGACGAGCAGACCGATGACGTCGGACAGATTATGCCCGGCATCCGCAAGCAGCGCCATCGATCCGGTGGTGAGGCCGGCAATCGCCTCGGCCGCGACGAACAGGATATTGAGCGCGATGCCGATCGCGAAGGCGCGCCCGAAATCCGCCGGCGCATGGGCATGGCCATGACCGTGCGAATGGCCGGCATGTGAATGCCCATCATGCGAATGTCCGCCATGCGAATGCGCGTGATCGTGAGCCATCGAATCGAACTTAAACCGGATTCCCCACGATATGCTAGGACATCGAGACCAGCGGTTTCAGCCGGCGCCTTGCCACGTCTTGATCGCCTCGATCGGCCAGGCGAGCATCAGCACGTTGAGCGTCAGATTGTCGCGGATCACCCAGAGCGTCAGCAGTTCGAAGCCGATCGCGAGCGCAACCGTCACCCCGACGGGCGCGCGACGGGCAAAGGCGAAGCCCAGCGCCATCCATGCCACGTCGGCGACCGAATTGATCACGCTGTCTCCCGAATAGCCGAGCGCCATCGTCGCATCGCGATAGCGGTTGATGATGATCGGCGAGTTTTCGAGTATTTCCCATGCCGCCTCGATCGCGACCGCCAGGATCAGCCGTTCGCCGGGCGGGCGGCCGCGCATGACCAACCAGCCCAGGCCATAGAACAGGAAGCCGTGGATGATGTGGCTGGGCGTATACCAGTCGGCGATATGCTGGCTGTTCCCCGAATCGAGCGCGCCATGCCACAGTTCGACGGTGCCGCAGGCGCAGATCGGCGAACGCCCCGCCCAGATCAGCACGCCGGCGGTGATCGCCAGGATGAGTGCAACCGCCGCCCAATGGCGCGCACCGATGTCGCGGATCGAGGGGGCGTTCATGCCACGGAACTCTTCGATCTGGCCTCGATCATGTCCTGCAGTTTCTGCACGGTGTTCCAGTTGCGTGCCGTCACCGTCGATCCCGCCAGCCTATCGAACAATGCGGGCGTGAGCTTGGATCTGGCCACGCCGCTGCTGCCGAAATCCACCCACAGGCCGTCGCCGACCAGTTCGATCCGTTCGCCGTCCTGCGCCCGTTCGCGTAACCCATCGACCAAGCCGGATTTCAGCGGTGCACGCGCCAGGCAGAGATGGACCATCTTGGGGATCGCCGCGGCGTCATCGGCGAACGGATTGGCGTCGCGATAGGCTTTCCAGTGCCGCGCATCGCGCAGAATCACGTCGGCGAAGAAGCCGAAGCGATCCTCGATCGCCTTTTCGAGTTCAGCCGCAATCGCCTCGGCCGCGCCCTTTGCCCCGAAGATCAGGTTGCCGCTCGCGACATAGGTCTCGGGCGCTTCATGGCCGAGTGTCTCGGCCAGCGCGCGCAGCTCTTTCATCGGCATCTGGCGCTTGCCGACGTTGATCGCGCGCATCAGCCCAACGAATATCGGCATTCGGCATCCCCTTGGCCCCGCACGCATTCACGCACGCATTATTGACGCGGCGCGCTCCCCACGTCACTAGCGGGCATGATCGATCCCATCCAGTCAGACCCGCATGGCTTCAAGCGGCGGGGCGTACTCTTCGTGCTCTCCTCGCCCTCGGGCGCAGGCAAGTCGACCATCGCGCGCAAGCTGCTGAAGGCCGATCCGAGCCTTGCCATGTCGGTCTCCGCGACCACGCGCCCGATGCGGCCGGGGGAAAAGGATGGCGTCGACTATCACTTCGTCGATGTCGCGAAGTTCAAGGACATGGTGGCGAACCATGAATTCCTCGAATGGGCGCATGTCTTCGGCCATCGCTACGGCACGCCGCACGCACCCGTCGAGGAGATGCTGGCCAAGGGCCGCGACGTGCTGTTCGACATCGACTGGCAGGGCGCACAGCAGCTCCACCAGATCGCCGGCGGCGACGTCGTCCGCGTCTTCATCTTCCCGCCCTCGCTCGACGAACTCGAACGGCGCCTGCGCGGCCGCGCGACCGACAGCGCCGAGGTGATCGAGGCACGGATGTCACGCGCGGCGGCGGAGATCGCGCACTGGGACGGCTATGATTATGTGCTCGTCAACGACGATGCGCAGAGCTGCTTCGAGTCGGTGAAGACGATCCTCGAAGCCGAGCGGCTGAAGCGCAGCCGCCAGACCGGGCTGATCGGTTTCGTCCGCTCGCTGACCCGCTGAGGGAACGTCCTGCACGCCTGATCGGTTGAACTGGAACGAGCATGCTCGTTGCGGATGGACCGTTCCCCATTCGCGCAGTGCTCTGGTCAATCATGGCGCGGCATCCTAGTCTCGCCCGATCGATAGGGGAGGCCGATATGCCCAGGATGCTGATTGGCTCGTTTGCGGCGGCGATCGCGATGTTCGTCACCGGCTTCATCTTCTTCGCGACGCCCTTGTCCTATCTCGCTTACGGCTCGGCGGACGTCCCGCAACAGGCGGCGGTCCAGCAGGCGCTTGCCGCCAATCTGCGGAGCACGGGCACCTACACCATCCCCTCCGCCGCGACGGCCGAAGGGGCGGTCATGTACGGCAAGGGGCCGATCGCGACGGTCCATTATAATTCGGGCGGTTTCGGCGTTGCCGATCCGGGCGTGCTGATTTCGGGCTTCGTTCATGAACTGATCGTGGCATTGCTGCTGGGATTCGCGCTGCTGACCGTCGCCGCGCGCGTGCCCGATTTCGGGTCGCGCGCGAAACTGGTGATCCTTTTCTCCGTCGCCGGTGGCGTGCTGGCGCATCTTGGTGAGCCGATCTGGTATCACCACGACTGGCCGCACTTCATCTATCTCTTCGTCGGCGACACCGCGATGCTCGTCGTCGGCGGACTCGTCATCGCGCGCTGGTTCCTGCCGCGCCCTGAACCGGGAGTTCCCGCCTGATGCTCAATATCGTTTCGCTCGTTATCGGCGCGATCGCGCTGGTCCTGGCCGTGTTCGCCTTCATTCCCCTGCTCGGCTGGGCCAACTGGTTCATCATCCCGGTCGCGGTGATCGGTGCCGGTATCGGCGTGCTTTCGCGCAGCACCGCCGGACGCAACCTCAATCTTGTCGTGATCGGTATCGGCGTGATCCGCCTGATGCTGGGCGGCGGGATCTTCTGAGTTCAACGACAGGGACGGCGGCTCATGGCGCCGCGATGCGCCTGATCGATATGCAGATGGTCGGCGTGCGCGGCGTTATAGTCGGGCGACAATACGGTGGAGAACAGTTCACAGGCGCCGTCGCGGACCGTGCGTAGAAACTCGGCTTTCTTCTTGTCGCCCTTCCAGTCGCGCAGCACATTGATCACCGTGCCGTCCGCCAGCCGGAAGCCGGCGATATCGATCGCGTCGGCGGTGGAGTGCTGGCTCCAGCTCTTGCTGCCCGCGATATGCCGGCAATTCCAGGTGCCAAGATGGTCGATCGCGTCGACGCGCTGTCCGAAGATGCGCCGTGCTGCAGGCTGGACGATATTCCATTCCCACATCGCCAGTCCTGCCGCGACCGGACAGGCCATGCGCGGGTTTTCGGGCAGCAAGGTGATCCGCCGCGCTCCGCCGGCCAGCTTCAGCCCATCCTCGACCAGGCATTGGTCCGCGCCAAAGGGCGGAATCGCGTCGTAACGGGCGCCGGCGCGGTCGAGCAGCGCGCGGCACAAGGCCGGTTCTTCGGTCAGCGCCGCGATCTTGCGGCCGGTGAACAGTCCGACCGGCTGCCCCAGGTCGAGCGCGGTCCAAGGCACATCCTGCGGTCGCGCGCGCGAAAAGGCGTAAAGGCCAAAAACGAGTGCGAGGGCGATGGCGGCGAGGATCAGCGTCTGGACCAGGCGGCGGGTTTTGCGCATCGACCGGCGGGACCTGCGCTTCTTGCGCATCAGCCTCGCCATACCTCGCCCAGCGGCTGTTCGGTGACTGGATAGCCGAGATCGTCCGGGATCATCAGATAGGGGCCGCCTTCCCGCTGGTCCACCCAGGGACGGATCAGCCGGACCGGAAAATCCGCGCTATGGGCCACGGCGGCGTCGAAATCCGGGCATTGGGCAAGCCGTTCCAGATTGCGCCAGGTGGGGAAAATGATGCGTGCTTTGCCATGCCGGGCGAGATCGAGCACTGCATCGGCATGGGCCCAGAAGACATGCGTGTTCTCGCTGGCATCGACGGTCGGCTCGGGCGCGTTTGCGGGCAGGCGTGCGATATAGAAACGCGTGTCGAAGGCGCGCGTCTCGCGGAAATTGGGGCACCAGCGTGCCCAGGGGACGAGCATGTCGAGATCGAGCCGCCAGCCGCCGCGTGCCAGCGCATCGCCGAACGACACGCCCTCGACCATCGACTGGCGCAAGGCCGCGACGGCGTCGGGATCGGGCGCCGGATCGAATCCGATCGCGATCCCGCTTTCCTCGAGAGTCTCGCGGATCGCGGCGATGCGCGCCGCGGCGTCTTCAGGATCGGCGGCGTCCCCAGCCAGCAATATGTCTTCGGGATCGACCCGCCCGCCGGGAAAGACCAGCGCGCCGGCGGCGAAACGCATCGCGCTCGCACGCTTGACGATCAGCAACTCGGGCGGTGCGGCGTCGCGATCGCGGAACACGATCAGCGTTGCTGCCGGGGTCGGTTGTTGGTCGGTCATGCTCCCGAGCTAGGCTCGGCGATGCGCTTTGGAAAGGGGGGTGGTGGAGCTGAGGGGAATCGAACCCCTGACCTCTGCAGTGCGATTGCAGCGCTCTCCCATCTGAGCTACAGCCCCGCCCCATACCCGGCGGTTTCGCGCGGGCCGCTCCCTTTAGCTTCACATTTCGGCCGATGCAACGGGCTTGATCAGGCAGCCCGTCGATCGTTTCGTTTGCGGCGGACCGTTCATCCATGCAGGTGCACGATTGAGCGACTCTCCGGGGAACAACACCCATCGGAGCTCCATTTTTTCGACGGATTGCGCATGGCGTGACGCCTTGCGCATCGCTGTTGAGGAGAGGTTCGATGGGCTATTATCGAAACGACCGCAGCTTCCGGGACGGACGCCGCGACGATCGGGATTATCGCTTCCGGGATGATCGTGGCGCACGCGCTTACGGTGGTGATCGCGACCGATACGACAATGACGGTCCGGGCCGACCATATGCGCCACGCGGGGATCATGAACGTGGACGCTACGCCCGAAGCGATGGGCCGGCGGATTATGATCATGACGATCGCGGCTTCTTCAGCCGCGCAGGCGACGAGGTCCGTTCCTGGTTCGGCGACGAGGAGGCCGAACGCCGGCGCGAACTCGACGCGCGTTATGACGAACGCCATGAACATCCGGCGCCGCGCGGCGGCTATGATCCCAGCTACAGCCATTGGCGCAACCGCCAGATTGCCGCGCTTGATCGCGACTATGACGAATATCGTCGTGAAAATCAGTCGCGCTTCGACAGCGAGTTCGGATCATGGCGCAATCGTCGGAGCGATCAGCGTGGTTCGCTGCAGCGGGTGACCGAACATATGGAAGTGCTCGGCAGCGACGGCGCACATGTGGGCACGGTCGACAAGGTGCGCGGCGATCGCATCGTCCTGACCAAATCCGACAAGGATGCCGGCGGACATCATCATTCAATCCCGTCGGCGTGGATCCAGTCGGTCGACGATCGCGTCACCATCTCCAGGACTGCCGAAGAGGCGCAGAATGCGTGGCGCGACGAAGAGCGGCGCGGTGCCCTTTTCGGCGATGACGATGTCGGGCGGAGTGCTTCCTACAGCTATACCCGCTTCATGGGTTTCTATTGAACCCTTGTTCGATCCCGCGCCCGCAGATGTGGCGCGGAGAGGGAGGGGAAGGCCGGCATGGCGACATGTCGGCCTTTTTCCGTGGCGGCTCCGGTCTATCGGATTCGTTTCCGCTTATGGTGGACGGGGAAGGAATTCGCACCTTCACAGCATCAGCGGGGGATTTACAGTCCCTTGGGTTCACTCATACCCAGCCCGTCCGCATGAGACGGGCGCAACTCGCCCGTCAGTTGGAGCGGGGGTATCGGTAGCCAAGAGCGGACATGGTCATGGCCACGCCGTCTAGTGGCGAGCGTCGCGATTGTCCATTATTCGATGCGCAGCCCGTTCAGAGAGCACCCCTGAACGTGTCGCACTGCGCGGGATCGCCGGTTTCGAGCCCGCGCTTCAGCCACTGCATGCGCTGTGCCGAGGTGCCGTGAGTGAAGCTCTCGGGCACGGGGCGCTGGCCGGCCGCCTTTTGCAGCGTATCGTCGCCGATGGCGTTGGCGGCGGTCAGTCCTTCCTCCATATCGCCGGGCTCCATCAGATTCTTGTCGTTGGCCGCCCAGACGCCGGCATAGCAATCGGCCTGCAACTCCATGCCGACCTGCAGCGCATTGCCCTCGGCCCGGCTTGCACGTGCCTGCGCGGCACGGACCTTGTCGGCGATGCCGGTGACGGTCTGAACGTGATGGCCGACCTCGTGCGCGATCACATAGGCGCCGGCAAAATCGCCCTTCGCGCCGAAACGGTTGGCGAGTTCGTCGAAGAAGGAGACGTCGAGATAGATACGGTGATCGGCCGGGCAGTAGAAGGGGCCCATCGCTGCCTGTGCCGCGCCGCAGCCCGACTGGTCGTTATTGGTGTAGAAGACCAGGACCGGTTTCTCATAGCGCTCGCCGCTCGCCGCGAAGATGTCGGTCCAGCGCCGCTCGGTCGATCCCAGCACTTTCAGGATCGTGCTGCGCAGCTGCGGGTCGATCGTCGATCCGTCCGCGCCGGCCGGCGCCGCGGGCCCCTGGGTTTGCGGTGCGGGTGTGCTGAGCTGGCCATCGCCGAGCAGATTCAACGGATTGATGCCGAGCAACAGTGCGATCACCAGCAGGATGACGATGCCGCCGCAACCGAGCCGGCCGCCGCCGAGCCGCAGCCCGCCGCCACCCGGAAATCCGAAGCCGCGGCCACCGCCACTGCTGCGATCCTCGAAGCTGCTGCTTTCCTGTTCGTCGTCCAACCGCATGGTGCCGCTCCCCAGCCTTTGTGCGTCTCAATCCGCTTCAACGATGCGCCACCCCAGGGGTTGCGTGGACCGAACTATGGCGCAGCCCGCGCGTTGAGGACAGTCCCTCTTGCGTCGGAAGCAATAGCCCCGAGGTGCGTCTTCTGATATTGCGCTGCACAATGGCCAGGTCCGATCCCGCTTCCCGCCACCGCACGGCGCGCAACGCTGCGTTGCCGCTGCCCGATCAGGTTGCTCTGGTGCTGCAGGGCGGCGGCGCGCTGGGCAGTTATCAGGCCGGCGTGTTCGAAGCGCTGGCCGACACCGGCATCGAGATCGACTGGGTGGCGGGCATTTCGATCGGCGCGGTCAATGCGGCGCTGATCGCGGGCAATCCGCCGGAACGCCGCGTCGAACGGCTCCGCGCTTTCTGGGACCGGGTGACCGCGGCCCTGCCGAGTTTCCCGGTCTGGCATGACGACCAGCTTCGCGAATTCCTCCACGAATGGTCGGCGGGTTTCGTCGCCGGTTTCGGCGTGCCCGGTTTCTTCAGCCCGCGGCCGATTCCGCCGATGCTCGCGGCACCCGGCACGATGCAGGCGCTGAGCTTCTACGACAGCGCGGCGCTGGCCGGCACGCTCGACGCGCTGGTCGACTGGGATCTGCTCAACGACGGGCCGATGCGGTTCTCGGTGGGCGCGGTGAATGTCGAGTCGGGCAATTTCCGCTATTTCGACAATCGGATCGAGCGGATCGACGCCCGCCATATCATGGCGTCGGGCGCATTGCCGCCCGGCCTGCCGCCGATCGAGATCGACGGCTGCCTGTGGTGGGATGGCGGGCTGGTGTCGAACACGCCGCTCAGCCATGTGCTCGACAATCAGTCGGGCGACCTGCTGGTGTTCCAGGTCGATCTGTTCCCCGCCGCGCACGATCGCCCGCGCACGATCATGGACGTGATGGCGCGCGAGAAGGAGATCCGTTTCTCCAGCCGTACGCGCCAGGTGTCGGATCAGTTGCTGAAACTGCGCAAGGAACGCGAGGCGATCCGCCGCGCGCTCGCCAGGCTGCCCGCCGATCTGGCCGAGGATCCCGATATCAAGGCGCTGGCGGAACTCGCGCACGAAAGCGCGGTCAATCTGGTCCACCTGATCTATCGCGCCAATGCCTGGGAGGGCGGATCGCGCGATTATGAATTCTCGGCGCGGACCATGGCCGAACATTGGCTGGCGGGGCATCAGGCGGTGTCCGGCGCGATCTCCAAGGCGGGATTGCTCGCGACCAACATCATCGACGGCAAGACCGCCGCGTTCGACCTGTCTCCGCCGGCGGCGGCGAAACCGGGCATATGAGTTTCCTGAACAACTTGTCATGCCCGCGAAAGCGGGGATCCACACTGTGTCGGGCATCATGTCCGACGACACCGGATTTCCGCCTGCGCGGGAATGACACCGAGATATCGAAAGGCTGATCAGAATGTTCCTCAAGGGCAAGACCGCGCTCGTCACCGGCTCCACCTCAGGCATCGGCCTCGCTTATGCGAAGATGCTCGCCGGCGAAGGCGCGAACCTGATCATCAACGGTTTCGGTGATGCCCAGGCGATCGAGACCGAGCGCGCGGGGCTGGAGCAGGCGAGCGGCGGCGGCGCGATCTATAGCGGGCACGACCTGACCAAGGTCGATCAGATCGAGGCGATGATGGCGGAGGCCGCCAAGGCGTTCGGCGGCGTCGACATCCTGATCAACAATGCCGGCGTCCAGCATGTCGCACCGGTCGAGGACTTCCCGCTCGACAAATGGGATCTGATCATCGCGCTCAATCTGAACGCGGCATTCCACACTACCCGCCTTGCCATCCCCCATATGAAGCAACAAAAATGGGGCCGGATCATCCAAACCGCGTCGGCCCATTCGCTCGTCGCCTCGCCGTTCAAATCGGCCTATGTCACCGCCAAGCACGGGCTGGCCGGTTTCACCAAGACCGTCGCGCTCGAACTCGCCACTTTCGGCGTCACCGCCAATTGCATCTCGCCCGGCTATGTCTGGACACCTCTGGTCGAGAATCAGATCCCCGATACGATGAAGGCGCGGGGCATGACGCGCGAGCAGGTGATGAACGACGTCCTGCTCGCGGGCCAGCCGACCAAGACCTTCGTCACCGTCGAACAGGTTGCCGCACTCGCGCACTTCCTGTGCCGCGACGAAGCGAGCACGATCACCGGCGCCAATCTGTCGGTCGATGGAGGATGGACGGCGCAATAAGGGTTTTCCGCGCTGGCCCTTTGGTGACGGCCCTGTCATGCTGCCGTCTTGTAAACCGCACGATAGGGTCGCCATGAATGCAGTTTTCCGGGGGGCGTTTGTCGTCCTTCTGGTCGCGGGATGCGCCTCGAAGGGGCCGTCCGCGGTGGAGTCGGCCTCCGCGCCGGTCGCGGCCGATTGGCGCAAGGTTGCGACCGCCGCCGATCGGCAGAGGCTGCGGGACTGGCGGACGGCTTTCACGACGGCGCTGCGCCAGGCGCGCGTGTCGCACGCCGCACAGGTCGCGAGCCATGGCCGGCTGCTCGAACCCGACGCGGCAATCGCCGATCCGGACGGCATCCCGGCCGGTACCTATCGCTGTCGCGTCATCAAGCTGGGCGCAAAAAGCGCGGGCATGAGCGACTATACCGTCTATCCCGCCTTCAACTGCACCATCGCCGACGAGGGTGGCGTGTCCAGCTTCACTAAGACCAGCGGATCGCAGCGGCCGGTGGGCCTCGTGTTCGACGGCGACGGCGCCCGCCAGATCTTCCTCGGCACGCTGATGCTCGGCGACGAGAGCCAGGCGATCGATTATGGCCGCGATGCCGATCGCGACATGGCCGGCGCGGTGGAGAAGATCGCGCCGCGCCGCTGGCGGCTGATCCTGCCCTGGCCGCGCTTCGAATCGATGATGGATGTGGTCGAGCTGGTGCCGGCGAGCTGACACCATGCTCCCTTTCCTGTCGCTTGAGCGACGGAAGGGTTTTGAGTTCAGATCCTTTTCGGCCCGGAGCCTTTCCGTCAGGGCGGAATCGCCCTGACGGAAAGGCTCTCAACTGATTATCTTGAGCGCTTCCCGTCCGAAAACCGGTTTCCACTTTTCGGGAAGCGCTCTAGCGTCCCGCGCATCATCTGGGAGACCCGAATGCGCCGTCTTGTTCTCGCCGCTTTGCCTTTGCTGTTCGCCACCCCCGCGCTTGCCGATCCGCTGCGCGATGCCGTCGCGAAGGACATGCCGGCGGTGATGCCGCTCTATCGCGACCTGCACGCCAATCCCGAACTGAGCATGAAGGAGGTCAACACCTCTGCGAAGCTGGCCGTCGAGGCGCGCAAGCTGGGTTTCAAGGTGACCGAGAAAGTCGGCGTCACCGGCGTGGTCGCGGTGATGGAGAATGGCCCGGGCCCGGTGCTGCTGATCCGCGCCGATATGGACGGCCTGCCCGTCCCCGAGCAGACCGGGCTCCCGTTTGCGAGCAAGGCCAAGGGCGTCAGCGCCACCGGCGTCGAGACCAGCGTGATGCATGCCTGCGGCCACGATACGCATATGACGGCCTGGGTCGCCACGGCGAAACGGCTCGCGGCGATGAAGGATCAATGGTCGGGCACGCTCGTCATGATTCTCCAGCCCGGCGAGGAGACCAGCGAGGGCGCCAAGGCGATGCTCGCCGACGGGCTGTTCACCAGATTCCCCAAGCCGCAATATGCGCTGGCTTTCCACGACAGCGCCTCGCTGCCCGCGGGAACGATCGGCTATACCTCTGGCCCCGCCGCTGCGACGGTCGACAGCGTCGACCTGCTGGTCAAGGGGTTGGGCGGGCATGGCGCGGTGCCACAGGCGACCAAGGATCCGATCGTGATCGCGTCGCGCATCGTCGGCACCCTCCAGACGCTGGTCAGCCGAGAGCTCGATCCCCAGGATGCCGCGGTGGTCACCGTCGGCAGTTTCCAGGCGGGCGCCAAGCACAATGTGATTCCCGACGAAGCGAAGCTGCTGCTGACCGTGCGCACCTATAACGACAAGGCGCGTGAACTGATGCTGGGCGGTATCGCCCGGATCGCGAGGGGCGAGGCGATCGCCGCCGGCGTGCCGGAGGACAAGATGCCCGTCGTAACGGTTCAGCGTGAAACCTCCACCCCGGCCGCGATCAACACGCCCGAATTCACCGCGCGCATGGCGGGCTTCTTTGCCACGCGCTTCGGCAAGGATCGGGTGACCGCGGTCCCGCCGCCGATGGTGGGCGAGGATTTCGGACGCTATCGCGATACCGACAAGTCGATCCAGAGCCTGCTTTTCTGGGTGGGCGGCGTGCCGAAAGCGAAATGGGATGCGGCCGGTGGCGATCCGACCAAGCTGCCTTCGCTGCACAGCCCGTTCTGGGCGCCCGAAGCGGAAACCGTGATCTCGACCGCCACCGAGGCGATGACGGCCGCCGCGCTGGATATCCTGAAAAAGAGCTGATGCTTTTCCGGCGCGAGACTCTGGACGGTATCGCGTCGGGCGCGGTCACGCTTCAGTTTCGCCGCTGGAAGAAACCCGGCGCGACGGCGGGCGGCACGCAGCTTACCCAGGCCGGGCTGGTCGCGATCCATGCGGTCGACCGGGTGGCGGAGGATGGATTGACCGACGCGGATGCGCGTGCGGCGGGCTTTTCCGATCTCGCCGCGCTTCGTGCCGAACTGGCGGGGCGGGAAGGCGATCTCTACCGGATCGCGCTCGGCCCGGCCGGTGCGGATCCGCGCACGGCGCTCCGCGAGGATGCGGATCTTTCGGACGCGGAGATCGCAGCGCTGCTCGGGCGGACCGATCGGGAATTCGTGAGCGCCGCGCTGGGCTTGATCGCGCAATTCCCCGGGAGACGCGCTCCGGAGCTTGCCGAACTGCTCGGGCTGGAAACCGCGATCTTCAAACCCCGCGTCCGCGCGCTCAAGGCGAAAGGGCTGACCGAGAGCCTGGCGGTCGGCTACCGGCTGTCGCCACGTGGCGAGCGGGTGCTGCGCTGGCTGGAGGGCTAGGTCCGGCTACACATCTCTACCCCCACCGTTTGTCCCGAGCGAAGTCGAGGGACGTTGGGTTCAGCGCCGCGTGTCTCGACTTCGCTCGACACGTAAGGGGCCGTTAAACCTATACGTCCCCCACTCCCGCCGGCTCAGGCGCTAACCGTCCCGTCGCCCGCACCGCCACCGGTGCCGGGTTCGAAAACCGCATCGTGCCGTCATCGACCTTGCCATAGCGCAGCATCATCAGGTCGCGCGCATAATTCTGATGGACCTTCCAGGGCAGCTTCGATCCCTGGCGCGGCAGCTTCGACTTGGCGCGCTGGACATAGCCCGAACTGAAATCGAGGAAATCCTCTTGCGCGATGCTCGGATCGTCGAGCGTCGGCGTGCACTGGCGCGTACCCGTCCGGTCCATATGGTTGAGCAGCCGGCAGACATATTCGCAGGTGAGGTCGGCCTTCAGCGTCCAGGATGCGTTGGTATAGCCGAAGCTCGTCGCGAAATTGGGCACGCCCGACAGCATCATCGCCTTGTAGCTCAGGCATTGCGCGGGCTCGACGGAGGCACCGTCGACATCGAGCGTCATGCCGCCGAGCAATTGCATGTCGAGCCCCGTCGCCGTCACGACCAGATCGGCGTCAAGCTGCGCGCCCGATGCCAGCGTCAATCCGGTCTCGGTGAAGCGATCGATCGTGTCGGTCACGATCGACGATCTGCCCTCGCGGATCGATGCGAACAGGTCGCCATCGGGCACCAGGCAGACGCGCTGGTCCCAGGGATTATAGCGCGGGGTCAGGTGGGTGGCGACGTCATAGCCGCTGGGCAGCTCCGCCTTGGCGAGCGCGATCAGCTTCGCCTTCACCTTGGCGGGTTTCTTGCGCGCCATGCGGAAGAAGAACATGCCGAGCAGCACATTCTTCCAGCGGGTGATGCCATAAGCGAGCTTGCTCGGCAGCATCCGGCGCAGATTGTTCGCGATCCTGTCTTCGGCGGGGCGTGAGACGATATAGGTGGGCGAGCGCTGGAGCATGGTGACGTGCGCCGCCTGCTTCGCCATTTCGGGCACCAAAGTCACCGCGGTCGCGCCGCTGCCGATCACGACGACGCGCTTGCCGGCATAATCGATATCGTCGCTCCACAGCTGC
This sequence comes from Sphingobium sp., assembly GCA_030148625.1. Next base: position 25,021 of record JASBTC010000374.1, on the reverse strand, counting down.
GGATGGACGATCCTGCCCTTGAAGTCGGCCAGGCCCGCAAAGTCGGGCGTGTAGCCCGCGGCATAGTTGTAATAGCCCGAACACATGAACAGGAAGCCGCAGGTGAAGCGCGCCGGCTGTCCGTCGATCTCGACCTCCACCGTCCAGCGCGCATCGGCGGTCGACCAGCTGGCATGGCGGACCTTGTGGCCGAACCGGATATGGCGATCGATGCCGTGATCGCGCGCGGTCTCGTCGAGATAGTTGAGGATGGCCGGGCCGTCGGCGATCGCCTTGGCCTCGGTCCAGGGGCGGAAGGAATAGCCTAGCGTATACATGTCCGAATCGGACCGGATGCCGGGATAGCGGAACAGATCCCAGGTTCCGCCGATCTGCGCGCGCCCTTCGAGGATCGCATAGGTCTTGCCCGGGCAATTGGCCTGCAGGTGATAGCCCGCGCCGATGCCCGAGATTCCCGCGCCGACGATCAGCACGTCGAAATGTTCGATCGCCATCCTACCTCTCTTCCGCGTCTTTCGCGGCCCCTGCTATCGCCAAATTACTAACATGCCTGTCAGCGTCGCGATAGCGGGTCACTGATCGCTTCAGTTGATCAGAAACTGTCAACAAATCGATTTTGCTAGCGGTTTCGGTGCTGCTAGCCTGATGATGCCGCAAAATATGCGGACGACTCAGACAGTTTTGCGAGGAACACGCCATGACTTTGAAGGGTACGAAGACCGAGGATAATCTGAAGGCCGCATTTGCCGGCGAAAGCCAGGCCAATCGCCGTTATCTCTATTTCGCGCAAAAGGCCGATATCGAAGGCTATAACGACGTCGCGGCGGTGTTCCGTTCGACTGCCGAGGGCGAAACCGGCCATGCGCACGGCCATCTCGAATTCCTCGAGGAAGCCGGCGATCCGGCGACCGACCTGCCGATCGGCCCGACCTCCGACAATCTCAAGGCTGCGATCGCGGGCGAGACCCACGAATATACCGACATGTATCCCGGCATGGCGCGGACCGCGCGCGACGAGGGTTTCGACGAGATCGCCGACTGGTTCGAGACGCTCGCCAAGGCCGAAAAGAGCCATGCCGGCAAATTCCAGAAGACGCTCGACACGCTCGACGCCTGAGGGCTGATATCCCTCACCGGAACCGTTCGGGCTGAGCCTGTCGAAGTCCTGCCTTTCTTTGACCGATGCAAGGAAAGGCATGGTCTTCGACAAGCTCAGCCCAAACGGAATGTTGCTTTTCGCATAAGGGGGATCCGCATGAAGGAAGGCAGTCTCGACGCGCCGACCCGCCATCCGATCGATTGGCAATCCGAAGCTTTTTACGACGAGGACGCGCTCGATGCCGAGCTGCGCCGCGTCTTCGACATCTGCCATGGCTGCCGCCGCTGCTTCAATCTGTGCGACAGTTTCCCGACCTTGTTCGACATGGTCGACGAAAGCCCGAATGAGGATGTCGAAAGCCTCGCGTCGGAGAGTTTCAAGGCCGTCGTCGATGCCTGCACCCTGTGCGACATGTGCTTCATGGTGAAGTGCCCCTATGTGCCGCCCCATGAATTCGACCTGGATTTCCCGCACCTGATGCTGCGCTATCGCGCGGTCGAGCATCGCAAGGGCGAGACCGGCCTTGCCGATCGCGAGCTCGCCAAGACCGATCGCAACGGCAAGCTCGGCACGATGCTCAACGATGTCGCCAATTGGGCGACGAAGGAGTCGAACGGGCTGACGCGCGGCGTGATGCAGGCGACGCTCGGCATCGACAAGCGCGCGCATCTGCCCGAGTTCGCGGAAGTGCCGCTGACCCGTGCGGTCGAGAATCGCATTCCCCCGCCCAACCCCCAGGCGCCCGGTTTCGGCCGTAAGGTCGCGCTCTATGCGACCTGTTACGGCAATTTCAACGATCAGACGCCGGGCGAGGCGGCGATCAAGGTGCTCGCGCATAATGGCGTCGAGATACGCGTGGAGCATCCGCAATGCTGCGCGATGCCCAAGCTCGAAAATGGCGATCTCGCCGCGGTGGCCGCCGCCGCCGAGCAGGTCGCGGCCTGGTTCGGCCCGCTGATCGATGAGGGGTACGACATCGTGCCGCTGACGACGAGCTGCGCGCTGATGCTCAAATTCGAATGGCCCTTGCTCCATCCCCGCAATGAAGCGGTCAAGCGGCTGGCCGAGCATACATACGACCTCTCGCAATATGTGGTCGCGCTGTCGAAGGAAGCGGGGCTCGTCCCGATCGACGCGATGCCCGCCTCGATCGGCGTCCATTTCGCCTGCCACAGCCGCGCGCAGAATATGGGGCCCAAGGCGATGGAGATGCTGCGGCTGATCCCCGGCGCCACCCCCGCGCTCACCGAACGCTGTTCGGGCCATGGCGGCAAATGGGGCATCATGGCGGAGAATTTCGACACCGGCATCAAGATCGGCCGCCCCACCGCCCGCGCGCTCGCCAAGACCGATCCGGACTATATGGTCAGCGAATGCCCGCTGGCCGGCCCCCATCTGCAGCAGGTCATGAAATTGTCGGGATCGGAAAAAGTGCCCGAACGGATCGGCCATCCGATCGAGATCATGGCCAAGGCCTATGGATTTAAGGACTGAACGAGATGCCCCGCGAAACGCGTACCATCACCCCGGCCGATATCCTGTCGGTCCCCGACTATGACCGCATCCGCAAGGCCAAGCGCGACGAGAATATCGTGCGCAAGCGGCTGCGCCGGCTGTCGGTGGGGCCGCATGCGACGGTGCTGTTCGAAAGCTGGGATTCGATGTGGCTCCAGATCCAGGAGATGCTGCGGATCGAAAAGGGCGGCGATGCGCAGCTGCCCGACGAACTCGCCGCCTATAATCCGATGATCCCGGACGGCAGCGAACTCACCGCGACGATGATGTTCGAGATCGACGATCCGGTGATCCGCGGCCGCGTGCTCGGCCAGCTCGGCGGGGTGGAGGACCGGATCTTCATTTCGATCGGCGACGAACGCGTGCCCGCGGTGCCGGAGGGTGACGTCGAACGTAGCCGTCCCGACGGCAAGGCATCGAGCGTCCATTTCTTCCACTTCCCCTTCACCGCCGGCCAGATCGCGGCATGGCGCGCGGGAACGGCACCGGCGATGTTTCATGTGGAACATCCCAATTACGGCCATATCGCGCTGATCGGCGACGAGATGCGGCGGGAATTGACGCGGGATTTTGGGTGAGCCGGGTGGTGGTTGGGGCGCCGACCTTAATCGCTCTCGTCCAGGATTCTCAGATCCGTTTGTGTCGAGCGAAGTCGAGACACGTGGCGCGAAACCCAAACGTCCCTCGACTTCGCTCGGGACGAACGGTGGGCGAGCGGGTGCAATTTGGTGGCACAGACCCTAGATAAGCCCCATGCATTCCGCCGCCGACATCCAGCCTGAAAGGCCGCGCCTTGCCCGGCGCCTGCTGTCATGGCTGGCGCTGCTGCTGCTTGCCGGACACCTGGCGGCGGCGGGTCCGCGCCTTGAAGCACCCGATTCGCCGAACCGGCCGCTGTCGATCGAGGCGCGGCCGATCCAGGCGATCATCGCCCAGGGCCGCACCGCCGATATCGTCAAGGCCGGGCGTTTTCAGGCGCCCGACAAGCCCGGCCAGGGCAGCGGCGACCCGCCGCTTGCCGGCAGCGCGCCGATGGTGGCCGCACCGGCTGCCGCGATTGTTTCGGCCTATGCCGCGATCGAATCCGATGCGCCCCGAAGCACGGTTTCCGGCGCCCATCGCGCCCGCGCACCACCCGTAGTTTGATCCGGACCGGCTGAATCCCACCATGTCATCCCCGCGCACGCGGGGATCCAGCGGCGCGGATTCATCCGGACAGAGCGATGCAACTGGATCCCCGCATGCGCGGGGATGACAGCATAGGTGGTCCGAACGTTCGGGCCTGCCTCCCGCATCGCATGAAGCGCGAGCTCAAAGCTCAATTTCAAAACCGGTGACCGCCGCGCCGTTCGGCGCACGGCACCGCTGCGCACCTGCGCAATCGAAGAGACCCAACATGACCAATATCCAGATCATCGACCATGTCCCCGCCGACGACCGCGATCATCGCGACCATATCGCGACGCTGCTGCGCCGCTACCCGCAGCTCGACGCGGCGGAGACCGAGACGCTGCTCGACTTTCTCGCCAACGGCCCGATCATAGAGGTCGGCCATCTCGCCGGCGATCCGGCGTTCAAGGCGATCGTCGAACGCGTGAAGCGCGAGCATCCCAAGCGTTTCGGCGTCAGCCTGGGCCGCAACCTGCTGATCGGCCTGGCGCTGATCGCTCCGCTGCTGGCCTTTTGCTGGTATGCCTGGGGTTCGAAATAGTGATTTCAGGTCGGATGGAATCATCCGGCGGCTCGGAGCCGTAGGCCAGCGAAGCTAAATCACGGCAGACAAAGACGAACACTGAAAGGACAGCGCCCGCCGGTGGATTTCTCCACCGACGGGCGTGCTTTCCTCCCCAGGAAACTTTCAAAAGGCCGGTATTCCGGACCCCTCCACCACCGATCTTCGATCGGCGGTCCCCCTCCCCTTCAGGGAGGATCTTGATTGCAGCGTGCGGCTTAAGCTGCCTCGCTGAACTGGTTCATCGTGTTATCTTTTCCGCCCGCCTTCAGCGCGGCTTCACCGGCGAAATATTCCTTATGGTCGTCGCCGATGTCGGAGCCCGACATGTTCTGGTGCTTCACGCAGGCGATGCCCTGGCGGATCTCCTTGCGCTGCACGCCGGCGACGTAGCCGAGCATGCCCTGCTCGCCGAAATACTCCTTGGCGAGATTGTCGGTGCTGAGCGCCGCGGTGTGATAGGTCGGCAGCGTGATCAGGTGATGGAAGATGCCGGCACGCTTGGCGGAATCGCGCTGGAAGGTGCGGATGCGCTCATCGGCTTCGGCAGCCAGTTCGCTCTCGTCATAGCTGGCGCTCATCAGGTTCGCACGGTCGTAATCCGACACGTCCTTGCCCGCCTGGGTCCAGGCGTCGAACACCTGCTGGCGGAAATTGAGCGTCCAGTTGAACGACGGCGAATTGTTATAGACCAGCTTGGCGTTGGGAACGGCCTCGCGGATGCGGTCGACCATGCCCGCGATCTGCTCGATATGCGGCTTCTCGGTCTCGATCCACAACAGGTCGGCCCCGTTCTGGAGCGAGGTGATGCAATCGAGCACGCAGCGATCCTCGCCGGTGCCGGCGCGGAACTGGAACAGGTTGCTGGGCAGGCGCTTGGGGCGCAGCAGCTTGCCGTCGCGGTTGAGGATCACGTCGCCGTTGCGCGCGGTCGCCGGATCGATCTCCTCGCAATCGAGGAAGGAATTGTAGAGGTCGCCGATATCGCCCGGCGCCTTGCTCACCGCGATCTGCTTGGTCAGGCCGGCGCCCAGCGAGTCGGTGCGCGTGACGATGATGCCGTCCTCGACGCCCAGCTCGAGGAACGCGTAGCGGCAGGCGCGGACCTTTGCGAGGAAATCCTCGTGCGGCACGGTCACCTTGCCGTCCTGATGGCCGCACTGCTTTTCGTCGGAGACCTGATTCTCGATCTGCAGCGCGCAGGCGCCGGCCTCGATCATCTTCTTGGCGAGCAGATAGGTCGCCTCGGCATTGCCGAAACCGGCATCGATATCGGCGATGATCGGCACGACATGCGTCTGGAAGCCTTCGATCTTGGCGAGCGCGTCCTTTTCGCGGGCGGCATCGCCGGCGTCGCGCGCCGCGTCGACCTCACGGAACAGGCCGCCCAGCTCGCGCGCATCGGCCTGGCGCAGGAAGGTGTAGAGTTCCTCGATCAGCGCGGGCACGCTGGTCTTCTCATGCATCGACTGATCGGGCAGCGGCCCGAATTCGGAGCGCAGCGCGGCGACCATCCAGCCGGACAGATAAAGATATTTGCCCTTGGTGGTGCCGAAATGCTTCTTGATCGAGATCATCTTCTGCTGGCCGATAAAGCCGTGCCAGCAGCCCAGCGACTGGGTGTAATTGGCCGGATCGGCGTCATAGGCGGCCATGTCGGCGCGCATGATCTTCGCGGTGTAGCGCGCAATGTCGAGCCCGGTCTGGAACCGGTTCTGCAGGCGCATGCGGGTGACCGCCTCGGCGCTGATCCCGTCCCATGTGCCGCTCTTGGAGCGGATGAGCTGGTCGGTCTGCGTGATATGATCCTGGTACGACATGCAACGGCCTTTCATTCGATTGACCATTTGATGGCGCAGGCGCGGGCCGGGAGCGACTCAAGATTGTAAAGTTTCGTGTGCGAATGTCGCTCGGCGTCGCTTGAGGCTTGTCATTCTGTAAATAAAATTACAATGTCGCGTCATGGCCGAGACCAAGCTGTTTGCCGGGCACGCGGTGAAGCGCGTGCGCCGCGCCCAGGGGATGACCCAGGCGGCGATGGCCGACGCGCTGGCGATCTCGCCCAGCTATCTCAACCTCGTCGAACGCAATCAGCGGCCGTTGACCGCGGCGCTGATGCTGCGCCTGGCCGAGCGCTTCGATTTCGATCCGCGCGCGCTGGCCGCGGGCGAACCGGGCGGGGGGGCGGAGGCGATCCGCCGCCGGCTTGCCGATCCGATGTTCGCTGATCTGGAGATCGATCGCACCGAACTGGCCGACTGGCTGGCCGGCGCGCCGGGCGGGGCGGAGGCATTTGCGCGCGCATTCGATGCGTTGCGCGCGGGCGCGGCACCCGCCGCGGAGGATGACGGCATTCCCGAAGTGCGGCGCGAGATCGAGCGCTGGCGCAATCATTTCCCCGATCTCGATGCGCAGGCGGAAACGCTGGCCGACGAATTGCGGCTGGGCGCGGGCGATCTTTACGGCGCCATTGCCGAGCGGCTGCGCGCCAAGCATCAGCTGGCGATCCGCATCCTGCCCGTCGACGTGATGCCCGACATACTGCGCCGGCTCGACCTGCATGCGCGCCAGTTGCAGCTCTCCGAAACGCTCGACACCGCGTCGCGCACCTTTGCGGTGTCGTTCCAGCTCGCGCAGATCGAGGCGCGGGCGGAGGTCGATGCGCTGGTGCGCGGCGCCGGCTTCGCCGAACGCGCGAGCGAACGACTCTATCGCCGGCATCTGCTCGGCTATTTCGCCGCGGCGATCATGATGCCCTATGCGCGTTTCCTGCGCGCCTGCGAGGCGACGGGTTACGATGTCGAGCTGCTCCAGCGCCGTTTCGGCGCCGGTTTCGAACAGGTGTCGCACCGGCTGACCACATTGCAGCGCGTCGGCGCGCGCGGCCTGCCTTTCTTCATGATCCGGATCGACCGGGCGGGGCAGGCGTCGAAACTCTATGCGGGCGCCAGCGGCGCGGCTTTGGCCGAAAGCCCGGTGCGCTGCCCGCTGTGGCGGCTGCACAATGCGTTCGACCGGCCGGGCCGGCTGGTCCGCCATCTCGTCGCGCTGGAGGATGGCAGCCGCTGGTTCACGATCGCGCGCACCGTACAGCCCCAGGGCCGCCGATATGGCGCGGTTGCCGCCGAATTCGCGATCGGGCTGGGGCTCGACGCCGCGCTCGCCACCCCGCTCGCGGCCGCGACGGGCATCGATCTGCGCGCCGGGCCGGCAACGCCGATCGGTCTCGGCTGTCGCCGTTGCACCCGCCCCGACTGCCCGCAACGCGCGCATCCGCCGGCGGGGCGGACCCTGCTGATCAACGAACGCGAACGCGGGGTCTCACCGTTCAGCTTTGCGGGGGATTAGGGGAGAGGGCATCCATCAGGATGGAGGTACCCAAACTGTCATTCCCGCGAACGCGGGAATCCAGCTTCTTCTTCTTTCTGGTGCTTCACGGAAAAGCTGGATCCCCGCGTTCGCGGGAATGACAAAGGATAGTCAATCCAGCCACCAGCTCTCGTGAAAACCACGTCACGCCCGAACCCTGCGGCCCGGACGCCCGCAATCAAGCGTCCGCCAGCCGGTCCGCTTCGCGGCTTGCGCGCAGTGAATCGGTGTGGAGCAGCCGGTTGGCCATTTCGCGCCACGCCGCTTCGGATCGCCGACAGCGATCGCGGACATTGTCGAGCTTGGTGGCTTCGGCGTCGCGTGCGCATTCGGCGGCGCGCTGAAGGTAGAAATCGACGGTGGCGGACATGGCTCACTCCGGGTTGAGTGGGTCGGCGGACAAAAGTGCCGCCGACTTGGGATCAGTCGATCATCTCTGCGACGATCCTGCGCAGCTCGGGCTGCGATAAAATGGCCGAAGCCGGAATTTCCGCCGCATATCGGACGGTCAGGCGCCGGTTGCGGCGCGATCTGGTCTTGGAATTGAAGAAATCGGGTAAATTACGCTGTGTGTGAATGTGCATGATGTCCTTGGGCGCGATACTGTGTGCGCCATGAAATGTGCCGGCCGGGCCGACCGGATCGAACGATCCGATCGCGCCCATGCCGGGGTTGGCGGGTTTCCCCGCCGGTCGGTCAGGCCGACTGCAGATTGACTGCCGAGGTCTTGCCGCGGCGGTCGGTTTCCAGCTCGTAGCTCACGCGCTGATCCTTGTTGAGCGTCGCCATGCCGGCGCGCTCGACCGCGGTGATGTGGACGAAGCTGTCGCCCGAGCCGTCCTCATTGGCAATGAAGCCATAGCCCTTGTCGGTATTGAAGAATTTGACGGTGCCGATCGGCATGATGACTTCCTTTCACGAAAACAGGTTTCCCACGGGCGCAAAGCCGGTGGAGCAAGTAGCGTGGAGAGGAAGGATCAGCCGGTGGCATCAAATTCGTCGCAGGCGACGTTAGCGCGCCCTATATAGGGCCAATCCGGCGTTTTGGCAACGAAGGCGGGATTCCGCCGTTTTTGCGCCGCGAATCCGCGCCTTGCCCGGTTTGCCAGGCCGATCGAGCCTCTGCCGCAGAATCGGGCCGGGCGACGGCGCTTGACCTCGATCGGAAACCCGATCAACCGTCGCCGCCATCGCTTCATGAAGGGGCCCATGGCCGCAAATTCCCCCGCCGGCGAGTCGGTCGCCCTGACCCTGGTCGCCCTTGGCGGCATGAAGATGATCGCGCCCGGCGACGATCTGGCCGGCGCGATGCTGGCCGCGCTCGACGCGTCGGGACAGGCGCTGCGCGACGGCGACATCCTCGTGCTCGCGCAAAAGATCGTGTCGAAGGCCGAGGGGCGCATCGTCCGCCTGGCCGATGTCACCCCGTCGCCCGCCGCGCTCGAACTGGCGCCGCGCTGTGCCAAGGATCCCCGCCTCGTCGAACTGATCCTGTCGGAAACCGAAGCGGTGATGCGCGTGCGCCCCGGCGTGCTGATCGTGCGCAACCGGCTCGGCCTCGTCCTCGCCAATGCCGGGATCGATCAGTCCAATGTCGATCAGGGCGCGGGTGAGACCGCTTTGCTGCTCCCCCTCGATCCCGACGCCACCTGCCGCGCCCTGCGTGCCGAGCTGCGCGCGCGCACCGGCGCCGATGTCGCGATCCTGATCATCGACAGCCTCGGCCGCGCCTGGCGCATGGGCACCACCGGCACCGCGATCGGCGTTGCCGGCATTGCCGGCCTGCTCGATCTGCGCGGCGCGCCCGATCTCCATGGCCGCAAGCTGGAGACCAGCGAACTCGGCCTGGCCGACGAGATCGCCGCCGCCGCCTCGCTCGCCATGGGCCAGGGCAATGAAGGGCGCCCCGTCGTGCTGATCCGCGGCCTCACTCCCGGCGCCACCAATCCCCGTCGCGACGGCAGCGCCGCCGAACTGATCCGCCCCGCCCATCTGGACCTGTTCCCATGATCCTGGCTCTTGCCGGCGGCGTCGGCGGCGCCAAGCTCGCCAACGGCCTCGCCGCCATCCTCCCGCCCGAACGACTGGTGATCGCGGTCAACACCGGCGACGACTTCGAGCATCTCGGCCTGCCGATCTGCCCCGATATCGACACCGTCGCCTATACGCTGGCGGGCATCAACGATCCCGTCCAGGGCTGGGGCATCGCGGGCGAAAGCTGGGCGTTCATGGATGCGATGGCCGGGCTGGGCGGGGAGACTTGGTTCAAGCTGGGCGACCGCGACCTCGCCACCCATATCCGCCGCCGCGAACTGCTGGCCGCCGAACACAGCCTGTCCGACGTCACCGCGATCCTGACCCGCGCGCTCGGCATCCGCCACACCATCGTGCCGATGAGCGACGCGCCGGTGCGCTCGATCGTCTCGACCGATCAGGGCGATCTGCCTTTCCAGGATTATTTCGTCCGCCTCCAATGCCGCCCGCGCTTCCACGCGATCCGCTTCGACGGCGCGGACAGCGCGACGCCGTCGCCGGGTCTCGTCGCGGCGCTCGCCGATCCGGCGCTGGAGGCGATCATCATCTGCCCCTCCAACCCGATCCTCAGCATCGCGCCGATCCTGTCGCTGCCCGGCCTGCGCGCCAGCATCGCGGCGGCAAGGGTGCCGGTGGTCGCGGTCTCGCCCTTTATCGGCGGACAGGCGGTGAAGGGCCCCGCCGCCAAGATCATGGCCGAACTGGGCCTGGCCACCACGCCCGACGCCGTCGTCGCGCAATATGACGGGCTGCTCGACGGCCCACTCGACGGCCTCGTGATCGACCGCGCCGATGCGGGGGACAGTGCGGACGACGGCGCGACGGGCGCGGCGGACGCCAAGCCGGCGATGCTGGTCACTGACACGCTGATGCGCAACCCCGACGACCAGCGCCGCCTCGCCGCCGAAACCCTCGCCTTCGCGCGCACCCTGTCCGGCCGGCGCGGGTGACCCCCTATATCCTGATCCCCGTGCGCCCCTTCGAAGAGGGCAAGACCCGCCTCGCCACCGTGCTCGGCCCCGCCGAACGCACCGCGCTCAACCGGCGCTTCTTCGATCATGTCTTCGGCGTGGCATGCCAGGCGGTCGGCCCGGCGCGCTGCATCGTGGTCAGCCGATCGGCGGAGGTCCGCGATCTGGCGGAGGCGGCTGGCGCGCGGGCGGTGGTGGAGACGGGCAACGATCTCAACGCGGCGCTGACGCAGGGCGCGGGGGAAGTGCCGGCGGGTGGGGCGGTGCTGGTGCTGAGCACGGATTTGCCGGGGCTTGGGGTTGATGATGTTGAGGCGATGATTGCTGCAGGGGAGGGCGCGGATGTCGTGATTGCGCCGGATGCTGCGGGAAAGGGGACGAACGCCTTGATGTTACGGCGGGTCAGTCTGATACCGTTCCGCTATGGGCTCGACAGCTTCGCGGTTCACACCGCTGCGGCCAACGCGAGCGAGCGAACGCTTGTGCAGGTTAATAGGCTTGGCTTCTCAATCGATATCGATACGCCAGAGCAATGGGGCGCCGTTTCCTAAAAGCCACAAATTACGCTGATACCGGAGCAAAAGCCGGTGCCAGAAGAGCTGGACCCAGGGCCAGCTAAGCGGTTGATCTGACAGTCAAAATCATCAACTTTTTGATCGCCGAAGCCACCTATAGCATACCCTGGATTCGTGGAAAAGGCTGGACTTACTTGGACGATAAGGTCGAGTCCCGACTGCGTTCAAGCTGAATGAGGCGTCCTCGCAAGACTATGGGCGCCACCCGAAGGCGCGGCAAGAATCAGGAACAACTGCGCGTCGCAAGCTGACTTCGGCATATGGTGTTGAGCGTGCACGCGGTGACAAATCCTCGAAGAGCTTCCGCGTCTGTCGGGGGATTTATGTCGCGCTCCTCGGTCACACGGGCCAGTTTCCGCTTCAACCGGCGGATCTCAGTATCCTTGCCGGCATCGCCAGACACAACCTTCGCCATCTGCCGCTTCCAGGCATACAGCGAGTGCGGACAGACCCAGAGTCGCTGTGAAACCTCCGCCACCCGGATATCCGCGCCCGGTGATCTGAGCCACCGCAACACGCTTAAACTTCATCGCCGAATTTAGCCCTCCCCATCGTCCTCAAAATTGAGTTCGAAGGTGGCCAGAAAGCCAAGGTTCCTGAGCTTTCGTGGTGGTGACCGCTCGCGGGGGTAAAGTCTGAGGCCTGCACGGGCGTTCGAGGGGTGGCTAGCCGCGGGAGCGCTGGGTTTCGCGTCGGGCGATGCGACCGGATGGGCGCGTCGCCTGATTCTTGCTCTGCGGTACAATGTCGCAGGCCATTCGGAACGTCCGAACACTAAATCTGAACGGCCGCGCATTGTGGCAGCGGCTAGGGGGGGCCTATTCAGGACCTGAAGCTCCAGTCTTTCGGCGTGATTGCGGGGAGTGAGGGGTGAAGTGTCCGCGACAGACGGCGCGCGACGGGAGGGGAAATGATGAGAAATCGATCGGCATTCCTGTTCCGCTCGGCCATCCCGGCGATCGCGCTGCTTATGCCGTTCGGCGCCGCCGCGCTCGCGCAGGCGCCGCGACCGGCGGCGGGCGGCGGCCAGGCGGATCGCGCGACCGAAGCGGCGGATACGACCGAGATCGTGGTGACGGCCAGCAAACGCGCCGAAGGATCGACCATCCACGACACCCCGATCGCGGTGTCCGCGTTCGGCGAGCAGCAGCTCGAAACCGCGCATGTGAACAGCCTGTCCGACCTGACCACCATGATCCCCAACGTCGTGCTCAACGGCACCGCGGTGGTACCCGGGCTCAACAATTTCGCGATCCGCGGCATGGGCGTCTACAGCAGCATCCCGTCGACCACGCCGACCGTGGGCGTCTTCATCGACGAGATCTATGTCGGCGCCAATGCGGGTACGGTGCTCGCCAATGCGTTCGATCTGGAGGGGATAGAGGTGCTGCGCGGGCCGCAGGGCCTGTTGTTCGGCCGCAACGTCACCGCCGGCGCGGTGCTGCTGCGCACCACCCAGCCCAAGGACGACCTCTATATCCGCGCGCAGGCCGGCGTGGAATCCGGCCCCAACTACACAATCTCGACCGTGGTCTCGGGGCCGCTGACCAAGGACGGATCGCTGACCGCCAAGGTTGCCGGCTTCTACAATCACGATCGCGGCTATTTCCACAATCTGGGCGACGGCAATCGCAATTTCGGCAAGTCGACCACAGCGATCGGGCGCGTCGCGCTCGCCTGGCAGCCCCACGACGATTTCCGCGCGCTGCTGCGCTTCGAGGACGGATCGCTGCGCTCGGACGGGCCCGCCGGCCAGGATCACGCAAAATACAGCGTCAACTCGTTCGATTTCGCGATCGACACCACCGGCTTCAACAATATCGACTGGCAGAACGTCACGCTCGACACGCGCCTGGATGTCGGTTTCGGCAACGGCCAGATCGTCAACATCCTAGGCTGGCGCGACGTCGATGCACGCAGCCTGACCGATGTCGACGCGTCGACGCTGATCAATTTCCATGTCGGCGAATTCGTGCGGCAGCACCAGATTTCGGACGAACTGCGCTATTCCGGCACCTTCGGCCCGGTCACCGCCACGGTCGGCGCCTTCTATTACAGCGACAAGCTCAAATATGTCGAAACGCGGAACCTGGCGCTCAACACGGTCTTCCGGATCGGCGGCGGCGTCCAGACGTCGGAGACCTGGGCGGTCTTCTCGAGCTTCGACGTCGCGCTGCCCGCGGATTTCACGCTGAACCTGGGCGCGCGCTATTCGACCGAGGAGAAGGAGGCATCGGTCCGCGCGCTGGCGGCGAACAGCCCCTGCACCGTCGTGTCCAACACCTGTTCGTCGTTCAACTTCAACGGCAAGGCCGACTGGTCCGCATTCACGCCCAAGCTGGGGCTGCAATGGAATCCCAACGACGACACCCATGTCTATGCCTATTGGACGAAGGGGTTCCGCAGCGGCGGCTTCAACCTGCGTCAGACCAATCCGCTCGCGCCGCCGGGACCCTATGATCAGGAGGTCGAGAACACCTACGAGATCGGCTGGAAGCAGAATGCGTTCGACCGGCGCCTTCAGTTCGGCCTTTCGCTGTTCCGCAACATCTACAAGAATCTCCAGCGCGACGTGCTGTTCACCGATCCGCTGCTCGGCGCGGTGCAGACCACGCTCAATACCGCCAACGTCACCATCACCGGCGTCGAGGTGGAGACCACGATCCGCCCGGCCGAAGGGCTGACGATCCAGGCCAATGCCGGCTATCTCGACGCGAAGATCGACAAGCTGCTGCGCGCATTGTCGCCGACCGGCATCATCACGCCCGATCAGCTCAGGCTCAAGCTGCCCTTCCTGGCCAAATGGTCCTATGGCGCGTCGATCCAATATGCCTCGGGCGGTTTCTCGTCGCGGCTCGCCTATCAGCATATCGATCGCTCGTTCAGCGAGGATCTGAACAACCGGCCGCTCAACCCGGTGAACAATGTCGATGCGGACCTGACCTACAGCTTCGCGGACAGCGGCGTCAGCGTCTCGCTCTATGGCAAGAACCTGCTCGATAAGACGACGTTCGGGTTGAACACGCTGCTGCCCTTCGCGCCGAACCAGACCTTCGCGCCGCTCAACAAGGGCCGCATCCTGGGGCTCGAGCTGACCTTCAGATACTGACGATGACCGGCGACCGATCCGCCGCGCAGGGCCGGCGTCCGCCGGAGATCGCGGTCGACCTGACCTCGCCCGAGGTCATGGCATGCCCTTATGCGATCTATGACGGATTGCGCGCGGAGGCGCCGGTGCATCTGAGCCCCAAGGGCAAGCTGGTCACCACCCGCTACCGCGAAGTCGTCGACGGCCTGACCGATCACGAGCATCTGTCGCGCGACATGGTCGGCTTCTTCGATCCCGATCGTCCGAGCCGGCCCGAGATCATCTGGCGATCCGCCGAGGCCCGCCGCATCTTCCGCGAAGAAGGCTGGGACTCCTGGCCGCAGGGCGCGGTGCTGTTCAGCGATCCGCCGCATCACACGCGCTACCGGAAATTCGCCGAGCCGCTCTTCTCGGTGAAGCGCGTGAATGCGATGCTGCCCTTCATCCAGTCGCTGATCGATGGGCTGATCGACGATTTCATCGACCGGGGAGAGGCCGAATTCGTCGCCGAGTTCGCGGTGCCGCTGCCGATGACCGTCATATGCCGCATGATCGGCTTTCCCGACGAGGATCTGGACCTGCTCAAATCCTGGTCGACCGCGATGGGCGACGCGATGAGCTATCTCCAGTCGGAGGAGGAGGAGATACGCTGCGCGCGCAGCCTGGTCGCCTGCCAGCATTATTTCGTCGAACAGATCGCGCGCAAGCGTCGCGCCCCGGCCGACGATGTCCTTTCCGCCATAGCGGCGGCCGACATGGACGGTCCGGACGGCTTTCCCCTGCCGGAGATGCTGTCGCTGATCTCGTCGATCCTGATCGGGGGTAATGAATCGACCACCAACGCGCTGTCCTCCGGACTGTGGCTGTTGCAGACCCATCCCGAGATCCTGGCGGAGGTCCGCGCCGATCCGGCGCTGATCCGCCCCTTCGTCGAAGAGACGCTGCGGCTCGAATCCCCATTCCAGTTCTTCACCCGCGCCACGCGCAAGCCGCGCGACTTTGCGGGCGTCGCGCTGGAACCGGGCGATCTGGTCGATGTCTGCCTGGGCGGGGCCAATCGCGATCCCGATCAGTTCCCCTATCCCGAGAGGATCGACCTGCGCCGGCGGGCGATCGCGAGCCATGTCGCGTTCGGGGCGGGCATCCACCGCTGTCTCGGCAATGTGCTGGCGCGGACGGAACTCCATCATGCATTCGAGACGCTGTTGCGCCGGCTCCCCTCGCTCGCGCTGTCACCCTGCAACGACTTTGCGCGCATGCGCCATCCGATCTTCCGCGGGCTGCAACGGCTTCATATCCGTTTCGATCCGGGCGGCTGACCTTGGTGGTCGGCGGGGCGGGTGCGCGTTTCGCGGGCAGGGTCGCGTGGATATCGGGCGGCGGATCGGGCATCGGCGCCGCGACCGCACGGCGGCTGGCCGGGGAGGGAGCGGCGGTGATCGTCGCCGATATCGATTCCACCGGCGCGCACGATGTCGCGCGGGAACTGCCCGGTGCATATGCGCAATCGCTCGACGTCGGCGATGCGCGGGCGGTGGAGACCGCGTTCGCCGCCGCGCTCGACCGGTTCGGCCGGGTCGACGTGATCGTCAACAATGCCGGCGTGACCGGCGATCTGATGCCGCTGCACGAAATGTCGCCGGCCGGCTGGGATCGCGTCGCCCGCGTCAACGGCCGGGGCATGTTCCTCGTTCTCAAATACGGTATCCGCGCAATGCTGGGCAAAGGCGGCGGCGCGATCGTCAACACGGCGTCGATTTCGGGGCTCGTCGCCTCGGCACCCGATGCCGCCGCCTATATCTACAGCAAGACCGGCATCGTCGGGCTGACGCGATCGGCCGCCTGCGATTATGCGCGCCACCATATCCGGGTGAATGCGGTGGCGCCGGGACAAGTGCTGACCCCGCTGATCGAACGCATCATCCGCGATGCCGCCGATCCCGAGGCGGAGCGCGCGTTTCGCGCCAATCGCCACGTCATGCCGGGCTTCATCGAAGCGGACGATATCGCTGCGGCGATCGCCTTTCTGGCGTCTGACGACGCGCGCTGGATCACCGGCGTGACGCTGCCCGTCGATGGCGGCTACACCGCGCGATAGGTCGTGCCGGCCCGTCAGGCGACGGTGGGCATGAAGATCTCGGGATCGTCGAGCACCAGCTTGTGGAGCCAGCGATAGACCGCGCGTACGCGCGTCGTCTCTCCGACATCCTTGTGCGCGGCGATCCATAAGGTGCGGCGGATGCGGATATCGGCCGGCAGCACGCGCTTCAGGTCGGTGCCCGCGGTCATCGCCAGGAAACAGGGCAGCACGCCGACGGCGCCGTCGGCGCGGATGATATCGAGCTGCGCGCGAACCGACGAACTGGTCATCGCCGGGACGATGCCCGGATGGATGTCGGGCAGATAGCGAAGCTCCGGCGGATAGAGCAGATCGTCGATATATCCGACAAAGGGCAGGTCGAGGAGTTGATCGATCCGCTCGATCGGCCCGTGCCGGTCCAGGAACGCCTGAGAGGCGTACAGGCCCAGTTCGCAATCGCCCAGGCACTCACCGGTGACGCGCGGCGTGTCGGGCGGGCTCAGGCTGATACCGATATCGACTTCGCGGATCGAGGGCGAAAGGAAGCCGGCATTGGCGATCAGCTCGATGCGCAGGCCGGGATGGGCGGCCATCAATGCCGGGATCGCCGGGGCCACCACCGCCGAACCCAGCCCTTCGAAGGCACTGATCCGGACGGTGCCGCGCACCGATCCATGCTCGTTGATCGTCTCGGTCGATTCCATCGCGGATTCGACGGCGGTGCTCGCATCGAACAGGCGCGCGCCCGCTGCGGTCAGTTTCAGCCCGCGCGGCGAACGCGCGACCAGCGTGGATCGCAGAGCCGTTTCCAGCCGCGCGATCCGCCGCGCCACCGTGCTCGCGTCCATGGTGAGGCGTGACGCGGCCTGGGTGAAGGATCCGGATCGGGCCGCCGCCATGAAGATGCGGAGATCGTCCCAGTTGCTGACGCTCATAGTGGCTCCGCATTATCGCTGATCCGGTCTTGCATATTTGCACCACTCAATCGCCGCATCAAGTGATACCAAGTCACAGGCAATAGATGTGGTCATGGAGGGGCGTTCAAGTCTCCGATATCGTCGCAGGGCGGGGCATCAAAAACATAGCCATAATAGGAGAGCAATCTCCAGAATGACGCGAACCGGAAAGTTCGCGATCGACTTGGTTCGGCCTGTCCGAATTTGGTCGTGTGGGAGGGATATCGCAGTGAATGGTCTACCGTTCGGTGATACTATAGATCCTGTATACAGAGTCCTGCGCCAGAATGGCGCATGGTCGACGCGCATTCAGACGGGCGACGATCTCCAGATCGTTGCGGTTCGTAAGGGCGAATGCTGGTTCGAATGCCCCGAATTGCTGTCCGAGCCCGTCCGCCTGACCGCCGGGAGCATCGTCGGCACGACCGGGATCACAGGGCAGGGCTGGCGACAAGGCGATGCCGCGGGCCTGCGCGGCCGCATCGTCCGCGTCGGTGGCGCGACGCTGCTGCCTTTGGAAACAGCGGGCGGGCGTTGCCCGCCGGGTTCGGGGACGAGCGAATTGCTGGTCGCCACGCTCTCGTTGCGTGACAATCAGTCGCTGCATGCCTTTCCGCGCCTGTTCCATCTTGCCGCCGAGGATGCCGAGGCCATTGCCGGTCTCACCATACTCTTCGACCTGATCGAGCGCGAAGGATCCGCCGGCGGCAACGATGCCGGCAGGAACGACGTGATCCGCCGCGCGAGCGAGATCCTGCTGATCATCCTCGCGCGCCATGTCGAGGGGCAGTCGCCCGGCGGTCGGGTATGGGGGCAAGCGGGCGTCGATCCCAAGGTGCTGCGCGCGATCAGGCTGATGGAAACCGAAGCGGCGCGGAGCTGGACGGTGGAATCGCTCGCGACCGAAGTGGGCATGGGCCGTTCCGCCTTTGCCGTCCGCTTTCGCGAACTGGTCGGCGATACGCCGCTCAACTGCCTGTTCAAGACGCGGATGCGTTTCGCGTCGAACATGATCCGCGCGCGGGGATCCTCGATCGCGAACGTCGCCGAAGCGATCGGCTATCAATCGGAATCCGCGTTCAGCAAGGCATTCGTCCGGCATTTCGGCATGACCCCGGGGCAATATCGCGCCGCGGCGAACGATCGCGGCGGTCCCCGGCGGCATGCGGCCGATCCGCGCGGCCACCATCCCGTCTGGCAGGGCAGCGTGTCGTTGCGCGCGCAGGGGCTGGCGCTTGGTGAGGTGGAGGCCGGATGACCATGGCATCGCACGACGCCGCATCGGCCAATGGACCGGACAGCGCGACCCTGGTCGAGATCTATCGCCGCATGGTGCTGATCAAGACCAATGACGAGATGATCCGGGCTGCGGCCAAGGCCGGCAGGCTCAACCTGATCTATTATTCGCCCCGCGGGCAGGAGGTCATTCCTTCGGCGCTCTCGGTCCATCTGACCGACGCCGATTATGTCTGCACCATCTATCGCGGCATCCACGACCAGCTCGCCAAGGGCGTGCCGTCGCGGCTGATCTGGGCCGAATATGCAGGGCGGACGACGGGAAGCTGCAAGGGCAAGGGCGGCCCGATGCACATCACCTATCCCGATGCGGGGGTGATGGTGACGACGGGCATCGTCGGATCCTCGATGCCGATCGCCAACGGACTGGCGCTGGCCGTCCAGCTTCGCGGCGAACCGCGCGTGACGATCGCGAATTTCGGCGATGGCGCGTCGAATATCGGCGCCTTCCATGAATCGCTGAATCTCGCGGCGATCTGGTCGTTGCCCGTGATCTTCGTCTGTCAGAACAACCGCTATGCCGAGCATTCGAAGTTCGAGACCTATACCGCGGGCGGCAGCGTCGCGGCGCGCGGCGGCGGCTATGGCATGCCGTCGATCTCGGTGGACGGCAACGACGCGGTCGCGATGTGGCGCGCCGCCGGGATCGCGGTGGCGCGCGCGCGCGGCGGCGGCGGACCGACATTGATCGAGGCGCACAGCTTCCGCTTCGAAGGACATCTGCTGGGCGACGACAGCTTCTATATCCCCGCCGCCGAACTGGCGGAGGCGCGCGCCGCCGATCCGGTGCCGCGCCTGCGCGACCGGCTGATCGCCGACGGCCATGCGAGCGAGGATGCGCTTGCCGCGATCGAGGCTGCGGTGCGTGAGGAAGTGACTGAGGCCGAGGCCTTCGCGCTCGCCAGCGACTGGCCCGACCCCACCGAACTCGCGTGCGACGTGTTCGCGCCGCCCGCCCGTGAGATGGAGATCGCCCGATGAGCGCCGCGCCAGGGACCGTCACGGTGATGGAGGCGCTGAACATGGCGCTCCACGATGCGCTGGCCGATGACGGCAACGTCATCCTGCTGGGCGAGGATATCGCGGATGCCGAGGGCGGCGGGGTGCTCGGCGTGACCAAGGGGCTGTCGGGCGCGTTCGGCAATGCCCGCGTCCGATCCACGCCGATTTCGGAACAGGCGATCATCGGCGCCGGGATCGGGGCCGCGATCGCCGGATTCCGTCCGGTGGCTGAAATCATGCTGATGAACTTCACGACCGTCGCGATGGACATGATCGTCAACCATGCCGCCAAGCTGCGCTTCATGTCGGGCGGCCAGACCAATGTGCCGATGGTCATCCGCACGATGACGGGCGCGGGCTTCGGCAATGGCGGGCAGCATTCGGACTATCTCGAGGCCTGGTTCGCGCATGTCGCGGGCATGAAGGTGGTGAGCTATGCCACGCCCGCCGACGCCTATGGCCTGTTGCGGGCGGCGATCGACGACGAGGATCCCGTCCTCTTCATCGAGAATCTGGGCGGCTATTTCGCGTCGGGCCCCTCGCCCGAACGGGGCGGGCGGATCCCGCTCGGCCGGGCGCATATCGTCCGTCCGGGAAGCGATGTCACAGTGATCGCTTATAGCGCGATGGTGCTTCAGGCGCTCGCCGCGGCGGACATGCTCGCCGAACGCGGCATCTCGGCCGAGGTCGTCGATCTGCGCACGATCGCCCCCTATGACGCGGCGACCGTCCTGGCCTCGGTCGAGCGGACCGGGCGCGCGGTGATCGCGCACGAGGCGGTCCGCGATTTCGGGGTCGGCGCGGAGATCGCGGCCCATTTATCCGAACGCCTGCACGGCCGGCTGAAGGCGCCGGTCCGGCGGCTCGGTGGCGCGTTCAACGCCGTGCCTTTCTCCAAGCCGCTGGAGACGGCGCATGTGCCCGATGCCGCCAGGATCGCCGACACGGTCCGTCACATGATGGACGCCGGGTGATGGCGGTGGAGATCCTCATACCCAAGCTGGGCTTTTCGATGAGCGAGGGAGAGTTGAGCGAATGGCTCGCCGCCGACGGCGCGGCCGTCGAGGCCGGAACGCCGCTGTTCACGCTGGAAAGCGATAAATCGACCACCGAGATCGAAGCGCCGGCAAGCGGCACGCTTCGCATCCTGAAGCCCGCCGGCGAGACCTATGAGATCGGCACGGTGCTGGGAACGATCGAATGAGGAGTGTGCGATGAACAAGCCCGTGACCGTCCGGCCGCCCGTCGATCATCGCGTCGGCATCCGCTCCTATGCGCAGGTGCCGCCTGGGTCGCTTGCCGAGAAGATGCCCTATGTCGATTACGGCACCGAGCTGATCGATCCGCGGCGCTATCTCGATCCGGCCGAGGCCGGACGCGAATGGGACAAGATGTGGACGAAGGCGTGGACGCTCGCCGGCTTCGCATCGGACATTCCCAATGCGGGAGACTGGTTCCGATACGATCTGGGGCATGAGAGCTTCGTGGTGGTGCGCGGCGACGACGACGCGATCCGTGCATTCTACAATGTCTGTCCGCACCGCGGAAACCAGATCGTGCGGAGCGATTTCGGCACAGCCAACGACTGTTTCCGCTGCTCCTTCCACGGATGGGCGTTCAACATCGATGGCACGCTCGCCGCGATCAAGGAGCCCGAGACCTTCCGACCCGAGGCGCTGGCCCGGGCGACCGGGCTGACACCGGTGCGCTGCGAGCAATGGGCCGGAATGGTCTTCGTCAATATGGACGACGATGCCGCGCCGCTGATCGATTTCCTGGGCGTTCTGCCCGAGCATCTCGCGGGCTTCCACCTCGAAAAGATGCGCGTACTCGAGGATATCGTCTATCTCTACGACGCCAACTGGAAGACGCTGCAGGACGCGTTTCTGGAATTCTATCACGGCGACACGGTCCATCCCGAGCTCGCCAGCTCGATGGAGACCTATTTCTGCCAATATGACGTCTACCCCAAGGGCGTCAGCCGCATGATCCTTCCCTATGGCTATGCGCCCGACAAGCTCGACGACCCGGACGAGGTCAACGAGATGCTGAAGATGGCGCTGCGCCAATATTGCGGCGACCCCGATCAATGGCCCGACCTGAAGGGGCATGAATACAAGGCCGCGATCGTCGATGCGAAGCGGCGGCTCTCCGCGCGCGCGGGCTGGGAGCATTTCGACCGGCTGAGCGACGACCAGATCGTCGACGACTGGAATTACGCGATCTTCCCGAACGTGACGCTCAACATCATGGGCGAATCCTGCCTGGTCCAGACATTCCGTCCCGACCCCGACGATCCGCAGAAATCGATCTGGCGCAGCATCATGCTCAACCTGCCTTCGGCCGACCGCGACTTCCAGCCGATCGTGCTGTCGAGCATGGGGCAGAATGTCTTCGGGCCCGAGGGGTGGGACGGCACGGTACGCCCGCCGATCACCTATGCGAAGACGCCGGCCGAGACCGGCTTCATCCTCGCACAGGATTGCGAGCTGATCCCGCCCGTCCAGCGCGGCATGAATTCGCGATCGTTCAAGGGATATAATCTGGGCGAGCAGGAGATCCGCATCCGGCACTTCCTGGCCGAGCTCGATCGCTATCTCGACGCCTGACCGTCCGGTGCCCCGCCCGCTCCACGAATTCGCCCCGGTGGCCAGCATCGGAGAGATCGCACCGGGACGCTGCGTCGCGCGCAACGTCGGCGCGCTCGACCTGCTGATCTGCAACGCCGGCGGGCAATATTACGCGATCGAGAATCGTTGCTCGCATCTCGGCAAACCCCTGGCCGGCGGACGGTTAATGGGGACGGAGATCACCTGTCCCTTCCACGCGGCATCGTTCGACATACGCGATGGGCGGCACAGATGCTTTCCGGCGAGCCGGCCGATCCGGACCTTCGCCACGCGCGTCTCGGGCGCGACGATCGAGGTCGCGACCACCCCATGTCCGCCGCCCGCGGCGGCGGTTCCACCTTCGGGCGCGTCCGCGCCCTGACCGATTTGCGATCAGGAGGCCATCTTGCAAGACGATACCCAAAGCTTCGCCCGCCGCATCCAGCGGCTCGAGGATATCGAGGCCATCCGTTCGCTCAAGAACGTCTATCATCTCTATATCAACGATTGCCGCTTCGACGAGATCGGCGGGCTGTTCACGGAGGATGCGATCGTCGACATGGGATATATGCATCCCTCCGACGAGCCATGCCGCGGTCGCGACAACATCGCCAGATGGTATGCCACGCTGACCGGCGCCGTCGGCCTGACCCAGCTCAAGCAGTTCACGCACAACCACACGGTCGAGGTGGATGCCGGCGGCGAGACGGCGTCGGGCTGGTCCCTGCTCGAGGCGCGCTACGGCCAGGGGACCGAAAGCTACAACGTCGCCGCGAAATATGAGGAGGATTATCGCAAGGTCGCTCAGCGCTGGCTGTTCGACGCCATGCGTCTGAAGGTCTATTTCACCGTGCCGATGGAGCTGGGCTGGGCGACCGAGCATCGCCACCATCTGGTGCTGCGGCCGAGCTTCGTGCTGCCGCCGCCCGGCATCGCGCCGAGCGGACCGATCTGATGGCGGGATGTGCCGCGCTGGTGACAGGGGCGGGCAGCGGCATCGGTCGCGCGATCGCGCATCGTCTGGCGCGCGACACGCCCGTCGCAGTCGTCGATCGCGACGGCGGGGCAGCCGAAAATGTCGCGCACGAAATCGTCGGGCATGGCGGAGACGCCATGTCCTGGCGCGCGGATGTCGGCGACGAAGCGGCCGTAAACGCGCTGGTCGACTCGGTCGAGGAACGGCTGGGGCCGATCGGGATCCTCGTTAACAATGCGGGCATCCGCGATCGCGGCGCATGTCTCGATCTCGACCTCGAACGCTGGAACGAGGTGTTGCGCGTCAACCTGACCGGCGCGTTCCTCTGCGCCCAGGCGGTGGCGCGCGGCATGCGCGCGCGGGGCGGCGGGGTGATCCTGTCGATCGCGTCGGTGGCTGGCGTGACTGCGCTGCCGGGGCGTGTGGCCTATGTCGCATCGAAGCATGGGCTGATCGGGTTGACCAGCGCGCTGGCATGGGAACTGGGACGCTTCGGCATTCGCGTCAACGCCATCGCTCCTGGCGGCGTCGACACGCCGATGGCGGCGGAAAGCATCGCCGCCGACCCCGCAAAGGCGGCGGCGCTGGAACGGGAGTGCCCGCTGGGCCGGCTGGCGCAGGCGGAGGAGGTGGCTGAACTCGCTGCCTTCCTCACCTCCGACGCGGCCCGTTTCGTCAACGGTGCGATCGTCCCGCTCGACGGCGGCCTGCTCGCGGGGCGTGATCTGTGAGCCCGCCCGCCGGTTCCGAAAGCGGCTGGGCGCGCCGGCACACCATGGTGCTGCTGAGCTTCGTCGCGGTGCTGATCTGCTATCTCGATCGCGTCAGCATCTCCGTGGCGGTGATCCCCCTCCAGGCCGAACTCGGCTGGTCGGCGACGCGTACCGGTGCGGTCCTGTCGGCCTTCTTCATCGGCTATCTCGCCTGTCAGGTGCCGGCGGGCTGGGCCGCGCGGCGTTTCGGGCCGCGCCGCATGTTGGGGATCGCGCTGCTCTGGTGGTCGGCGATGACGCTGGCCACGCCCTTTGCCGCCCATGCCTCGTTCGCACTGCTGATCGCCGCGCGGGTGCTGATGGGGCTCGGCGAAGCCGCCATGTTCCCCGGCGCCTATGCGCTGTTCGGCGCATGGATCCCCAAGGCGGAGCGCTCGCGCGCGGTGGGGCTGCTGTTCAGCGCCATTCCGCTCGGGACGCTGATCGCGCTGGTCAGCTCGGGCTGGATCGCGGCGCGTTTGGGCTGGCCCTGGATCTTCTATCTATTCGGCCTGCTGGGCCTGGCTTACGCCTTCATCTGGCTGCGGACAGTCGTCGACACGCCGCCGGGCGGAAGCGCGGCGGATGATGCCAGCGACGATGCGGGCGCGGCGATCCCGTGGAAGCGGTTCCTGTCCAGCGCGCCGGTCTGGGCGCTGGTCTTCAATTCCTTCTGCACGAGCTGGAGCATCTATGTGCTGCTGTCCTGGACGCCGCTCTATCTGCGCGAGGTCCAAGGCGTCAGCCTTGCCGCGGCCGGCCTGCTTTCCGCCGCGCCTTGGGTCACCATGTTCCTGGCGACCAATGCCGCCGCATGGGGCGCCGATGCGCTGATCCGGCGCGGCGTGGGCGTGACTCTGGTACGAAAGGCGATGCAGGCCGGCGGGCTGACCAGCGCAGCGGTGTTCCTGCTGGCGATGCCGCTGGCGGACTCGGCCATGACGGCGACGCTGCTGCTGTGCGGCGC